>CAJPOF010000010.1 GCA_905372235.1 uncultured Treponema sp.
GAAAAAACATGCGCAGTTTTTATCTTGAACAGCTTAAAAAAATACGTTCTTTTTAAGAAAATCCTTCGCATTGAGCAAAAGCATCATTTTCAATATACTATTTCAAATAATTTCAACAAAACTTGGCTTTAGTCATCTTTCGGCAAGTCCATTTATTTTCGAGGTTTTTTATGTCAGACAATGAAGTAAGAGTAAGATACGCCCCTTCTCCGACGGGAATGCAGCATATAGGAGGAGTCCGCACGGCTCTCTTCAACTATCTTTACGCGCGTTCAAAAGGCGGAAAATTCATACTCAGGCTTGAGGACACAGACCGCACCCGGTTCGACGAAAAATACGTAAAAAACCTTTACGACACAATGTCTTGGCTTGGAATCGACTGGGACGAAGGCGGCTCAAAGGGCGGCGAATACGGACCTTACGTCCAGAGCGAACGCTTCGACCTTTACAAAAAACACGCCATGGAACTTGTGGAAAAAGGAGAAGCGTACTACTGCTTCTGCGACTCCGAAAGGCTTGACAGAATCCGCAAAATCCAGACGGAAAACAAGATGGCTCCGGGCTACGACAGAAACTGCCGCCATCTTACAGCCGAAGAGATAGAAAAAAACTTGAAAGAAGGAAAACCTTACGTCATTCGGCTGAAAGTCCCGATGGAAGGAACGACGACTTTCACCGATCATATTTTGGGAAGCATAGAATGGAAAAACGAAGACATTTCTCCAGATCCCGTACTTTTGAAGTCGGACGGATTTCCGACATATCATCTTGCAAACATCGTAGACGACCATTTTATGAAAATAAGCCACGTAATGCGCGCCCAAGAATGGATTCCTTCGACTCCGCTGCACGTGCAGATGTACAAGGCGTTCGGCTGGCCTCATCCGGAATTTTGCCACCTTCCGATGGTAAACGGACAGGACGGAAAAAAACTTTCAAAACGGCACGGTTCGACGTCTCTTAATGAATTCAGGGCGAGGGGCTACCTTCCGATGGCGATTGTAAACTACGTGGCTATGCTTGGATGTTCATACGAGGAAGGAAAGGAATTCTACACGTTGGAAGAACTTTCAAAAAATTTCAGTTTGGAACACCTGAACAAAGCTCCCGCTGTATTCGATTACAAGAAACTCGAATATTATAACGGAAACTATATCCGCAGCCTGAGCGACGAAGAACTTTACAAATGGACGCTTCCGTTCATAACTGGAACAAAAGACGCTCTCCTTCCGCTGAATCCGGAAAGCCCTGAGCCGCAGCCGAAAGTCGGGCCTGAATATTCGGGGATTTCTCTTGGGGATGACGGAGAACCGGTCTGCGTGGACAAATCCATGAACATGTCGCCCAAAGAGGTAAAAGAAAAACTCATGGCGTTGATGCCGCTCATAAAGGAACGACTAAAATATCTTACCGAAGCTGCGGAAATGGTGCGTTTTCTGTTCACAGAACCTTCCGTTCCGCAAGCAGAGCAAATTATTCCCAAAAAACTGGATGCGCAAAAAACAAAGGAAGTGCTTGAAGAGGCAAAAGCTTTCGTGCAAAAACTTCCGGCCGTTTCCCACGAGGAAGGAGAGGCGCTTGCAAAGGAATACGCTGAAAAACTCGGCGTGAAACTCGGCGATTTCATGATGCCGATAAGAATGGCGGTTACAGGAAGCAGAGTTTCGCCGCCTCTAATCGGCTCGATTCTTATCCTTGGTGTGAACGAAAGCATAAAAAGAATCGAAAGAACGCTCGCTTTGTTTTAGGCTGGACTTTTTTGCCTAAAACAGAAGACAAAAACACGAAGACACATTCGAAAGTTCCGGAAACGATTTTTCTGAAGGTGAATATTCCGTTGCGACAAATGATAACCGCTCCTAATCGGAAACTGAATGTTTATTTTTCCATCAAAATATTTCAAGCAAGCAGGAAATTTTTCTGCGGATTTTGATTTTTCGAAAACCTTTTCATGTGTTTTTTCATAAATGAACGTAAATAAAGATATGGTAAGCAAGAACTGATTTTCCGAAAACGCCACAAATAAAAAAGCCCGAACGAAAGTCCAATTCGAACTGTCGTCCGGGTTCGTGCAATTTTTAGAAAAACTCTACTTCTTTTTTATGTTTCTTCCGTAAAGGTCAGAGATGAACGAAAGCCAGTCTGCATTCTCTTTTGTAAGAGCGCCTTCAGGAAGCCGCCATGTCCAGTTCGTGCCTGTGGTATTCGGAATATTCATCCGATGCTCCGTGCCAAGACAAAGGATGTCCTGCATTGGAATTACCGCCATGTCTGCACTTGACGCAATCGCCACACGGATAAGAGCCTTTGTAAGAGTGCCGTCCGCAACGAGCGCACGGGCTTCTTTTTCAGTCATTTCCTTTGCGAACGCATATTCAGCGGCAATCTTTACAGCCGCATCGTCAGCGCTGTCAAGCCAGCCCTGCATGGTGTCGTTGTCATGAGTTCCGGTGTAAACCACGGCTTCATTCGGATACATATGCGGAAGGAAAGCATTTACCATTCCGTCTTTTCCTGCCTCGGCTGGATCGAACGCAAACTGAAGCACCTTCATTCCGGGGAATCCTGCGTCGTCACGAAGTTTTTTTACTCCATCGGTGATGACTCCAAGGTCTTCGGCGATTATAGGAAGGTCGCCAAGGCTTTTCTTGATTGCATCGAAAAGTTCTATGTTAGGACCGGGAACCCATTCACCCTTCACCGCGGTGGTCTCTCCGTAAGGAATAGACCAATACGCCTCGAATCCACGGAAATGGTCAATCCGAACTATGTCGACAAGTTCCGTCATTCGCTGTGTGCGTTTTACCCACCACGAATAATTGTCCTTTTTCATCGCATCCCAATCGTAAAGCGGATTTCCCCACAGCTGACCTGTGGCAGAAAAATAATCCGGCGGAACGCCCGCAACTTTTAGAGGAATACCATTTTTGTCAAGCTGGAAGAATTTCTGGTTTGCCCATACGTCCGCAGAATCCGGAGCCACAAAAATCGGAATATCTCCGATAAGTTTTATTCCCTTATCGTTCGCATATTTTTTAAGCGAGAACCACTGCTCGGCAAAAAAGAACTGAATCGCCTTTATCTGCTCGATGTTTTCAATATGCTCTGCGTTCCACTTTGAAACGGAAGCCGGGTCGCACTTTGCAAGTTCGGACGGCCAAAATGCATTCCACATCTGTGCAATTCCGCTGATTCCCTGCTTGGCTGCTTCCGCATCATAAAACTGCTTTATGCTTGTGAAGTTTGCGTAATTGTCGAGCCACGAAGAATTATCGTTTTTGAACGCCTCGTAGGCTGTCCTGGACTTTTTGTCGCAAGTTTTAAGGAAGAACGCCGCGCACTTAAAGAGAACGGGCATTTTCCACCAAACCACAGAACCGTAATCGACTTTTCCGCCGGTCTTTATGTATTCCGTGGGAGCTATGTCCGAAGAATCCGCCCAGCCTTTCTCGACAAGCCTATCGAGGTCTATCATCAAAGGATTTCCTGAGAATGTCGAGAAAGAGGCGTACGGAGAATCCCCGTAGCCTGTAGGTCCTATAGGAAGAATCTGCCACAAAGTCTGATGTGCAGATTCAAGCCAATCAACAAATTCATACGCCGGTTTCCCAAGCGTACCTATACCCGGTGTCCCCGCAAAAGATGTGGGGTGCATTAAAATTCCACTGCTTCTTGTAAATTTCATATTGATTATTCTAATCTACCATTCTAAAAAACACAAATCATATAAAGCAAATTCATAAGTTTTAAATGATGAAAAAGATTTTTTAATCGGAATAAGAAAAATGCCATTTTCTTTAGGATTCACATAAAAAATGCGGAAGAAATATTTGGTAAAAACCAAAATCATTTTTTCCGCACGGATTAAAAAATACTTTTGTTCAAAAAAAGCCAAGGAACACGAATTTTTGTATTCCTTGGCAAAATATTCTTTGATTTTTTAGCGCATCTGCGAAATTTCTATCTGCGTAGAAGATCCGACGGTTACCGCATAACCCATGCAAGGCTTTCCGTGTTTGTTAGGATAGTAGGCGGTATAGCCGAAAGGAGGCGCACCATAGCCAGAAGAGAGACCTCCCACGGAGAGAGTATCTTTCATAGCCTTGGAACAATACTTTGAGCAAGCGTTTATCCTGTCTTCCGGAACGCCGTGCGCAGACGGAACAACGGTAATTTCCCAGTCGTCATCACCGCTACCGGTCTTGTATGCAAGACGAGCCTGTCGCTGCCAACTTGCATAATAACCTATAACAGGTTTTCCTGTTTCATCGACATCAATGGAAATTCCACTTCCGTTTATGTTGTAATTATCAATCACCAACGGAGCGCTTGGGATTCCATTCAAGATTTTTACATATCGAAGATGATTGTCGGAACCTTGATAAGCTACGTGCACATAAGTTCCGTCAAACACAATCTGACAATACTTTCCGCCCGAATCAAGTGCGGAAGATGCTCTTGTCCAAGAAGGATTTAAACTTGTGCCGTCAGACGTGTATGCATAATGGAGTTTATCGTTAGTCTCGTCATACCAAGCGATGTGAACCTTCGTGCTTGAACCGCCTTCCGTTGCAATGCAAAGATAACTTCCCGATTCTCTTGGAAGCGAGTCTCCCGGAAGATGACCTGTCCGTTCAACTTTTACGCCGCCTCCTCCTTGATTAGCATAAGTAACATCTTTTCCTGCAAACACGCTGAACCTTGGACATGTTTTTCCTTCATCTTCACAAACCTCTCCGATATTATTTCTTTTGGGATGGTACGATTCTGATGAGTGTCCGTAATATCGTTTCATCTGCTCCGGCGCTCTGAACCTTATCTGCCTTGATATGGAATCGTAGTAGGCAAGACAGACTTCGCCGTTTATAGGTGCAAGGCTTGGCGAAAGAATTCTATCTGAATCTATAAGCGAATTATTTCCGTTAGTAGCCTTTACACCCGTGTGTTCAATATGAAAACGCCCCTCGGTAGCAAGAGATTCGTAGTTTTGACCTGCATTACTAAGCTTAGCATCAGTAACGCTCTCTGAAAAATACGAGAAATACGAAGCAACCGGCGGATTTCTGTTTGTATTTTTGTCTATGCCGGATGCAACTCCGTATGCGTTTCCGTTACTTCCGAATACGAATGTTCCATGCTTGTAAGAGTCCCAGTTTTTCTCTACAGCACGTGTTGAGATGCGATAGGGAGAATTTCGGGGCATGGAATAAAGGGCTGTTCCGTTGTTGAACGAAAAACCGAGCATTCCGTTAATCGGACTTACCCGCATTGTAACTTCACTTAATTTTCCGTCCGCAGGTCTTATAGCACTCGCATCAGGACTTACTTCCCAAACATCAATATAAAAATCATCCGAAGGAGACGGCATGTTGTTTATACATTCGCTGTTTCCTTTGTTGTAAAGTTTTACATTGTTGTTTATGTTGTTTCTTGACGCAATTCCTTTCTGCCACGTAACAAGATAACCGGACTTTACAGTCGTACCAAGTTCGGCAGTTTTAGATACCGCCGGAGAGGTTGTAGTTCCGGCTTCAGTATCGCACAATCTTGAGACCGTATCGGAATCATTTTTTATGTTGAACCCCTTAACGGAAAGTTTTTTGTCCGTGCGGCAAGGATAATGACCTTTTAAAGTCCTTAGCGACAATCCGGTTATATTGCTACTTTCGCCAACCGTAACTTCCGTGATATACGGAACTACGGCAAATTTTATGTTGGTGTTTATTTTCTTTTTAGATTCGTATATCTTGCAAGTCGTACAATCCCTAGGAATTCCTGAATCCGTAGAAAGCGGCCTTGTGCGCTTTACTTCATATGTGTAATTCCCCGATTCAACGCTTTGAACCTTAGAAATTCTTGCGTAATAGGCTGTGTCTGTAAGAGCATCAGTTTTTGTAAAGCATACCAACTGACCTACAAAAAGAACTTTTGAAATCTTGAAAGAATTGTCCGACAGACGCTCAACGGTTTGCACAACGACTGCTTCCGGTGGTTCAGAAAATACAGCAGGAGAAGATGGCGGAGTATCGGGCTCTGATTTTTTATTCTCATGGTCAGTCGCCTTAATAGAAATATTCTTTGAAAGACCGCATTCGCCCAGCTCCGTATCCCATTCAAGAGTCCAATCTACATAATGTCCGCTCGTGTTCTGATACTTTGTGGCAACGGAAAGCGTTTTTCCACCTTGCGATGACGAAGGGGTGATAGCCCAGTTACCCGTAGACGCAGTGTACGATGCGGTGAATGTTGTTCCGTCCGCTGAAATTTCAAGCTTTTTCAACTGCTTGTCGTCCCATGCACTTCCCGAGACAATCACTTTTCCTGAAAGTTCTGTAACTTCTCCTGCCTTTATTTCAACATGCCCAGAATCCTTGGAATTATTAAAAAGGCTATTGTCATCCTTGTTGTTCCAATATAAAGGAAGAATGCTCGCAGTCGGATTTGCCTCATCAGCAATCGCAACCTGAACGGGAACTGTCACCTGTGTATACCAATTGCTTGGAACGTTTCTATCTTTCTGCGTTACCTTTATGGTAAGAAGATTCTTATTCTTCATCTTTCCAAGACCGGCTTCCGTGAATGTCAAAGTAGACTTATCCGAAGAAACCGTAAAATCTGTTCCCAAAGAGAGCACCGTTCCGTCGCAGGAAAGCGCATAGCCGTTGTCCGCAGGACCTGTTTCGCTCGGCTCGAATGAAAGCGTAAGCGAAGAGTAATTTTTCGAAACAAACGTAAACTTTTCGTCCGAAAGTTTTCTTATGTTGCAGTGATGTTCGTTGTCGTTTTCGTCGTAAACGAACTTTTCGCTACTCACTTCTTCGACAAGTCCGATTGCAGGCTTATTCTGCACGCTTCCGTCAAGATTTACGTCAGTCTTGTAAGTAACAGACTTTACCTTGAACGGCTTGTTTTTAACCTGAACGTCTACAGTTTTGCTGAAGGCGTTCATCTGCAGATCCTTCATGCTAAAAGTCAGCACTTGTTCGCCGTCATGCACTAGGGAAGAATTAAGGCTTCCTGAAAATCTGTAATAATTTCCCTGCAGTGCTATTATGCTCAAGCTGGAAGTATCCATGGCCTGTCCGGCTATTTTCACGGCAATGGAAGTGATATCCACGCCGGAATCGTCGTCCCTGAAAAATCCCTGCACGGAATAATGAGAAGCGCCAACGTTGAAAACATTTACGTCCTGTTTATAAAGAACGCAAAGCCCCTTCTCGTCCGTTACCGAACCGTCTATGGTCATTGTTTTTCCCGAAGTGCTTACGCTTGTTATCTTGTAGCCTTTGTCGCCGTAGAAAATCAAAAGACCGACCTTTGCGTTTTTGTGCAGAGCGTAGCCCGACGTATGGTCGATGTCCGTTACCGTATTGCCGGAGAACTTTGCGTATCCCGACCACAAAGGAAGACCGAAATCGCCTTTAGGGCTTACGTTGTCGCAATGCAGGTAGACTTCCCTGGAAGTCGTGTAATGGAACTGAGAGCCGTCCTGAACCGTTATGGTAAGATTTACATCCTTTAGGGAATTTGTTTTGCTCTTTATAAGAAGAGCATTGTCTTTAATCTTGTAGTTCTTGAATCCCGTTGAACCTGCGCTGTGTGTGTTGTCAACCTCAAAATAGGTTTCAAAATTATTTCCGGTAATCTGACCTCCGGAAGTTTTCCATTCAAGCACGCCGCCTGGGACACAATTTCCCCTAAGTCGAATCATCTGGATTCCGGACTCGTCGTAGAGTCTTGCGGTGATATATTTGGAGTCGCCCGAAACGTAATCGCCATATCTATATTCTTCGCCGGAAATCTTTATCTCGTCTATCTTAGGAACAGCGGAATCAAGAGTAACCGACACAGGTTCGCTCCAAGAGCCGTACACTCCGTTGGAGTTCTTCGCTCTGACACGAATCGAAACATCAGCCTTTGAGCCGGTGTTTATAAAATTTTCCGCCTCTATTTTTGTGTTCCAGCCTATAGTTCCGTCAACAAGATGCACCACCCAGTCGGAACCGGTTTTTCCGCTCCATTGCACGCTATCTTTACTGCTCCAACTGCGGGCGAACCAATCATCATTGCTTTCCGAAGCGTTTTTTGAGTTTCCGGTAATCTGAATTTCTACGGAAGCCACCTTTACACCAAGATTCGAGTTCTTTATGTCCGCAGAACCTACAATTTGGACTGTTCCGCCCATAGTCTCTCCGTGGGAAGGTGAACTTACCCTTGCACTCGCCTTGTCGCCCGACGGGTCAATCTTTATGTTGAATGTCTTGGTCGCAGTGTTTTTTGCCTTGTCTCCCACGCTTACGTAAATAGGAACCGTCCATATATCTGTGCTGTCTTTAGTTCCATATGCTGTTGTCGCAAATTCGCTTATGTTGGAAAAATCAATGCTCCAGCCGTAAGAAGTTCTTTCGACAGTAACTCCGCTTAGCGTGCTAAGATTTTTATTTGTCGTTCCAATCTTGAAAACGGCAGAATCTTTGTTTATTCCGGAAGTGTCGTCGTTGAACGTTCCTATCAAAAGCGACTTACCCGTGAAGTTTTGAGATAAAGTTGACTCATCCATTCCTATTGCAGGAGGAACTGTGTCCTTTACGAACCGGAAAGAGGTCGAATCATCTCCGGTTTCGTTAGAAACTTTTATAGAAATATAGTTTTCGCCTTCGGGAAAAAGACTGAATTGGGTAAGAGCAAACGAGAACTGTCCCTCAGGATTATCCGAATCAAAAATCACGTGATCCTTTTTAAGTTCTTCATGGTTAGGCACGCTTGAATCGGTATATTCACGAAACCAAACCGCCTTTTTAAGATTCGATACAGGAGAAGCCACTCTGAACGAAACGTTCGGCTGCCCCTTGCAGAATTGGGCATCATTTTTCAGTGGATCTACGGAAACCCTCGGAGCTGACTGAAGGGACTTTACTTCAAAAAGATAATAGTATGTCGTTGACGCAGAGCCGAAATTTCCAAGACTGTCCGCAGCTATGAACTCATGCCCAGGAAGATTTGAAGAATCTTTTCCTTCCACAACAATCCGCTTCCAGCCCGAAGTAACTCCCGTCGCCTTTAGAGGAATTGAAAGGGTGTAGTTTTCACCCGTCTTGCTTGAAACAAAATTTGCACTGGAAGGAGGAGGATTTGCATAATCGTACACAACAGTTCTGTTACATTTTTCAAGATCTTTGAAATCTTCCTTATCGTTTCCACTTTTCAAAGAATAAAATATTACTTTTATATCCTTGTGAGTAGCGTTCATTAACGGGGTTGAATCCTTGTTTGGCTTTAGGTCGATGGAAATACTATCCGTTGTGTATTTGACCGTATTTGCCCAATCCAATTGGTCGTATTCAACAGGAGTTATGATGCTGGACGAAAACGCAGGAGAAACTCTAGGGTCAAGAGAAAAGATAAATCGATAATTTCCTCCCTTTTTATGTTCCTCAAGATTTTCAAGCGCATTTTTTGCATCAGGATCAAGCCCTCCAAAAGAAATCATGTTGTGAATTCTTCTGAGTGAACATTTCTCAAGAATGGAATCAACGTCGCTTCGCAGGAAAAACTCTGAAGTTCTGTTTCCGTGTGTGGAAGAAAAATCATTTTCATCATCGTATACACGTGCGGCATCCTCAAGAATTATGGTCGCTTTAAGTTTTCCATCCGCCTGGAAAGCCAGCATCTCATCCGTATAAAGAAAATCCGCTCCCCCATCATTTTTATATGGAAAGGAAACGTCAATGTTAAATCCAGGATTTGCACGCACAAAAGAGTTTTTTCCGTCTATAGAAACCTCTATCTTGTCAATGTTGTGGGTATCCGCAGCCTGTCCAAGGACTTTAAAAACAGCACCGTATTTATCAAAATCATTCTCAGGGTCGCCGACCTTAATGATTCCGGAAGGACGGTTCACTACGAACAAAGGCGGAGTGTTGTCTATCTCAAAAAGAGTTTCAGCCGCAACAGCCATGTCGGTGTTGTCAGTGGCTATTACAGCAACAGAATACTTCCCGTCCTTTAGAGAAGCCTTAGGAATTTTTACGCTCCATTCCGGTTTTACTTCAATATCAAATACTCTGACGTTAGAAGAATCTTCAGTATCCGTGAAGACTGCTTTTATGTTTTTTATGTAACCGTCATCCTTTGCGCTTCCTCGAAGAACAAAATCTTCCCGAATTACGGCGGCTTTTGGAGGATAGTCAACAATTACTTCCGGCGGAAGAAAGTTCGGCTTTGATCCCAAACCAATTTCACAAGAAATGACAAGCATCAAAGATACAAGACAACAAGAAAATAGAAATACCCTTTTTAACATAAAAGCCTCCTACAAAAGCTGCCGCATACGGCTCAGCATTCACCAAACATTTTTGCAATCAAGTGAATATACACGATGCCGCTAAAAAGGTGCTAGATGCCCTGCTCAGGACAATCCATCATCCTAAATCAATTCCGCACCTCTAACCGGAACAGATTCAGGCACATGATTAGCGTGTATTTTTGAATCTTAATTTAGGTTTCGCAAAAAAGCGCAAAAACCCAATATTAGTAAAACAAAAATACATAAAATCGTGTTATTATGTTTTAAATTTGAGAATAAGTCAACGGGGAAAAATCGGACGGTTCAAGGCGAACTAGCGACGGGAAAAACGAGTCTTGTAGACTTTCATTTTTCCTCCGCCGCTCTTACGCCATATACGATATTTATAAAAATTAGAAAACTCGATACTCGGATTATCTATTTTTTGTAGTTTCGTTTTACTTTTAATGTAGTTGTCATCTCAAGAGGTTTTTCAAGAACTTCGATTCTTGTAATCCTCTGGTAAGGCTGCAGACGTTTATTAACCTTTTCCACAACAGCCTGAATTTCGACCTTTACCATGTTTTTGGAAAGCATTCCGGTATCCTCTCTGGAAATGTTCAGCCGTTTGAAAAGTTCGTCGCTTGGATAGATCAGAGCCTCAAGTTCCTCGGATTCAGTTTTCTTGTCCGCTATGTAGCCTTGGACGGTAATCTGCTGGATGTCGCCTTCCAGCTGGAACGAATCTTCAATCTCTTCAGGATACACGTTTTTTCCGCCTTCAGTTACTATCATATTCTTGCTGCGCCCCGAAAGCATGAGGTAGTTTTCCTTGTCAAGCCAGCCGAGGTCTCCCGTCTTGAACCAGCCGTCCTCGGTGAAAACCTTTGCGGTCTCTTCGGGCATTTTGTAATACCCTTGCATGACCATCGAGCCTTTGACGAATATTTCCCCTATTCCATCCTGATTCGGTTCGTCGATTTTCATTTCCATGTAGTCCACAAAATATCGACCGACGCTTTCTATCTTGAAATGCTCGACAGGATTCAATGCGATTATCGGGGAAGTCTCCGTTAGCCCGTACCCTTGGACAAAATCTATTCCCATCTGGTTGTAGAATTTGAAAACGCTTTTTGCAAGAGGTCCTCCTCCGCAGATTGCAATTCGTATCGTTCCTATGCTTGCCTTGTCAAGTATTGATTTGAAAAGACCTTTGAACGGACTCACGCCGAACGCCTTTTTGAAAAAATACGAGAAATTCATAAGAAATCTCAAAATTCCGTAGACAATAGGACCTTTTGCCTTCATCCCCCTGATGATTCCGGCTGCCAGTTTATTGAACAGCATGGGAACACCAAGGAGCATAGTTATTTTTCCTTCCTTCAGTTCCTTCATCATTTTTGTGACAGCCATGCTTCTTGCAAACACGATTTCAGCACCAACAGAAATCGCCTCAAGGAATACGGCAAGCATTGTGTACGCATGATGAATCGGAAGCAGGGCGTAAAAAACGTCCGTAGGAAGAATTTGCATATGAGTTTGCGCTATGTAGGTGTCGCTAACAAGATTCCTGTGGGAAAGCATAACGCCCTTTGGAATGCCTGTCGTTCCGCTGGTAAAAAGGATTGCGGCTGTCTCGTCAATATCACAAGATTCGATTTTTTGGGTCGGTTGCGAAGGAAAATTAAAAACGTATTTTTCCCCCTGTTTGGGATTTAGAGAATATACAGCGTACGGAGTATTTTTTTCTGCAAAATAGGAATATTTTTCATCATCCACAAAGAAAAATTTAGGCTCAGCCCTTTCAAGAAGATTATCCAGTTCTTCAAAATGCAAGGCAAAATCAAGCGGACATACCGTCGCACCTGCATAAAGAGAAGCGATGTAAACCATAGCCCACTCCGGAGAGTTCTTTCCGGAAACGGCAATTCTATCTCCGTGCCGCACACCGTTAGCACTAAGCCAAGAGGCTATATTAAGCACGCTTTCCAAAGCCTGACTGTAAGTCCAACTTCTCTTTGCGCCGTTCTCGCCTTCAAAATCCGTGAAGCACGGTCTATCAGGAAAGCGTTTTACAGTGATATTGAACATTTCAGGAACTGTAGGCCAGTCGCCGTAAAAATCCTTTCCCTTGAAAGCATTCAAAAACGAAATCGAATCATAGGGCTTATATTTTGCCATTTTTTTATCTCCATGATAAAACAGTAAAGCAATTATATCACCTAAAAAACGATAATTATAGTCTTTTTTTCATTTGCCGAATCGAGTGACGGCTTTTTATATCAAGAGACCTCGCCGCCTCATCAACTATCGAGAAAAATCGACTTTCATATTAGACACAATTTGAAATCACACATTTTATGGAAAAACTTTATTGTTCAAGGCAAAACAAGCCAACGCCTGCCCCTTCACTGCCGAAGTCTTTATCTTGAAAATTGATTTACAATCAAAATCGCCGAATAAGGCAAAAGAATATGGCACTAAAGAGACGGGAGATTTTTCATCAAGCATCGGCTCAAGCCCCTTTGACTCTGCGCTGTAACCATTAAAATCAAAACCTTTATAAATTTTTATTTTTCCCGGATTTTAAACGATATTTTATCGTACCGTCAGTCTAAAACTTCAGAAGGAAAACAGTTCTTCTGAAATTTTTAGAAATTTCATCATTTTAAAGCCAAAACCGTAAAATGATGAAAATCTTTATTTTTATCGAACAAACGAAAGCCAAGTAAAAATTGCTTTTCCGTAGATTTTTATTTTAGAGTGGGAGTTCCTACATTCCATGACGAAGAAGAGTTTTCCGCTTCGATTTTGACGAAAGATTTGGCGGCGCTTATTCCGTCGGAACGGAAGGCACTCTTTACCGAACTTCCGCCTTTCCATAAACCTTGCTCAGAAAGTCTAAGCGCAAGTTTTTCTATATTTTCATTTCCCCAAGTTTCAAGTTCCGAGGGAGCATAAATCGCTCCGTCCACAAGAGTTCCATCCGCAGTATTTTCTATTACGATTACATCGGTTTTATCGCCAAGCCTTGCGCCTTCGTTCTTTACCCACAAATCCCGCACATTGTCTTTTGAATAAAAGGCGGAAGAAAGGTTTATTTTATCTTCCAGTTCGTCCACGCATCCCAACCCCTTATTCCTAAAATGAACGGCTATTAGATTTCCTTCCGACACTTCCAACGCAGGAAAGTCGTAGGCTTTTTCCTCTCCGTCGGTTGCACTCAAAATCCTCAATCCTGAAAGATTTCCAGATTTTTTTACTTTGCAAAGCACGTATTCGTTCTTGAACACGCCGTTTCCTTTTGTTTCGCCGGAATATTTCGGGTGGATTTCAACAAGCTCAAGTTTTGCGGCGTTTGCGTTAAATCCGGTGAACGGTCTGGAGAACGTAAGACTGTTTCCGAATTCGTCCGTGGCGGTTCCGGAAATGCTGTATTTTTCACCTACGACCAGACCGTCGGAAAATTCTATTCGGACAAAACATTTTTCGCCCGAATCAGGATTGTCATATTTTATGTCCTTTACGACATTTTTCGGAGAAACAGACAAAGAAGCAAGTTTCACCGAGTGAGAAAAGACCATTTCCAGATTTTTTTCGCTCTTGAGCGAAAATTCCTCTATTACCGGAGATTCGTAGTTCGCCGGAACCAGTTGGATTCCAAGTTCCGTAACTTTGCACGAGACGGGACATACAAAAAGAATTACGAGCGAGACAAGCATAGCCGTCTCTGCAAGCACAACCAGGATTTCCTTTCCCAAGGACTTTTTTTTCATTTCCATGTAAACCTCCATGTGAAATTTCGTTTTCAATATTTAGTAAAAACATGAAGAAAACTGAAATGAAAAATAAAAAACTGCCGAATTTTAGTCCGGCAGAAAATATGGAGGAGGTCTACTTTTAATTCTAACTATTTTTCATCGTCGAAGGACGGAGTTTTTTAACCATCAATAAATTCCTGCGCCTTTATGATTTGCGGAGAAGTTTTTCCGTCAGCGGAAGTCGAATTAGAATCCGAGTCTTTTTTTGGTGGCATAGAAAAATCTCCGCTCAGGACAGCAGCTTCCACCATGTATCTGATGTTCAGCCCGGTTTTGTCCCGAACCTGCTTTTCTATGACGAACACAATTTTTCTTCCGGAAGCGTCGCACTCAATTCGTTCTATTTTATAAGCGACAACGCCGCGCCTTTTTATAGACGGAGAACCCACGTTCTGACGTGCGACAATGTTTCCGTCTTCGTCCTGTTTTTCTAGCGTGATGAAAAAAGATGACTTTGTGTTCACGCCTTCGCCTTCGAATGTCGGGACAAGTTTTATCTTGTATTTTGCCTGTTCCGCTCCGATGGAATACGTAAAATCCTTGAAGACAATTTCGTCCGTCGAGGATTTTTTTTCGTCTTCCCTGATATAAAGAATCTGGTCCGCTTTTGCACTGGACACATTCAATTTTTCTATATAATCCGAATTTTTTGAAAGAAGTTCAGCGTATACCGCTCCGGCTTTTTTACGGGAAGTTTCTTTTGACGGCAATATCTTGAACACGCCGCCGTCCACGTAATCATTCTGTTTTATTTCGACCGTATAAAGTTCAGCCCATGCCTGAAAAGTCTTGTCAACTTTTCCATACTGAGCGAAGACAAAAAAATTTCCGTCCGCGGAAAATCCCTTGTTCACAAAGACCGCAGCATCTCCTGCATGGATAAAAAAAACAAAAGACAAGGCGAAAAGACCGGCAAGCACAAGTTTTTTCATAGTTCCCCCTGAAAACCTACTTCAGTTTTATTTTCGGTTTATTTTTTTATGTCTTTACTATTATCTGCTTTGAAGTTAATATTTTCAAAATGACAATAAGACTGAAAAATAGGCTGACTTTCGTATTAATATTCATTTCCATTGCGCTGCTCCTTTCCGCCGCAATTGCTTCCGTATTGGGGCTTTACCTTGGGAAAATCAGTTTTCCTTCCGTGAGTCCGACTTTTAGCTTTCAGGAATTTTTTATTTTCAGATACAGACCGATATGCATTTTCATCTCGGTGTTTTCGATGCTTGTCTACACGCTGGTCTTTCTTATAGCGATTGGAATACAATTCGAAAAATCCCAGTCCTCGGAAATTATTTTTCTGATGATTTTTCTTTCAAGCTGCCTTCCGGAAGCGTTTAGGCTTCTTTTTCCGCTTGCGAATCTGTGGGAAACCGGACAGTCGCTTGCGGTGATAGCCACAAGATTTATTCTTGCAGGAAGGATTGCCTCTTGCATGAGCCTTTTTTTCATGGCATCTTATTCAAGAACGGAATACAGGCAGTTTGTGGAGCGGAACATAATGATAATCCTTGTGGTGGCTCTTATTTTTGCAGTGGCGTACCCTGTGAACACAAACGTGATTCTTCCGGAAGGACGGCTTGAATGGGGACTTTCATATCTTGTTACAGGAACAAAAGCGGGGCTTCTTTCACTTGCGGTTTTTAGCCAGGCGCTTGAATCTTTTAAAGAAAAGGCGAGTTTCAGGCTTACAGTGGGAATTTTCCTTATAGCCGTAGGTTACAGTCTGTTACATTCCGCATACAATGTTTTTACGCTCGCTTTTGGAATCGTACCGCTCATTTTGGGAACCGTAATATACGTTAAAAAACTACACAGACAATATCTTTGGAACGACTAGGCTGCCAAAAACTGGGCAATTCCGCCTATCATTACAGGTAAAACGATGTTGTCAAAATCCGTCATCGGAAGCATTTCAAGAATCATTGCAATGAATGCAAGAACAAGACTTTCCAAAGAATTTCCAAGCACCAAAAATGACGAGACAAGGACCGCGGCAAAGCACGTAAGGCTTCCGGCGGCTGTTTTTCCGTTTGTAAAAGGAATGTGAATTCTTCCGAACAGTTTTCCAAAAAGACTTGCAAGTCCGTCTCCGAATGCCAGCGCAAATATTCCTAAAGTGGCGTACTCGATTTTCCATATAGCCAACGAAATCATTATTCCCACAACAAGCGTTACAGGTCCGAGTACAAAGCGGTTTTCATCGCGTTTTCTGGCGGCGGCTTCCGTAACTTTTGAGACAAGCGGAATCCTGATTCCTTTTAGCCTGAAAAATTCCGATGCGGTATATAAAACAAGGGAAAGCCCCAAAAACGAAAGCGTCAATGTTTTTGAAAAACTTGCAAAAAGCGGAACGAACGCACTGCAAAGATGTATCAGCTTCCTGAAGAGTTCTTTCAGTATGCTGATTCTGTATTGCCCTGCAAATGTTCTGTATAAGTCTACACCGATTCTTCTTTCCATTCAGAGCATTCCTACCTTAACGCTTCCTCGTCGTACAGAGTTTTTGGAAGTTCGGTGTAAATCGCAGGCTCGTATTCCGGGAGCGGATGGCTTATGTACTTTAAATTTTGTTCGGCAAGATTTCCGCCCGAAAGACGGAGCATAGTCTCTTGATTACGAGTAAGGGTATCCCAAGCCCGCAACGACTCCTGGAAACTTACCATCGCCTTTGCGTTGTACATACTGCTTCCGGTGCGTTTAGCAAGTCTGTAAAGAGTAACACCAAGATTGTTCATTCCTTTCATGTACGAATCTACGATTTCTGCGTTGCTTGCCCTTGCTTGCGGAAAAATTATCTGCTTTCTGTCGATTATCAAGTTCAGTTCGTCAAGAAGATGCTCGTAATAGCCCTGCGAGGCAAAATTGTCGTTCCGCAAAGAAAGCGTGTTTCCCATTGCCAAAAGGAAATTTATGTCGTCCGGGACATCTTCGCCTGCCTTCATGAATGAGCCGAGCGCATCCGCATAGTCTTGCAAGTTGTATTTTATGTAGCCAATCTTGTATCGGATTTTCGGAATGTCGTTTTTGGATTCAATCGCCGCCTGATAATTTATAAGAGCACTTTCCATGTCGCCGGAGATAAAATAATCCACGTCTCCCATATCTTGATACAGAACGCCGATATTATGATTTGCTTCAAAACCGTTTTCGTCCCGTTCCCTTTGGTAAAGAGCAATTCCGTCAGTGTAATTTTCAAGAGCCTTGAAATATTCCCTGATTTCAACGTATTCCTCGCCGAGAAGCCTGTAGGAATCTATGAATTTGAACATATCCCGCCGCTTTATCCTTTCCGATTCGGAAAAGGCATTTATAGTCCTGTCAAGAGCAGAACGGGCAAGTTCCCCATTGTTCATGTAGACGTAATATTTACTCAAGTTGTAAAGCGCAACGGGATTTTTTTCGTCTGCCTTTACAGCCCGCATAAGCATTTCTTTTACGTCCTCGATTTTTGTCCTTAGATATTCTTCTGACGGATCTAAGTCGCCGTAAAGTTTTTCAAGAAGATAGCCGCTCATCTCCGTCCAGCCGGCGGAATCCAATGTGCGTTTTTTTGTCATGAAATTGTCTTTGAGCTGCAGAACTTCAAGAAGATTGTCCGTGCGGACAAAATAACGCATCATTCGCCCTTTATAAAGCAAATTCCGCTTTAGATTTTTTTGTCCGTAAAGCTGTAAAAGCTCGGAATACTTATTTCTTGCATCCTGGAATTTTGAAGAATCTTTTTCCGTTGCCCACTCAAGATACGTGTCGCCAAGCTGCAAAAGTCCGTCAGGATCGTTTATGTAATTGTCTAAAACTTCGCGTAAAAGGATTTCTTCAGCCTTCTCGTAGTTTGCAAGGTCGTCAAGTTCCATGCGAGCGTATTCAAGACCGGCTTGTTTTTCGTGCTTGAACATAGCAAGGATAAGTTTGTACATCTGCTCCGCCCGAATGTATTGCCTGTGCGCCCTAAAGCCTTCCGCATATCTGTAAAACCACTTTTTCTTTACCTTGTTATGCCTTGCCTGATTGAATTTTATCTCGGACTGCGGAAAATTTTCGCTCTGAAGAAGTTCGTAGCCCTGCCTGTACAAAGATTCCGCCACCGCAGGTTTTACGATACAGTTTTTCGTGAAGAAAAAAAGACCGACACACGCAAGCACCGAAGCGACTGTCAATATCGCACCCGGAATTATTTTATTCCTCAGCTGGTAGGCAAAAGATTCCTTGTACGCCTCGTATTCTTCCGCTGTCCTGCTTTCAAAATCGCGAGGAACGGAAATCGGAATGTCCAGCATTTTCTCAAGTTCAGCGGCAAGACTTCTTGCAGGAACTTTTTTAAGCACTTTCTGAATTATTTCAAATTCGGCATCGTCCGTGAACTCGTTCTTTACGATAAGATCTTCAAGCGCAATCCTTACATTCAGAGGATAACCGGAAAGATTTTTCAAGAACTTTGTGTATTGCTCGTCGGAAAGAGAATTCGGCGGAAGAGAACCGGCTTCCGTTTCGTTCGGCTCTTCTTTTTTTTCCCGGAGTTTGTTCTGCTGTTTTTCGTCAAGAATATTGTCGCCGGTGTAGCCGGGAATATCAAAATCTCCGCTTTCAAGGGACATGGAATCGGGCGTGCTGAATTCAAAATCTCCGTTCGAAGAAGCAGGCTGCTCCGCCGTGTTCTGAAAATCAAGTCCTTCCATTTCGGAAATGTCGAATTTTTCGGGAGCAGGACCCTCCTCAAAACTTTGGGCTTCCTCGCCGTCGGCAGGAACATCGTCCATGCTGAAATCAAAATTGCTTGGAAAATCGCCGTCGTCCTTTTTATCCATGGACATATCGATTGTGTCAACATCAGTGCCAAAATCAAAACTGTCCGCAAACGGATTTGCTGACTGCTGTTCCTCTTCGTTTTCCGTCTGCGCATCGGCATTTTTGGGTTCTTCAGATTTTTCGCCATCTTCATTCGGAACGGAAGAATCGCCTTGATTTTCATCCAATGCGGTCGAAAAATCAGGAACATCAAGAGTTTCGGCAGGAAAAGCCGAATCGTCGTTCCCTGAAAAATCAGCCGACACAAAATCAGGCGTTTTTTCAACTTCATTCAATGGGTCTTCTTTGCTTACTTCTCCGAGTCCTTCGGGAATCTCCATATCTGCCGAATCGAAAAGTCCGCTCGGAATATCGGCATTTTCCTCCGCTTTTGAAGAAAAATCGTCGGAAAGAGGATTTCCGTTTTCCTCAAAATCCATTCCGCCCAACTCCGGCATAGAAAAATCGTCTGAAAACGAAGAAGCATTTTCATCGGAAGAATCATTTTTAATAGAAGAAGGTTCTTCGCTTACAGGAATTCCTTCAAATTCCTCAGGGCTTGCGCTTTCTACCTGATTTTCGGCGGTGTCAAAACCGCCTTCTGAAATATCCGGAATATCGGAAAAATCCGAAGGCTCAAAGTCTGCGTTTTGAACGGAATCGTTTTTTTCAGGCTCGGTATCTTTTTCATCGGATTTAGGTCCGTCCAAAAAATCGGATAAGCCGTCGAACGAAAAAGTATCTTCCGTCGAAGGATTTTCCAAAGCGGATTCCGAGGGAATAGGCTCATCGGGAAAATGAGGTTCGGACGATTCGTTAAAAGAATCCGGGCTCTCCAAGGAAGAGTTTTCAATAGGCGAAGCGTCAAGAACCGGTTCTTCCAAAGAGAAATCGGGTTCATCAAGAGTTGAAGAAAAATCATCCGGCTCGTTTTTTAAAGAAGCTGGCTCGGTTTCAAACGCATCTTCGGACGGCTTTTCTTCTTTAGTTTCTGTAAGTCCAAGAGCATTTTTTATTTCGTCAGGAAGTTCTTCGGAGCTTTCAAAAGGATTTTCCGTAAAAGAATCGCCTTGAGCATTTGAAAAACTGTCAACTTCGTTTCCAAAGCCAAAATCATCTCCCAAGTCCGCGCCTTCATTTTTCTCTGGCGAAGAAAAATCATCCGCATTTTCAGTTTCGTTTTCGACGGGTTGCTCTTCGTCCGCAATTCCTTCAGAACCGTCAAATCCTGCGCCGCCCAAAAGGTCGTCAAGACTAAGTTCGTCAATCTGCTTTTCTTTCGGAGCTTCCTCTTCCGCCGGCGCCTCTTCTTCCGGTTCGTCCATGAACATCGAAAGGTCCGGAACGGACGAATCCTGGGAAGAATTCTGACTTCCCGAAGGCGAAAACGAAATCCCGGGAAGAGTTATTCCCGAAAGCGAAGGTTCTTCGGAATCGGAAGATGCTGGGTTCGACTGCGCCAAAGACGAACCTGTTATGTCGGAAAAATCTTCCGGCTCTTCTTTTTTCTGAACGGAAACGCCCTGCTCCACAGCCTCCGGCATTCCCATCACAAAATCATCGGAATCGTCAATATCCTTTATGTTTTTGGGAAAAGGAAAGACAACGGGCTTTTCGCCGCGTTTCGCCCTTAACTCAGGCTCATTTCCAAGAGAAAGTATATCGGAATTGAATTTTTTAAGCTGACTTAATCCAGGCATTTCCTTTAATTTTACCCCACAAATGCACAGAATTACAAGTGCAAGTATTTTCCCTTAAAATCTATTCCACGACCCTAAGAAACGCACCCTTATATCCATAATTCTTGAATCGGTTCAAGACCGTTCCGTATTCGTCCATAGAAAGTCTTCCAACAAGAACCCTGAATGACTTTCCGTCGGAATCCGGGGCAATCGTCATCGGATAGTTTTTTTGATATTGCAAGGCAAGTTTTTTTGCCGACGCCATATCCGGAAGAATCGCAATCTGAATGTACCATCCTTTGTTCAGCGAAGCAATTTTCTGCACGGGAACCGCGACCGAATCGTCCTTGGACTTTTTCTCGGCTTTTTGCTCGCTCTGTTTTTCAGTAACAGGATTTTCTTTCCTATTTGAATCGGGAACAGCCGTTTCCGAAATATTTATTTCGTTCTTCAAAGAAATATTCGTGTCGCCGGATTTTTCGATTTCATATTTTTCGTTTTCATCGGATTCCGGTTCGCTAACCGGCGGATTTGGAAGCGACGGCTCAAGCACTATAGGCTCATAGTTTTCCTCGACCTGCGGTTCGTCAAAAACATTTCCGTTGGACTTCAAAGAATCGTCCGTGGCTTCAGGTTCTTCAGATTCGGAAGTCTCTTCAGACTCTTCAAACTCTTCTGTTTCGAGAGGTCTTTCAAGGCTTCCAAGTTCTTCTGCCTGAACGGATTCGGAATAAAGATTCTGCTCCTCAAAAGGAACTTCCTCGGTTTCGGAAGGAGTTTCCGAAGGTTCCAAAGGTTCTTCCGGCTCGGAAAACTCTTCAGGTTCTTCAGTTTCCTCAGGTTCTTCGGGTTCGGAAGTCTCTTCAGACTCTTCAAGATCTTCTGTTTCAAGAGGACTTTCAAGGCTTCCAAGTTCTTCTGCCTGAACGGATTCGGAATAAAGATTCTGCTCCTCAGAAGGAACTTCTTCGGTTTCGGAAGGAGTTTCCGAAGTCTCCAAAGGTTCTTCGTCCTCGTTCTGCTCGTCGGAAGGCGTTTCCTCATCCGGAAGCAAAATCGCATCCTCCGGCTCATCGTCTTCTATTTCGGAAAGATTTTCGTCGAAAACTTTTTCTGCATCAGGAGGAACTTCTTCTTCAACTTCCTGGTTTTCCTCCGGTGCATCGGTATTTTCGGCGGCAGAAGCCTCTTCCACAGGTTCGCTTTCCACGGAATCGGCAAAAACTTCCTCTTCCTCCAAATCTTCTTCCGGAAGCGGAACAGAATCGTCTTCCGTGTCGCTTTCAGTTGGATTTTCTACAGCATTTTCCTCGAATTCAACAGCCTCAGGCATGGGCTCATCCGTTTTTTCGGAAAAGAGAGTTTCAGGTTCTTCGCTCAGGCTTCCTTCGTTTGCGTCTGAAACTGGAGCGGAAGAAAAATCGGGTTCATTTTCGACAAGCGTTTCCTTCAAGCCGGAAACCGAAGTCTTTGGAAGATCGGTTTCGTCGTTCAATATTGTTGGCTCGTCGTCGGATTCATCGTAAAAAGGCTTTGTCGGCGTTTCTTCGGAAAAATCATCGACCTTTATCGCATCTTCCTCGTAGGCATATTGCTCTGCGGGCAAAGAAGGCGCAGGCGAATCCTCTTTAAAATCCTCGGTTTCGTCTATTTTTTCAGAAGGAAGAGTTTCTTCTTCGGCAAATGAAAGGTTTTCGTTTTCAACCGAATCCGAAGGAAGCGCCGGCTCTTCAATATTTTCCGTAACTTCGTCCTCGATGGCTTCCGGGCTTTCGTCAGAAAATTTTTCCGAAGGAATATTTTCGGAAGGAGTTTCAGCGTCTATTTTTTCCTCGACTTTCTCTGTTTCCTCGACAGGCTCATCAGCTGGAAGTTCGGGAACATCCAAAGTCTCTTCTATCGGTTCAGCCATAGGTTCGGTTACTGGTTCTTCTATAGATTCTGCTATCGGTTCGACAACCTCTTCGGCTACAGCCTCTTTTGGAACGTCATTCTGCGATTCTTCGATAGGCTCGTCGATTTCAGAATCATAGGATTCCTCCGGAACGCTCTCTTCCGGCGCATCGGTTTCATTGCCAGAATCCGGAATTTCCTCAGCCGGAGTTTCATAAACCTCGGACGGAGAATAAGAGCCTCCAATCACAGCAGTTCCCGAGACGTGTTCATCAATCTGACCGGAACGCTTGGCAATCTTTACCGCATTGCTTCCGTTTTTTTTCATTCCAAGAAGTTTTCCCGCCTCCGGAGAAAGCAGAATCGAAATTCCCTCGGAAGAATCAAGCGAGCCTATGACAAGAACGTCTACGCTTTCTTTTGTCGAAAGGTTTGTTACGCTTATGGAATCCCCCGGAAGATAGCCTGCGACCCTTGCAAAAACACCTTCCGGCATTACACCGGATTCAGCCACAACCGCCCGTCCGTCCAATGACGCAGTGAAGGAACTAAAAAGAATTCCGCAAAAAATTATCGCCGATACGATGCTAAGTATTTTCTTCATATTTTCCTTCCTATGCTCCGTTTCTCAACACCGTTTTTATATGAGATGCAAAATCGTTCGCAAAATTTCGCACATTTTCTTCAGAATCCTTGTTCATGGGTTTTCCTATCGATTTTTTGCTTTCCTCAAGGCATTTTCCGCTCTTCACGGAAATTATTTTCCAAGAAATCGTATCGATAAGACCGAGAGCGACTTTACCTTCGTCGTTGGCGTTTTTTGCGAAATAAAGATGAATCTGCACAAAATCGTCAAAAGCACCGGAAGCGGCTCCGTAATAACCGTCGGACCAAATCCTTTGGTCGTCTTCCGCAGAAAACGAAACTTCTGCGCTCGAATTCGAGACCACAAAACCGTTCTCAAAAAAATAGTTCATTATTTCGTCTTCAATAACATACGCAGACAGGCATATTTTTTTTAGGCTGTCGTTGTGCTGAACTATCTGAAACGCAAGGCTTGCAGAAAAACCGTTTGCAGCCGCAAAAATAAAAAACAAAGGCAAAGATATTCGTTTCCCCATAAAAATCCCTTTTACGCTTTCTCTTTATATTCATCGGAATATTACAGATTCGGTTTAGATTTTTTTTAGTTTTTGCATTCGCCGGAACGTTTTTATTTTCAAATTTTTCTATAGTTGCGGCTTTTTTTTTCCGAAAAAAAAGTATGAAAAGAGTTTCAAGGGCATTTGCGTTCAGCCTGTTATTCACAGCCGCCGTCTCATCGTTCGCAAAGAAGTCGGAAAGTATTCCCGAAAAAGATCTTTACGAATACAACAATATTGTCGCAAATCTCGTGAAGGCGGGCGAACCGAAGGTATTGGAAAATTTCATAGTTTTCACGGCGGACGCAGGTCCAAGGTTCATGGGAATCTCATTCGACTTTGAAAACTACAAAACCGTCCACAAATACGAACGCCATGTTCTCAAAGACGTGGACGGAAACATGAAAAAAGAGATTCTTTTCTACGTTTTGGAGCGACCAAAAAAAATCGAACACATAGAATATCGGCTTGTAATCGACGGACTTTGGACAAACGACCCTTCGAACGAACTTTCAATATACGACCAGAACACAGGATTAATCCTTTCGTGCATAGAACTCAAAGACACATCGCCTGAACTCACAGAACTTCAGGAAAATTCCAGCGTGAAATTCGTGTACAAAGGCGAAATCGGATTGCAGGTTCGTCTTGCAGGAACATTCACGTCATGGGATTCATGGATTTACGAACTGTCGGAGACAAAGCCGGGCTTTTACGAACTTACGCTTCCGTTGCCGCGCGGGAAATATTACTACAGATATTTTATAGGAATGAACAGCGTAGTAGACAAGACAAATCCGAACCGGGCATACGCAGGCGATGGAATGGCGGCTTCCGTCATAACGGTGGATTAAAATCCATTAAAAACGTATTTTGACACCTGCGATAAAAACGATTTTCCGCAAATAAACATTCGCTGGACAGTGCAGTTTTGCCCGTGAACAATATTTTTTAATCACAAAAAAACAGAAAAAATGCAATTCTCCGAGTTTCAGGGAAGATTTTTTTTAGCGGCAAAATAGAGCCGCTCAAACACTGCGAATTTACAAGAAAAATTTCACCGATTCAGGGATGAAATCGTTCACGAACAAACGGTAATCGGATTAAAAATTATTGCAGAAAAGCCGCTATTTTACTCGGAGTTTTAATAAATCAACTGAAATCAAATTTTCCGCCGCCAAACTGGCTCATGAGTTTTCCCTGAAGTCCTTTGTTGCGGCTGATTTTTTTCATCGCAAGTTTTGTCTTTTCAAACTGCTTTATAAGCTTGTTTACGTCAGCGACCGTTGTTCCTGAACCTTTTGCGATTCTCTTTCTTCTTGAAGGACCTATTATAAGATGGTTCGCCCTTTCTTTTTTTGTCATCGAAAGAATTATCGCCTCGTTTTTTTTCATTCCGCTTGTGTCAACATTCTGATTTGCCATTCCGGGAAACATTTCAATCAGAGACTGAATCGAGCCCATCTTTTTTACCTGCTGGAACTGCATGAGCATATCGTCAAGAGAAAATTCATTCCGGGCCATCCGCTTCTGAAGTTTTTCCGCCTCTTCCTGATCTAAAGTTTCCTGCGCCTTTTCTACAAGCGAAACGACATCGCCCATTCCAAGGATTCTGCTTGCAATACGTTCAGGATGGAAAGGCTCAAAATCTTCAGTTTTTTCGCCGGTTCCTATATAGAGAATAGGTTTTCCGGTAATTGTCTTTAGAGAAAGCGCCGCTCCACCGCGGGCATCGGAATCGAATTTTGTAAGAATCACGCCGGTAAGACCAAGCTGCTCGTCAAAGGATTTTGCTATGTCAACGGCATTCTGACCTGTCATAGAATCGGCAACAAGAATCACCTCATCCGGGGACGTGGCATTCTTTATTTTGGAAAGTTCCGCCATCATCTCTTGGTCAATCTGCAAACGGCCTGCCGTATCCACAATCAGAGTGTCAAACTGGTTCTTTTTTGCATATCGGAGCGCAGCTTCCGCATTCTTCACAGCATCTTTGGAATCTTCCTTGAATACGGGTACGCCTATTTTTTCTCCAAGAACCGAAAGCTGTTCCACAGCAGCCGGACGCACAAGATCGCAGGCGGCAAGTATAGGTCTTCTTCCTTCTTTTTTAAGCCGAGAAGCAAGTTTATGGGCGGCTGTAGTCTTTCCCGCTCCCTGAAGACCAAGCAAAAGAATCACAGAAGTGGTGTCGGGGCCTTTTATGGCAAGATTTTTCTTTTCGTCTCCCAGCATGGAAACTATCTTGTCGTATATTATTTTTGTGAACTGCTGCCCCGGATTCACGGATTTTAAGACTTTTTCGCCTTTCGCTTCTTCCACCGTGCTGTTTACAAACCTTCGGACAACCCTAAGATTTACATCAGCCTCAAGAAGAGCCATTTTTATTTCGTCGACAGTATCCTCGATGTTTTTTTCAGTTATCGTGGACTTTCCGCTTAAAGACTTTATTATTCCGCTGAATGTTCCGGTAAGTTTTTCTAACATAGACGTTTTACTCCGTGAAAATTGTGGTTATTTTATGCAACTACATTCCGTTTTTGCCGGAATTCAGGAACTCATCGAGAAAATCAATCACCTTAATCTCATGGTTCAGAATCCTGTACAAACCCGTGCATAAAGGAAGCTTGATTCCTTTCTTTTCCGCAAGTTCATGAACATATTTGCATGCAACAACACCTTCGGGAAGATAACCGACCTTTCCGATGTTGTCTATAAGGTCATCAAGGTCGGAAAACCCCGACAAAATATCCGTATTTATCATCTCATGCCCGAACTTTCTGTTTCGTCCGAACTTGCTTTTGCAGGTGACATCAAGATCCCCAACTCCGGAGATGGACGTGAACGTCTCAGGATGAGTCGCACCCATCGCCATTCCAAGCGTCTGAATCTCGTTCAATCCTGCCGCCAAAAGAAGACTTTCAGAATTGTCCCCGAAAAATTTTGAATTCTCGCTCACGGCATCCAACGCACCGTAAACTATCGCAATGACGTTTTTGGCAGCCGCACAAATCTGGACTCCCACCACATCAAGGCTCGAAAAAACCATAAGCCCCGGAACTCTCATAAGCTCCCTCACCATTATGGAATTCTTTGGATTTTCGCTTGCGGCTATGAGTCCGGTGAGTTTTCCAATCGCAACTTCTTCTGCATGGCTTGGACCGGCAACGTAAACGGTGTTCCCTTTGTAAATCCCGGGAAGAACGTTCTCTATGGTCTCAAGGACAAGTTTCGGACCGTCCTTAGATGGAACAAAACCCTTTGTAAGAGCCGCTATCACGGACGAACCTTCCGCGATGTTAGGCACGGAAGTAATTTTCCTTATGGTGCTTGCCAAAAACAGCGAAGGAGAAGCGATTATTATAAAATCTTTGTCCGTGGCAACTTCAATAATGTCGTTTGAAGCAGTAAGATTCTCGGAAAGTTTATAGCCGGGAAGATAGCGTTCATTTTCATGCCGAGAATTGACAGAATCCTTGACTTCCGGTTCAAGCGCCCACATTTGGACCTTATGCCCCCCCCTGGCAAGCGCCTGCGCAAGACCGGTTCCCCAAGCACCTCCGCCAAGAACTCCAACAGTCTTTGAATTCATCTGCATACCTTCCGTTTTTATATTATATTGTTTAAAGAGTCTTCCCAATCATAGATTTCATGCGGAGCGAAGAAAAGGCTGATTTCGCGTTCGGCACTCTCCTCGCTATCGGATGCATGGATTATATTGTAGTTCGTATGCATACAATAATCTCCTCGAATAGTACCGGGAAACGCATCCAAAGGATTGGTAGCACCTATCAGTTTTCTTATCAGGGTAACGCAATTATCTCCCTGCCAGACCATGGCGATTACGGGCCCTGAAGTTATAAAATCCACCAGATTTATGAAGAACGGCTTGTCTGAATGTTCCGCATAGTGTTCCTTCGCCAAAACATCGTCAACGATCATCATCTTCATTCCGACAAGTTTCAGCCCTTTTTTTTCCAAACGGCTGATAATTTCACCCACATAGCGTCTGTTGATAACGCCAGGCTTTAGCATTGTAAAACATCGTGTCATAGTCATTCGATTATATATTATTGAGAAAACTGTTTCAATCTATCGCAGACTTCCTCGATATCGGAATCCGGAGTGGAAGCGCCGGCGGTCACCCCGACTTTCTTGAAATTCCTGTACTCTTCGGGAATCTCGATTGCGTTTTCCACAAGGACGGCGTTCACGCAATGTTTTTTGGCTGTCTCTAAAAGCCGTCTTGTGTTCGCAGAATTTTTCCCGCCTATCACCACCACTGCATCGACTTTTTTGCACAATTCAAGAAGAGATTCCTGACGTATTTTCGTCGCAGGACATATCGTGTTCATCACCTTTAGATTTCTGTATTTTTTTTGCAACGAAGAAGAAATTTTTTCAAACTCCACGGGACTGAACGTGGTTTGACTTAGAAAAACTACTTTCTTTTCAGAATCCGAATTTTCGTCGCCGCATATATCATGTTCATTTTCGACCAGGCTGAAAGGTCCTTCCGCAAAACCTGCGATTCCCAAAACTTCCCCATGATTTCTGTCGCCTGCAAGAATCACATCGTATCCTTCGGAGGAATATTTTTTTACACTTTTTTGGCTCGCCTTCACCCTCGGACAGGTAGCGTCCACGACATCGCATTTTCTTTTTTGAAGACGGGAAAGTACGCCCGGAGAAACGCCGTGCGCTCGGACAATCACAACGGAGCCTTCGGGAACGGAATCTATATCATCTTCGTCCAATATTTCAAGACCGTTTTTTTCAAGCAAATCCAAGACGGATTTGTTGTGAATCAAAGGTCCAAGAGAGTAAACTTTTTTTCCGATTCCGTCTTCCGTGGCTTTTTTCGCCGCATCGACAGCCCGTCTTACTCCCATGCAATATCCAAGGACATCCGCAAGAATCACTTCCATGGAATTGAATTTAGCACAAATATCTATCGATGAAAACAAAAAACAAGGTGTCCAAAAACTGAAGTTTTTGGACACCTTCCTTGATTTCATGTGTGATGTTTAAAATTAAGTCATTACTGTAAAAAGACTTAATTTTAAACTCGTCGGGGATGGCGAAAAAGTAACAAACTTTTGAGCCATCCACAAAAAGCCCGTGCTTTCACACAGGCTTTTTGTTTATCTAACAAATGGAGAGGTTACACGCTCACTCCGCTTTCCATTTGGAGCTGACCGCTTTTCATGGCTTTCTCGGAATGATGAATGCCGAATTCAGGCTTCCAGTTCATTCTGAAAAGCGAAATGAAACCGCTCGAAATAAAAATAGAAGAATAACAGCCGCTTATAAGACCGACAATCAATGCAAGGGCGAAATCCTTTATGCTTCCTGTGGTGAACACGAACAAAGAAATCACAGCGAACAAAGTTGTCAATGTCGTTATTATGGATCTTCCCAAGGTGTCCGACAGCGCAGAATCCAAAAGTTCGTTGAACGTGCTAACCTTGACAGTCCTCAAGTTGAAACGAACTCTGTCAAGGATTACCACGGTCGCGTTTATGGAATAACCGATAATCGTAAGGACGGCGGCAAGCACAGTTGTCGTGAACTCCATCTGCGTCCATATTATGAACGAGAACATCACAAGAGAGTCGTGAACAAGAGCGACAATCGCACCAAGCGCAAAATCCCAGTGAAAACGGAATGCGGCGTATATCCAAATCAGAAGCACAGTGCAAAGAAGCATTACCACTGATTTTGCGGCAAGCGTCTTTGAAAGGCTTGAGCCTATGAAATCCGTCTTTATGACCGCTATCCTATCCGAGCCGAAGCGTTCGCCGAGTTTTTCGACAATCATTCGCTGAAGGGCATCGTTTGAGTCTTCGGACGAATCCGCCGCCATACGAATCTGCACACTTTCGGAAGAACCCGTTCCCATAGCCTTTACGGAAACCGAGCCAACATCCAACGCCTCCCGCACTTCGTCGATTGAGATACCTGCGTTTTTCGCATAAATCCTGAATGGCTCTTTTGAAAGCTGGGTAGAAACCGCAGAGTTCACGAACATTTCGTAGGACGATTCGTCAGAATCGGTTTTTACAACGGCGTTTACACCGTCAACAGAATTCAAGGCGTCTCCGATTGCTTTTACCGTAGGATTTGCCGAATACATGAACGAGACGGTCTGGTTTTCAGCACCCGTACCGCTTATGACAACATAAAGCCTATCCCTTTCAAGCCCAAGAGTAGCCTTGGCGTTTCCGCTGTATGTAACCTCTATCGCTACGGGAGCGATGCGAAGTTCCTCTATAAGGCCCGGTTTGAAATCGATTCCGAGATTTATACCCTTTGTGATGAACCCGACCACCCCAAGGCAAATAATCACAAAACTGAATATTGCACACGCAAGAAAAGCCTTGCTGAATTTTATGACTTTCTTCATTATTTTATCCTCCAGCCAACGCTCACCTTGGTTCGCTTCAATACATCAGTGTTGAAATCGAACATCAGACGGGACACAAAAAGCGCCGTGAACACCGAAGAAATTACTCCAATCGCAAGCGAGACCGCAAATCCCTGGATCGAACCCGTACCAAGCTGCGAAAGGAATATCGCCGCTATGAAAGTCGTGATGTTCGAGTCCATTATTGACCAGAACGCATTGTCAAATCCGCCCTGCAAAGCCGCCTGCCTGCTTTTTCCAAGCGCAAGTTCTTCTTTTATTCGCTCAAAAATGATTACATTTGCGTCTACTGCCATACCAATGGTAAGAATCATACCGGCTATGCTTGGAAGCGAAAGCGTAAGATTGAATGCGGAAAGTATCGAGAACATTATATAGATATTCAGAACCTGAGCGACCACCGCATTAATTCCTGCTCCTTTATAGAAAATCAGCATGAACACCATTATCGCAAGAAGACCAACGACGATTGCCTTTATACCTTGGCTTATCGCCTGCTCTCCGAGCGACGCACCGCTCACCTGTTGGCTTTCCACGGAAAGAGGCACATTAAGCCATGCGGTCTGCAAAACTTTCTGAAGGTTCTGAGCCTCCTCAAGTCCGAATCCGGTAATAGCAACCCGACCGCCGGTTATGACATCGTTTATCCTTGCGTAAGACTTTACTTTGTTGTCGCTTACAATCGCAAGATTTTTTCCTACATTTGCGCCGGTAAAATCCCCGAAAATAACCGCACCATCCGTATCAAGAACAAAATTGACCTCAGGACGGTTTGTAAGGCTGTCGGAACTGACTTCCGCAGACTTTATATGCTGGCCATCCAATGCAATGTCTTTTTTGACCACAAGATAGCCTACCCTCTCGTCAAGCCCGTAGTCGTCCTTTACATAATGCCCCATAACCTCGCAGTCCGACGGAATTATCGACGGGTCTATCAACTCGCCTATGGCATCGAAAGTGCTTGCCGAATGGCGTGTGTAATACTGATTGAAATTCGCCGTTGCTTCATCGTCAACCAGGCGGAAATTAAGGATTCCCTTACCCATGATGATTGTGTTTATCGCATCAGCCTCGGCTGCTCCCGGCATCTCAATGTAAATCCTGTCTTCACCCTGCTGGCGAATCATAGGCTCGGTAAGACCGAACTTGTCGATTCTTCCCGAAAGCATTTCTATGGCTTGGGCCATAGCATCCTTTTTGAACTGCTCGACATTCGCCGCCTCGACACCATTTTCCTGCGAGGCAAGGGCTGCATCAAGGTCAGCCTTTACGATGATGTTCATTCCGCCTGAAAGGTCAAGACCGAGTTTCACGGAATTCTGATAGCGTTTTTTCGCCTTCAGAATTTCGTCCCTGTATTTTCCGGAGAACACGTTCATGAACTCCTGTTCGCTTGAATATGCGTTCAAAACATCGGTCAGCGACATCGGAGAAGGAACTTTCATTCCCAGTTTCTTGTATTTTTTTGCGGCATCTTTTTCGACCCAACCGAATTTCGGGTCGATTCTTGCCGTGCCGTCCGACTTTGCGGCGGATTTCACTTCCTGCACATCGCGGGAAGCCTGTACGGTGGCATAATCCTTAATGCTTTCCAGTGCCCCCAACGCAAGAGCCTGCACTTCCTTAGGGGTTCCCCAATACCAACTGATTGAAGGCCAAAGGAAAGCAAAGCAGACTGCCAGAACCACCAGAATAATAAGAAAACGACTTCTTTTATTCATCTTGCTTTACTCCATATTAAAGATAGATTTAAGACTTTTTTCTCAAGATTCTTTATCGGCTGCGGAAACTTCGTTTTTTGCGTTCTCATCCGAATCTTTTTCCGCTTTTTTGGACTTGAAAACTCCTCTGCGTTCCGTGCTTTTAGGTTCTTCCAAAGGCTTGTCCGACTGAACCGAAGCAATTGCCGAGCGGGTAAATTCAACTTTGGTGTTGTCATCAATCTTGACGACGACCGTTTTTTCCTTTGTCGAAGAAATTACTCCGTGAATGCCGCCAATCGTAACAACCTTGTCGCCCTTTTTGAGAGCGTCAATCATTTTTTGGGTTTCCTTCTGCTTTTTATTCTGCGGCCGAATAAGAAAAAAGTAGAAGATTACAATGATTAAGACAAATGGAACAATGGTCGTAAGAAATCCTGCAGTAGTAGACGCACTTGAAGCTCCACCTGATGTCTGTAAAAAAGAAATAAATGGCATCTGTAAAATCCTTTATTTTGAATTAACTGAAAAAATCAGTCCTAGCAGGATATCATACTGACTGCGCAGTCGTCAAGACAAGTTTTTCTTCTCTTCCAAAGCTTCAATCACGGAGATTCAGTGTAACTCAAAATCATGAAAAATTTTCCGTTCCGTTTACCAAAAAAATCTGGAAAATGCAAATAGGCTGTCGAAAAAGTAACCGACTTTTTAGCCAGCCACGCTACCTTACGCCCTCGATTTTCAATGTTAAAGCATCGTTCAAGGCGCGGATTGCAGTATCATTCGGATTAAGAGCCACGACCTGCTTCAGGTAATACTGCGCCTTCCTGTAGTCGGATTTTCTGTCGTATATCTCGTACAGACTGAAAAGCGAGTCGCTGTTTCTTGGATTTGCGATAAGGCTTGAACGCAGGTCGGAAAGAATGTCATCCTCACGGGTTCTTAAAAGGCTTCTTCTATAAAACAGAAAACTCTTCATTTTTGACGAAGCGTCGGGCAACAGTTGGTTTATCAAGTTAAGGGCAAGGGAAGTTCTGTTTGTGGCCTGCAATACGATTATATAGGACTGAACGACTGCCTCGTCATTTCCGTTCGCTCTGTAAAGCGGAGAAATAAGATTCCACGCCTCGTCGTTTTTTCCGATGGCAAGGCATATTCTTATGTGAAGAAAAACGCTTTCCCTGTCCGAGTTGGAATTCGACACAAGGATGGAACTTTTCTCGTACGCCTTTTGCCATTCATTTCTACGGATAAGGCCTTCCACCGAATATCTTAGGGCTGTCTCGTTTGTAGGCTCGCTTGCAAGAATCGCATTGGCTATGTCCTCCGAAGATTTTCCAGCAATCCTTGAGTTAGTGACGTTCGCAAGTTTTGCGGCGAACAATTGCAGTTCCTTGTCGTTCGGATACATTTTTAGGGCTGTCTCGATTGTGGATATTGCGCCTGTCGTGTTCTTGCTCCAGTCGTACTGGACTTTCGCCCTAAGAAGAAAATAGTTCCGTGACGTGCTGTCTTCCCTTGAATAGACATCAAGAAGCGAAGCGGCGTGAATATAGTCTTTTTTTTCGACAAGAATCGCTATGCGAAAAAGAAGGGCTTCAAGGTCGCTCGGATTTTGCTGAAGAATCCTTGAAACATATTCTTCGGCGGAAGAGTAATCTTTTAGAAAAAACGAGGTTTTTGCGTTCAGTTCAAGGAGCGATGAATTTTTTGCATATTTTTCAAGCAGTTTCCGGCTAACTTCATACGAATCTTTTGTCTTTCCAAGAAGACGCAGATTTTCTGAATATTCAAAGGCGCACTGAAAACATTCCGGCGCAGAATCGTACGCTTTTAAAAGAAACGGATTTGCCTTTGCGTAGTTTCCGCTTTTTTTGTACAAAAGCCCCAAAAGATAGTTCACAAGAACCGAATCGGCTCTCCGGTTCCGGCATGAAAGAAGGTCCGCTTCCGCATCAGAATAAAAATCCTTCACGCTTTCCGTTCTTGCCACCACAAGTGAAGGAAGAAGCGTCGCAAGAAAATCGACCTTTCCCGTGCTTGTGTCGTACACGCCATAGCCTACGGAACTTATAGCTCCCGCATACGGAGTTTCCTGCCCGACCGAAGGGGTTTCCCAGTCAACTTTCTCGTAGAGCCAAACTGTCTGCATTATGCTTGACGCTATGAATATGAGGACTTTTTCGTTTTCCTTGTATTCGCCGTCGGTTTTCCTTAACGCCTGGATTGCGCTCTGTATTGAAGAAGGAGAGCCGTCTTCCACAAGCGCAAGGATTTTTTCATCTATGCCCGAAAAATAATCCCTGTTCCGGGCGGCTGTAATCGGAATCGACGACATTTTTTCTTCTTTCGGTTCTTCGACAAGATTTTTTTTCTGACGGGAAGGTTTTGCCGCATATGAAAAAAACAAAATGACGCACGAATGAATAATAACGAGAAAAAAAAGTTTTCTTGTAAAACACGAAAAATATCTCACAAATCTTCGCCGTCTTCGTCGCCGGGATTTCCTTCTTCCAGTTTTGAAGAAATGTCGCTGGGCATAAGTTTAAGCAAAGCCGACCTTTGAAGGAAAAGCACCACAAGGAAAATTCCTGCCAGTATGAATATCACCGGAAGAAGGAAAACCATAATTTCCCCAAGCGGCATTTTTATTATTCCGAGCGAAAAAAGCAAAAGGAAAACGCCTATCGTAAAAAGAAAAATCGCGGTGTAGTCGTATGAAAGATTGAACTTGTTTTTCTTTATCCTTCCTGCAAAAAAAAGCGAAAGCGATGTAAAAAGAATCATCAAAGGCCAGAGTTTCCGCAACGGAAGCGGAAGAATTTCTCTTGCGCTCACAAAAAGAAATATTCCGTTCATCGAAAAAAGAAGTCCCATGAAAAGTTTGAACGAAGTCCTTGAAAATCCAAGAAAAATGTACAGGAACACGAATCCCGCAAGCGAAATCATGGCGGAAAGCACGCTAAGAAGAACCTGCTCGTTGTTCCCCATAAAACCCACCATCGCAAGAATTCCCGAAAACATAAGCAACATTCCTACAGCGAGCATGGCGTTCAGATGCTTTTCATTAAGATTTTTCATTTTAAACCTCTCATGCAACGTAATAGAATACACCATTATGCCTTGTCTTGCCAATAACAAAAGTCCGTGCTAAATTGTGGCATGCAAAGAAAACTTTTTTCGAAAATCGTTTTTTTTTCCCTTGCGCTGACTGTTGTTCCTTTTTGCTCGTGCGGCGCAAAAGTCGAAACCAAACCGGATCTGAAAAAGGCGGAAAAGATAAAAAAAGACCAGGAATCCCTTGCCGAACTTCTTAAAAACGATAATCTTGATTCGGTTAGCCGGTATGCGATAATAAACCAGATGGCGAACAACATTATGAGCCTTGACGAAACCCAAGCGCTCATCCTTTTTCTTACTGACTGGGTAGAAGAAAACCCCGACGACATCTACAACGCATACTGGCTTTTGATGACGGCGTATGCATACAAGTCGCAGAAAGCCGAACCCATAGCCGAATATTATTTTGACAGAATTCTAAGAAACTGTGCGGATCTGCTTGTAAGCGGAAAATCCATACACCTTATCTGCCTCCAAAACCTGATTCAGATAAGCAAGACATCGCACAACAGGATAAAATATTTCAACGAGCTTATAAACCGCTTTCCTGCAAACGTAAGCATAACGGAACTATATCTTCGTCTGGCTTTGGAATACGAGAACGAAAGCGAATGGGACGAAGCGTTAAAGGCGTACTCTATCTTTCTTGCACAACCGGACGCCTCCACAATCCAGATTTCGGGAGAACCGAACGCATACAAAAAAGCAAGACAGATTGTAGGATTCAGCAATTCCGCAAAGGACTGGACTTCCGAAAGTCTTTCGGGGCTTGAAGAAAAGGTTAAAAACGCAATATCGAACTACGATTGGTACAGCCTTGACAAATACAAGGCAAAAGTGAATTTCTTTTCGATGTCATGGAAGCAGGACGAAATGGATCCGAACACCCAAGAGGCGTTCTCGATGCGGAATTTCATGCACGGACAAAGAATAAGGTTCAACAAGGAACTGGACTCAGCCTCGAACTCAAACGAAGCTTACCTAAGGACATGGGGCTGGAGCAGTTATGTTCCCGTGTGGTATTTATATTTCCGCAAAGTGAATTTTCCGCTTGACCCCGACCTTAACGGAAACTGGGAATGGGCGGGAATTTACATGGGAGAAAAACTCTAGCCGAAAATCAAAGGCATTTTCAGGAATCCGGAAAATAAAAATGAAAAAATCCATATCATTTTTTTTAATCGTCTGCGTTTTTTTTCTTGGAACGCCCCTATTTCTCTTCGGGAAGCAGAATAACGGAGTCAGGTACAAAGAAATCGGTCTGAACGGCGTAAACAAAGAAGTCGTAAAAATCCTAAGAAAAAAGTACCTTACCGTCCACAGAATATGGCTTTACAAAACCCTTGACGACGCGGAGCCTTACAGAATATACGTCAGGAACGAAATCGAAAAACGGAAAATGCCCAAAATCTTGGAATATCTTCCCGTAGTGGAATCAAACTACAATCCGACAGCAAAATCAAAATCCGGGGCGACCGGAATGTGGCAATTCATGAAAAACAGCGTGCATCCGTTCCTTGTGTGCAACGAATACGTGGACGAGCGGCTTGACCCGTGGAAATCCACCGACGGAGCTTTAAGAAAACTGAAGGACAACTACAACACATTCGGGGACTGGCTTTTGGCAATAACGGCATACAACTGCGGAGTCGGGGCGTTAAAAAAAGCGATAAGCAAGGCAGGCTCAAAAGATTTTTGGTATCTTAGGGAACACAAATACCTTAGCGAGCAGGCTTCAGGCTATGTTCCAAAACTTCTTGCAATCGCAGATGTTGCGGAAAACGCAAGATATTACGGAATCACGATGCCTACCGCAAGAGATGCGAACGGAAAAACCATCGAAATGAGAGCCGGAAAATTCGACTACGTAAAAGTAAAAGGCTCGGTCTCTCTTAATTGGCTTTCCAAGGAACTAAGGATAGACAAAGACGAACTTTACGCCCTGAATTCAAGCCTTGTAAAAGGAGTTACGCCTCCGAAAGCGGAATACAGAATCCGGCTTCCCGAAGGAATGGGCGAATACGCACGGTACATTCTTCAAAGGCTTTGACTAAGACCAGTCCCTCTGAATGTAAGTCGCCCTCGGTCTTGCCGTTATGTCCACGCGCCTGTTCTGCGCCCTGCCTTCTTCCGTGTCATTCGGTGCGACCGGACGGGTAGCTCCGTAACCCTTGTAACTGAAAAGACTTTCCGGAACACCTTCAGAAACAAGAGCCTTCAGCACCGTTCTTGTTCGTTCTATCGAAAGATTCATTTCGCCTACGGGCTTTCCAAGGTCTGCCGTATGCCCTTCGACAAGAATGGTGAACGAATTGTCGGAAACTATCTCTTTTAGGATTTCAGCAATTTTTCTGATTCTTGGAAGCTCGTCGGGAAGAAGGGTGCTTGAGTCCGGGAAAAATTTCAGGTCGACGGAAAAAACAATTCCTCCGATGGAATCATTCACGTCTACGTTCGGCACTTTGTTCTCATAGATGTATTTTTTGACCGCCTTGTAGGACGCATAGTACGACTTGTCCTTTTCCGGGACTTTTACGTCATAGACAAGATTTTTTCTATCCAAAAGGATAACGACTTTTCCTTCGCGCATAAGATTTTTGTTTTCGCTGAGCGCAAGGATTTTCCATGCATCTCTTTTCCTTATCACGGGATCGGCTCTGTTCCGCCCATATATTCTGAACGCCTTTATGTACAAAGGGTCAACGCCTATTCGGTCTTCGAACAGCGAAAAATCGTCGGAACTTTCATAATGAGCTATTCCGATTTTTCTAGCCGTATCAGGCTCGACCATGTTTTTTTCAAAGACAAGATTCATATCTTCGTCCCAAATCTTCGGGAAAAAACACGGATACGCTTCGCTTGAGGTGTATTCTCCGTGTACCGGAAGAGTTCCCCTGGCGTCGATTATTATTCCGGAATAGGCTCTTGTGGAGACAGCCTCGATGGGCGGCTCAAGAGAATACGGATATTTGTGCTTGACAAGTTTGCTTGAAATAGAATCCAGGATGATTGTGTTCGTGGTTGAAAGCGTTTTTCCGTCATGAGAAAAAAGTTCGGGAGTCTGATGTCCGTTCTCTATTATCCTGGAAATCTGCTCCAGCGTTATAGTCTCATCGTCGATAAAATCTCCAAGATAATTCATCGAATCAACATAAAGCGAAAGAATAGGATTTTTCAGCAAAGACGGCATTTTAAGCCTTATCATGCCGGTCGCCGTGTTCTTTCCCGACGGCATCTGAAGTCCTGCGGTCTTCATGTCAAGAAAAAGCTCGGAAGTAAAATCTTTCGTTATCCAGTTCACCCTGCTCCTTGAAGAAACAGCACCTTGAGAGAAAATCGGATTAAAGACAACAAGCAAAAACGAAACAAGAATAATTTTTTTCATAGGATTCGCCTTTCATCATTTTCGGAAGTTTTTACGTATCAGTTGAACAGAATCCGCTCGATACGGACAAAAAAGGCGCACCTAAAAAGATGCGCCAAAATCTACCTCACAAAAAAAATTAGTGTCCGTATGTGCTGATAAATACACCGGCAGCAATCGCCGTTCCTATCACACCGGAGACATTAGGTCCCATAGCGTGCATCAGAAGGAAATTCGTAGGTTCAACAGACTGCCCGACCTTGTTAGATACCCTGGCAGCCATAGGCACGGCAGAAACTCCGGCAGAACCGATAAGCGGATTTATCTTTTCCTTCAAGAAAAGATTCATGAATTTCGCCATAAGAACACCGCCAGCCGTGGCAACCACAAACGCGAGAAGACCAAGGATGATTATTCCCATCGAGTTCATGTTAATGATTTTTTCAGGGGTCATCTGGCTTCCGACGCCAAGCGAAAGCAGAATGGAAACGATGTTCATAAGTTCGTTCTGAACTGTTTTTGAAAGCCGCTCCACGATTCCAATTTCTTTTATGAAATTTCCGAATGCAAGCATTCCGATAAGAGGAGCAGCAGGCGGAAGAAGAAGAATCGTAATCACAAGAAGCGTCAACGGGAAAAGCACTTTTTCCGCACGGCTTACTTCCCGCAACTGGCTCATCTTTATGCGTCTTTCCTTGTCTGTGGTCAAAAGTTTCATTATAGGCGGCTGAATCATAGGAACAAGCGCCATATAAGAATACGCCGCGACCGCAATCACCGCCATCATTTCCGGAGCAAGTTTTGCCGAAAGGTATATCGATGTAGGACCGTCCGCGCCTCCGATTATGGCAATCGCGGATGCCTGGAGCATATTGTAGTCAACATTCGGAAGCATATTCATAAGAGCCACCCCGAACAGCGTAGCGAACACGCCTATCTGCGCAGCACCTCCAAGCAACGCCATCTTAGGATTTGCGATAAGAGGACCAAAATCCGTCATCGCACCGATTCCCATAAACACAAGCATTGGGAAAAACTCGTTTCCGACACCAGCCGAATAAATTATGTGCAGCATGCCATCGGGAGCATCTCCCATTCCCGCACCGGGAATATTCACAAGAATTGTTCCAAATCCGATAGGAATCAAAAGAAGAGGCTCGAAATTCTTTGCAGCTCCAAGGTAAACGATAAGAAAACCAATCAAAAGCATCACAAGTTTCTGCCAGCCGGGAACAGTTTTTCCGGCGAACGGATCGATGGATTTTGCTTTTTCCACGACAGCCTTTTCAGCCATATCTTCCGACCGATTTTCCTCGGATTCCGTATGAATTATCTTGTAGATGCCCGTGTTTTTTCCGACATTTTTCAGGAATTCCGAGACGGAAATTCTAGGAACGTTTTCACTTCCCTCGACAATCGCAGTGTTCATGTTCCTGAACGAAGCGACCTCTTTTCCCTTTTCCGCAAAAACAGTGCTTCCAAAAGAAATTACAAAAGCCGCCATGACGAACACGCAGGTTACAAGGAATATCCGTTTTATATTCTCTCTATTATTCAACATTTCCATAAAAACCTCAAAATCCGATTAGCTCAGCTCAGCCACAACCTGACCGCTGGAAATCTGGCTTCCGGCGGAAACAAGGAAATGCACCTTTCCTGAAGCGCCTGCCTTTATTTCCAGTTCCATCTTCATCGATTCGATTATGAGAATCGTGTCCTCGGCAGAAACGGAAGCACCTTCTTCAACAGCATGGCGAAGAGCCACCCCGGCAACCGGAGCTTTTACGGGAGTTCCGCCGTTTGAAGCAATATTTTTCGGCGCAGGAGCTGCAGCAGGGGCTGAAACCGGAGCCGCCGAAGTTGCCTTGGAAAGTGTTTGTGCGGCAGAAGATGCGACTTGCGATGCGGACGAACCGCCTATGGTCGCAAGTTTCTGACCGTTTGCGACTTGAACGCCAGGCTGTGCAACGAACGAAATTTTTCCGTCACACGGAGATTTTACCTCAAGTTCCATTTTCATTGACTCAAGGACGATTACAGTCTGCCCTTTTTTCACGGAAGCCCCGTTTGAAACTTCAAAGCGAAGAAGCGTTCCTGCTACAGGAGCTTTTACGTCCTCGCCTGCCGAAACGTTGGAAGCCGGGGTGGCATTTTTTTGCACTGTAGGAGCGGCTTTTGCACCCGAAGAACCGAACGAAACGTCGTAGGAAACTCCATTCACGCTCACGCTCATGCTGTCCCCGGCAGGACCTGCTGTAACATCGTATGAAGAACCGTTTACGGTTACAGTGTAAGAGCCCCCTTTGTTATCTTTTGGAGATGCCGACTCAGGTTTCTTTGCAAATGTAGATGCCGCATCGACAGGACCTTTTGAACGTTCCGCAAAGAATTTCGGAGCGACATTAGGGAACATCGCATAGGTAAGAGCGTCCTCGTCAGAGCCGTCGCCTCCGTTCTTCTTGGATTCTTCAAGCATTTTGTCCCATTCAGGCGCAAGCAAATCGGCAGGGCGGCATGTGACCACCTCATCCATCTTGTTCTGCTCGAGAGCCTTCTTCACAAGTTCGGGATTCGCATCGGCAGGCAGTTTTCCAAAACGTCCTGTAATAAGATTCCTGAAATCCTGAGTCATAGCGGTGTAACGTCCCATAAGAACGTTCATAACCGCCTGCGTTCCCACAATCTGGGAAGTCGGGGTTACAAGCGGAACATAGCCTGCGTCCTTGTGGACTTTCGGAAGTTCCTCAAGCACGGCATCCATTTTTCCGCCCGCCCCCTGCTGTTTCAGTTGGCTTTCAAGATTTGAAAGCATTCCGCCCGGCACCTGGGAAACCAAAATGCGGGTGTCCGCTCCAAGAAATTTTGATTCAAGGGAAGAATAGTGTTCCCGAATCTCTCGGAAATAAGCCGCAAGTTCAAGCAAAGCCCTTGTGTCAAGTCCGGTGTCGTATGGGGAATCCTTGAGCATTTCGACTACCGTTTCAGTAGGAGAATGGCTTGTTCCCATCGACATGGAAGAAATCGCAGTATCCAAAATGTCCGCACCGGCTTCCGCCCCCTTCAAGAGGGTCGCAACAGAAAGACCGGTGGTCGCATGAGAATGGATTTCCACAGGAAGATCCACCTTTTCTTTTATTGCCTTTACAAGCTCATAGGCTACATAAGGTTTCAGAAGACCCGACATATCTTTTATGCAGATAGAATCCGCCCCGAAATCTGCATATGTCTTTGCAAGTTCCGCATATTTTTCTACAGTATGAAATGGGGTTACCGCATAGGAAATTGCCATCTGCACGTGTTTTCCTGTTTTTTTCGCAGCTTTTGTGGCGCATTCCATGTTCCGAGGGTCGTTACAGGCATCAAAAATACGGAAAACATCGATTCCGTTCTTGGCTGCAGTGGCGACAAATTTTTCAACCACATCATCCGCATAATGACGGTAGCCCAAAAGATTCTGCGCTCGAAGAAGCATCATTATCTTTGAATTGGGCATTGCCGCATGAAGTTTTCGAAGCCTGTCCCACGGGTCTTCGTTCAAGAATCGGATGCAGGAGTCGTAAGTCGCTCCACCCCATCCTTCCACAAATTTGTAACCGATTTTATCAAGCATCGGACACGCCGGAAGCATATCCGCAGTAGTCATTCGTGTGGCGTGAAGACTCTGATGAGCATCACGTATCGCAAGTTCTGAAATTCCAACTTTAGCCATTCTTATTTTCTCCTATAATTTCAATTGTTTGTCATGGACAGCAGCGGCAATCGCAGCCACAATCTGAACATCATCGCCGTAGGAAACGGATTTTTCCGAATCTTGCGCCGCAATGACACCGCCCGAAGAATTTCCTTTCTTCGCAAGAGTTTTTTCCTCATCAAGTTTCAATGCGTGAACAAGCAACCTTAAAAGGTTCATGCACAGAATCAAAATTATTATGAAGGAAAAAACGACTGCCATACCCAGCAAAGTCAAAAGTCCGCTTTGCCCAAGCATTTCTAATATTGTCATATGACCCCCGTTTACATAAGCGACTTTACATTTTTTTTGAAAATGTCATTTTAAATTATACGCAATTACTCAATATTTTCAATAGATTATATTTTCGCTATACTGAATCCATGCTGAATATTTTTTTCGGAATCGCCGTATCGGTTTTCATTGCGGCGGTGAGCCTGCATACTGTCGGAACTTTCAAGGACATCCGGATTTTAAAGAACATCTCAAAACCATTCCTTATATTTTCGATACTGATATCTCATGCGCTGATTATAGTTTCATACCTTCCGGACTCCAGCCTTCTTCTGATATATGGAAGTCTTGCGCTCCTTTTTGCCCTTGCAGGAAGCACGCTTTTCATGCTGAAAGATAAAACATTTAAAATCGTAGCCGTATCGTTTTTTATCCTGAGCATTATATCTAAACTGCTTGTAACTTTTCCTTCGTTCAGGCTGTACAGATTTCCGATTTTAGTTTCGATTCTGTTTGCCGTCCTGTATGCTACAGGAGCCGCAGTCCCATTTTTGGTCTTTATAAAAAAGAAAAGCACCATCATTTCCGCCGCCTATGCCGTAATGATTTTTTCCATCGGAACATACACATACTCGGCTGCCCTTTCGTTTTTCGGAGAACTCAGGATATACACAATTTTTCTTTTCCTGGACTCGCTTTCTATGGTTTTTGCCGCATTCGTAAAAGCAAAAAAAGAGACGGAAGAACTTTCATCGCCTCTTCTTGATTTTATCTCGATAATGGCATGCACCGCATCGCAGATTTTTTTTGCGGCAGGGTCCGTGATGATGCAGGCTTTGTAACTCAAGGAAAAATCCGCAGACTAGAACAAGTCCTCTATTCCATAGACAAAGCCGTTCTTGAACTTTCCGGTTTTCAGCCCGTCCGAAAGACGCTCAAGAGCATGAACTGCACCCATTGCAAAACCTTCTCGATTTCTTGCCCGATGGGTGATTTCGATGGTGTCGGAAGGACTGTCGAAAAATACAGTATGAGTTCCGGGAACAGAGCCGAGCCTGGTCGATGAGACATGGAGCTGATTTTTCAGAGGTTTTTCATGGAACGCATCGGTTACAATCTCGTCTTTTTTCTTTGTGTTTGAAAGAATCGTCTTCGCAATGGAAAGAGCCGTTCCCGAAGGGCTGTCCGCTTTTTGATTGTGGTGGACTTCCCATGTCGAAACATCGTATTCATTCCACGGCTCCATTATTTTTACCGCTTCTTCCACAATCCTGTAAAGCATATTCACGCCTATCGAAAAATTCGCGGATGCCACGATAGTTCCGCCGGATTCGAGCGCAAGTTTTCTGACCTCCTCGATTCTATCGCTCCAGCCTGTCGTCCCAACAACAATCGGAAGTCTTAAAGGAAGCAGAGCCTTTATGTTTCCCATGACAGATGAAGGATGGCTGAACTCTATAACGCCATCCGCACCGCTTGATTTCACGGCAGAATAAAGAGATTTTTCATCGCCCGGAGAGATTCGTACCGTCGCATCCTCTGAGGAAACATCGATTGTAGAAACAACCTCGTGGCCAAGACTTTTTGCGCAGGACTCGACCATATGCCCCATTTTCCCGTATCCGACCAAAGCAATCTTCATATGCACATCCTTTCGGCTAGTCAAAATATGCGGAATGCAGAACCTGAACTGTCCTGTCCGCCTCTTCGTCATCGACGATAACGCTTATGTTCACCTTGCTTGCGCCCTGGCTTATCATCTGAACATTTATCCCCTCGTCGCTAAGCGCATCGAAACCGCTTGCAAGAATGGCGGAAGAATGGGTTGCGTCGCATATTATGGTGACTATCGCTTTTCCCGTTCTTACGCTCACATCGGAAACCCGCCTCAAATCCTCGACAAGACCTGAAAAATCTCCATTGGCGTTGACGGTGCAGCTGAGCGAAACCTCGGAAGTGGAAATTACATCTATGCTTACGTTCCATTTGAGGAACTGGTTGAATATGTGCGCAAGAAAACCTGCGGCACCAAGCATTCTGGTTGAAACGATGTCGAACACGGCGACGTGTTTCATGGAAGTAATCGCACAAACAGGCGGAACTTTTCCGGAATGTTTTTCCACAATCACAGAACCATGGCTTTCGATGTTGTATGAATTCTTTACCCTGACAGGAGTTCCGGTTTTCATTACCGGAACCATAGACCTAGGGTGCAGAACCTGAGCTCCGAAAACGGCAAGTTCCTGCGCCTCTTCGTAGGTTACCTCCGGAACAAGTTTTGCTCCATGCACGACGCGAGGATCTGCGCTCATTATTCCGTCAACATCCTTCCATGTCTGTACCTCGACAGCCTTCATCGCCGCACCTATCATGGTCGCAGTCAGGTCAGAGCCGCCCCGCCCCAAAGTCGTGATGTTCCCGTTTGGAGCTTTTGCGATAAATCCAGTAACTATCGGAATTTCCTTATCGATACCGTTTTTATAAGCGTTAAGTTTTTCAGGAATCCTGTCCCACACAGAATCGAGAAGTTCCGCCTCCATGTAATTGGAATCGCTTTCAAAGCCTATATCCCAGGCATCAAAAAATTTAGCGCTTACGCCTTCCTTTGAAAGATAGGCTGCCATCATCCTCACGGACATCCGCTCGCCGAAAGAGACAAGATAGTCCCTGGACCTCTTGCTGATTTCCTTCAGCATGGAAATTCCGGTCAGAAGCTGCTTGAGTTCATCGAGCAACGCTTTTATGGTGTCAATATTCAAACCGAGCAAAGCAGCCGTCTCTTCATGGAGTTTTGCGACGCCTGCCACATCCACAATACCTGTAACCGCAAGGTCAGCCGATGCCAAAAGGTGATCCGAGGTGTCTCCCATGGCACTTAGAACGACAACAGGTTTCTTATCACTGTAAGCCTTTATTATGGAAGCGACATGCCTTATTCTTTCAGCATTGGCAACACTTGAACCGCCGAATTTCATCACTATCATGGCTAAAGAATATAGCCGTTTTTGGCTTTTTTTTCAATTAAACGACAAATCCCTGACAACAAAAGCGGTTCTGCTTCGGAAACATTTTTCTACAAATCACATTTTTTTTAGTTTTTTAGATTGATAAAACGCGCCCAAAGACACCGAAATCCGAAAAGAAAATCTCCCATTCATCCATATTTTTTTTATAAATATTGTAGATTCGTCTCTATTCATATATATTGGTTTTATGTTCAAGAAAAATTTTCCCGTCCTGTACAAAAAAAATCCTGCGACGGTAACGGAACTTCAAGACGAAAAAATCACAATCACATTTCAGGCTCATCCTTCAAACCGCTCAAAAAAAGCGCAGTTTGAAAGCGTTAAGGTTCGGGAAAAAGACATTTTCCTTCTGTGCGAAAAAGAATGCTCGTCCATAGAAAATCTTTTGGCGTTCACGGATGAAAAAATCGATGAACAGATAAAGGAAGCCTGGCTCTTACTTTCCGGAGATGCGGAAACGCTCGAAAACTCAATCGATTTTGAAGAACTTGCAGAAATTCTAAGGACAAAACTCGTTCCGGACGAATCGTGGTTCATCTATCGAAAACTAAGCGAATCCGTATATTTTTGCCCCGACGAAAAAGGTTTCAAAATCGGAAAACTTTCGTTCATTCCAAGGACGCAAACCGAAATCGATGAAATAAATCGGAAAAATTACGAAAAAGAACATCAGGAAGAAATCAGAAGTGCATTCATCGCACGGCTGAAAGAACGGAAACTACTTCCCGATGATTCAATGTTCATGACGGAAGTCGAGAATGTCGCCCTGTGCAAAACAGAAAAATCAGCGATAATGCGAGAGATTGGAATTCCGCAATCGCCCGAAAATGCCCACCAGCTTTTGCTTGACACGAGAATTTGGGACATCACAAAAAATCCATATCCCACACGGAATTCCCTTTCCATGAACAGCGCGACCGAGGGGCTGGGGCTTCCGCCTGACGAAGAGCGTCTTGAAGTCCCCGGAATTTCCTATGCGATAGACAGTCCGTGGTCAAACGATCCTGACGATGCGGTCGCCTTTGACGGAAAATACCTTTGGATTCACATAGCCGATCCGGCAAGTTCGGTGCTTCCCGAAAGTCCGATAGACATTGTGGCACGCAACAAGGGAACGACGCTTTACCTTCCGGAAGGAGCGGTAAGGATGCTTTCCGAGACATGCTTTTCCGACTATGCGCTTGGACTTAAAGAAAAATCCATGGCTCTCTCGTTCAGGATTGTCCTCGGAACGGACAACACGGTCGAAGAATGTAAGATTTTCAAGACATCCGTCAATGTGAAACGACTTACCTACGAAGAGGCTACAAAGCAGAAAGAAAGCAGCGAATTAAAGCCGCTATTTGAAATCGCACGGAAAAATGAAGAGCGCCGGAAAAAGAACGGAGCTACAAACATAGATATGCCGGAGATTCACATAACTGTAGATTCCGAGACAAAAAAAGTTTCCATCTCGCCGCTTGTAAGATACGAGGCAGACTCGATGGTCCGAGAAATGATGCTCCTTGCAGGAGAAGGAGCGGCGCACTTTGCGATGAACAACAGAATCCCCTTCCCGTATATAAGTCAGGAAGCTCCCGAATTACCGAAAGAAATACTTCCCGGACTTGCAGGACAATTCAGGCTCTTAAAATGTATGCACAAAAGAAGCGTCGGAATCACGCCTGCAATGCATTCCGGGCTTGGAATCGCGGTCTATTCGCAAGTTACAAGTCCGCTTAGAAGATACGGCGACCTTGTTGCCCATCAGCAGTTAAGAGCCTTTATTGACGGACGGAAACTCATAGACAAGGACGACATGCTCTTTCGCATAAGCCAAGGAGATGCTGCAAGCATCGCAAGCAGAAAAGCAAGCCGCCAAAGCGAAACACACTGGAAACTCATATATCTTCTTCAAAATCCCGAATGGAGCGGAAAAGCCGTATGCCTTGACCACAAGGACGGAAACGCGATTCTTATGATTCCAAGCCTTGCCATGCAGACAAGCATAAACGGATTTGACGAACTTGAGCCGAATGCGGAAGTTACTTTGAAGGCTCAAAAAATCGACATTCCGAATCAAACCTGCGTTTTCAGTGTAATCTAAAAATCTTCTGGTTCAGAATTAAAACTCAAAACCGACATACCAAAGAAGGAACAAACCCGGAATATCGGCATAGGTGCGGTTTTTCTAGTTTTTGTATTTAACCGCCAAACCGGAAATCACATAAGTGCGGGAGTTATAAAATCCCAAAAACTTAGTCGTTTTATAATCGATTGAAATATTTATTACATCGTCGGCATCAAATTCCTTCTTTGCTTTTTCATACAACCTGCTGTACGCCGCTCCTCCCCAAGAGAATATGCCAAGAACATTTTTTCTTGTGCCGTAATATGTAACCCGCCCAAGAACATCCATCTGCTTTTCAGCCAGATTCACATTGACACCATGCTCTTTTACAGGTCTAATCGACGTACAACCCGTCGCAAAAACTACCAGACAAGCCGAAGCGACAAGTGCCATTAACCATGTTTTTCTCATTTCTAACCTACCTTTTTGCGACTGGATTCCGCCGCATTTTTTTAGACTGGATTTTTCCAAAGCCGGTTCCTTCCCGTCCGAAAAGACAAGCAGCCGGAAAAATTCGTAGGTTTGATTATCCCCCCTGTATATGTCAAGCAGTTTTTAGATTTTTATGTTTGAGCCGGATTTTCTTCCCACGGGCTTGCTCCGGGGTTCGCGGACTAACCGCCGCTTCCGTTTTCGCTTCCGCTCAAACTGGGTATGAGTTTGCCAAAAAAGCCTGCGGCTTTTTCGGCAACCTCACACCCACCCTCCGCATCCCGGGCATGGCGCATAGTTTTTACTTAAAATTGATTTTCCAAAATCTCCGCCGCATAAAAAAGGGCTGTCTCGAAAGTCTATTACTTTTTCGACAGCCCCGTTTTATCCTACGCTACGGAAAAAATTACCATTTCTTCTCGATTACGTCACAGATGTTTCTTTCGCCTTCGTCCATGGCAAAGAATTTCGCCTTTTCCATGTTAGGAACGATAGTGATTGTGTCGCCAAGACGGAATTCAGCGTTTGCATTCGTCTTTGCAATCACAGACTGATTCTTGTTGGAAACAAGGTAAAGATGAGTCTCAGCACCAAGAGGTTCCTTGTTGATAATCTTCATCTGCATATTGTCCTTGCTCTGCGGTTTGTCGGCATACTGAAGGTCTTCCGGTCTGATACCAAAAGAAACTTCCTTACCGACAAACCCCTGCTCTTTGAGGCACTTTGCCTGCTCGTCAGTAGGCTGAATCTCAAATGAGCCTTCATCGCAGACAATCTTTCCACCGCGCTCAAGAACCTTGACCGTAAGGAAGTTCATCGGAGGAGTTCCGATAAAGCCAGCGACGAATTTGTTGATAGGATTATTGTAAAGATAAAGAGGAGCACCAATCTGCTGTACAAAACCGTCCTTCATAACGACAATCTTTGTTCCCAAAGTCATAGCTTCAGTCTGGTCATGGGTTACATAAATCATCGTCTTCTGCTGAGTGTTGTGCAGGTTCGCAATCTCGGAACGCATCGTCACACGAAGCTTTGCGTCAAGGTTTGAAAGAGGCTCGTCAAAAAGGAATACCTTTGGCTCTCGAACAATCGCTCGACCTACGGCAACTCGCTGTCTCTGACCACCGGAAAGAGCCTTAGGCTTTCTTTCAAGATACGGAGTAAGACCAAGCTGTTCAGCTGCGGAGCGGACCTTGTGGTCGATTTCCGCCTTGTCAACCTTGCGAAGTTTAAGACCGAACGCCATGTTGTCATATACGGTCATGTGCGGATAAAGAGCATAGTTCTGGAAAACCATAGCAATGTCCCTGTCCTTCGGAGGAACATCGTTCATTTCTTTTCCATCGATGAAAAGTTTTCCTTCGGAAATATCCTCAAGACCAGCTACCATACGAAGAGTCGTTGACTTTCCGCATCCAGAAGGACCTACGAACACGCAGAATTCCTTGTCTTCAATAGTGATATTGACATTCGTGACAGCCTGAACACCGCCATCGTAAATCTTGCCAATACCTTTAAGTTCTACCTTTGCCATTTTTGGCCTCCCTAAGGGTTATATTATTCTCTAATTTTAGGACGGATTTTTGAACAAGTCAAACCGATTTTTCGAATTTTAAG
>CAJPOF010000011.1 GCA_905372235.1 uncultured Treponema sp.
CAGAATAAGATTATTCTGCCCAAAGGCGGTGAAGGTGTTACGGTAACGTGGAAATCGAATCCCGATCTTATCGATTCGGAAGGGAACGTTACGCATAAAGACGGAGAAGGCGTTGATGAAGTTGAACTTACCGCAACGATAACAAAGGGAGAGGCTTCCGTCAAAAAGACTTTTACCGTAAAAATTGCGCAAAAGAATAAAGTTCTTTCTACAGAGGAAATTCTTGATTCAGTTACAATTCCGGTAAACTACGATAAAACCAAATACGAAGCTCAAGACATCGATGTGCAGGAATCAATATTGGTGGAAGATAAGACGGTAACTATTGAATACACATCATCAAACGATGTAACGCACTTAAGATACAACTCGTCTACAAAAAAAATCACCGTACACCGCGATATTGCCGATGTAACCGTACAGCTTTCCGTAAAGCTCACCTGTGAAGGAAAAGAAAAAACAAAGCAGATTCCGGTTTTGATAGAGCGTATCCCTGAGTTTATAAAAGAAGCTTACGGAACCACAACTACATTTGCTTTTGACGGTACAACGCTTACAAAAACAGATTCTACTTCTTCGTGGAGCGGTGGTTCAAAATTCGCTTATACGGTAGATACAAAGAACGAAATCATTACGGTTTCTAAAACTCATACTTTCAGGAACGGCGAATTTTTAGATAAAGAAAAGTATATAAATGCTCAAATTGCAGAATTCTCGAAGGTTACTTCCGTTTATAAGAAAGCATACGAGCAGCCGAATCTTGAAAATCTTAGAGTTCTTTTTAATTATAACGATGCGAATCTTAAAAATGACGATGAGCTGATCGACTATATTCTTAAAAACGAGAATATCCGTAAGCATTTTGACGGAATAACGGAGACTTCAACAAAGGACGACTTTAAAGCTCTTGCTGAAGATAAAAAAAAGAAGGGTATAAAAAGCTTCTGTGAAGAAGTGCTAAAAGAGGGAGCTGCTTATCATAATATATCTGATGCATTACCTTACCTTGAAATGCTTAAAAAAGTTGAAGCTGCAGCAATTGCCAAAATTCGAAAAGAAATATCTAAAGAGTTTTTTACGAATATTAAATATAAATACATAGTATCATCAGAGATCTATAAGAGTACCTATCCGAAGGGAGTCTGGTTTGAAGCAAAATATATTTACGATGAAAACCTAAGCTGGTATGAAAATAGTTACTACGGAAGCTGGTATGGTATATGGCAAGATGTATATGGTACATGGAATTTAAAGGTCGGTTCTAATATTTATTATGGGAAATTTAATTCCGACTATACCGAATTTACTTATTCTAAGAAAAAGAATGATGGAACCGGTCAAACCTATTCTGAAAACGGCAAATGGATTTTTGAAAAACCTGTTGCGGCTCCCGATGGCAAAGTCAGTATGAAAGCCAAGAAAAGCGGTCCGTTGGAAGAAGTTACATTGGAATTCCATCCGTACCAGCTTTAATTCTTTCCTAGCAAGGTTTCAAATACCTAAAGCGTAGTAAAACAGTCTGCCGAAAAAGCGCATTACTTTTTCGGCAGATTTTTTTTGCTTTAATTGCATATCTTTGTTTTCAGCGCAAAAACTCATTCGGCAGAGGCGCGCTCACGGTTATCGTTTTTCCGCTGATGGGGTGCTGAAAAGTCAAACTTTGTGCGTGGAGCATTGTGCGCTTGTATTCCGACGCGCCGTATAGCGTGTCGCCTGAAATCGGCAGGCGGCTCAAAAATGGCGGACGGGGCAAAGCGATACACGCTCAAATAACTCGGCGGAATCAAGGTGAATAAAATCGCCCGGTACCGCTCTATGCGAACCTCTCGCATCGAGGCATTCGAAACTCTCGCATAAGGCTATGCGAAACTCTCGCATAAGGCGATACGAACTGTTCGCATAGCGGTATGCGAGCCATTCGCATCGCTCGGATCAGACCCACTGACCCGCTCGAATCAGGGGCTTCCATCCGTCCGGGTGAGGGGTACACATTCGGGCGAGCAGGGCTATCAAAGGTAATCGGACAATTCAATCACTCATTAAAAAAAGCCAAAGCGTTGAAAACCATATAAAAATAGAATATATTGCATAGTGGTGAGAGATAAAAGAATTGCTGGCAGTATAGTTTCAGACAAGCACACGCAAAAAAGCGTTCTAGCACTTTGCAAAGTGTGTTTGTGCCGCATAACCGTTCGCCTGTTCGGTGTAAGCCATACTCAAGATACAACAAGACAATTTTCTCAAACTATTGCACATCCGCACAAAGGCTGTGTTTCAAATCTTTTTAAGGAGGGATTACTGTGAAAAAAGGTAATTCAAAAACTAAGGCGTTTGCCTTTTTGGGAGTGGCTTTTGTGCTGCTCATCGCACTTATCGGCTGCAAGCAGACAATCAATGGAGATGCCCCCAAGCACGCCATCACTTTCAGCGTGGAAGGCGATAGCGGCACGCTCAAAGCGACGGCGGAAGGCATAGCCGAAACGGACAAAAGCCCCGTATCTGTCGAAGAGGGCAAAGTCGTAACATTCACCGCTCAAGCTAACGAAGGCTATCAGGTGAAAGGCTGGACGCTCGACGGCAAGACAATCGCTGAAGCAGGCAAAGGCACGGAATACAAGCACACCGTAACCAAGGCTTGTGCAATCACCGTAAGTTTTGAAATTATACCGGAAGAAGCCATCCTCACGCTCGACCCCGCCAACCTCACCATCGATGTTACGGCAAAGACGGCTGACGGTAAGCCCATTGAGGTGGAAGGCTGCACCGAGGCAACCCTTGAAAGCGAGGAAGATGGCACACTGCACGCAAAAGGCACAAAGGTTGTCCTTAGAGGTAAAATCACTGAGCTTAATTGCAGCGACAATAAGCTTACCGCCCTCGACGTACACGGCTTGACCTCTTTGCAAACGCTGAACTGCTACAACAACAAGCTCGCCACTCTCAATGTGTCTGGTTGTACCGCATTGAAAATGCTGGGCTGTTTTAGAAACAAACTCACCGCTATTGACGTGCAAGGCTTAAAGTCTTTGGAGATGTTGGGCATACACGGCAATCAGCTTACTTCTATCAACATCTCTGGCTTAACCGCACTAAAACGCCTTAGTTGCTACGCAAATAAGATTGATACCGAAGCGATGACAGCGATATTACAGGCATTGCCGACTCGGGATGCAGGCGATAATGCAAAGGCGACGCTTTATACCGAAAAGACAGACGTTGAAGAAAGCAACCGCAAAGACTACACCAAGCCCGAAACTCTTAAAACTGCAGCTCTCGGTGCAATTGGCAGGAACTGGAAACTACTGAAAGAAAAGCAGGGAGGAACGGAAGTAGACATTCAGCTTGAGGAAACTCACGCCATCACCTTCAACGTGGAAGGCGGAAACGGCAAACTCACTGCAAAGGCGGACGGCATCCCTGAAACAGAGGCAAGCCCAATCAGTGTGGAGCAAGGCAAAAAGGTAACATTTACGGCAACACCTAACGCTGGCTATCGGGTTAAAGGCTGGAAGATGGATAGCAACCCAATCGCCGAAGCTGGCACAAAGACAGAGTACGAACACACCGTAGCCAAAGCTTGCGTCATAAGCGTGAGTTTTGAAGCCATACCTCAGCACTCCATAACATTCAGCGTAGACGGTGCGAACGGCACGGTTAAGGCGGAAGTTGACGGCACGGGAATCAACTCAAACGATAATATTAAACAAGGCAAAGTCATCACCTTTACCGCAACACCGGATGCGGGCTATGCGGTAGACAGCTGGACGATAACTGGCGGTTCGTTTGAAAACGGCAGCGGAACAGCCTACAACAACACCGCAAAACTAATTGTAACGGCAAACACCGAGGTCAAGGTACGCTTTATACAAGGCACGGTTTACACGGCGGGAAGCGTCCGTTTTTTGATGAAAGACATCGACGCCGTAACAAACGGCACTGTCGGACACAACGATCAAGCCGATAACAGACCGCATCAGGTAAACATTTCCGCCTACCGCATTGGGGAGACGGAAGTAACGCAGGAGCTATGGCAGGCTGTGATGGGAGAGAACCCGAGCTGCTTTAAGGACAGCCTTCAAAATCCTTTGGAAAATGTAAACTGGTATGAGTGTATAGTATTCTGCAATGAGCTTACCAAGAAAGTAACCGGCTCAGACAATGAGTGTGTATATAGGGTTCTGGGAAACGTATATGACAAAAAGGCATTAGAAGCAAATCAAATACCTGAAATAAGAAGCGACAAAAAAGGCTTTCGCCTGCCGTATGAAAATGAATGGGAGTGGGCTGCTAAGGGTGGCACGGAGAACAAGTGGCCAGGCACGGATGATGAAAGTAAGGTCGGCGAGTATGCGTGGTACAAAGTGAACAGTGATTGGAAAACGCATGAAGTGAAAATGAAAAAGCCGAACGGCTACGGCTTATACGACATGAGCGGGAACGTGATGGAATTCTGTTGGGAGAAGTACTCGTCTTCTTCCGATGCCCGTCTCGCACGTGGCGGATGCTGGGATAGCCGCACTGCAATGCACATCTCTCGTGCGTTTAAGGAATACCTTCCGCCCAAAAATAAAGGCTCGGAGCGCGGCTTACGTATAGTGTGCTCGCAGTGAAAAGCCCACAGTCTTGCCCGATACGCCTGAGGCTCAGGACATGTCCACCCGAGCAAGTATGTCTATCTTGACCGAGCGGCGGACATAGTTAGGCATCGTTCAGCGTATAACGCTTGGTATGTCCGCCCCAAGAATCGGGCAAAAGCCCGATTCTTGCAAGAGGAAGTGTTCATTGTAGTAGACAGACATAGTTAGGCATCGTTCATTGAGTAACGCTTGGTATATCCGCCCCACGAATCGGACAGAACGCCCGATTTGTGCAAGATGTCTTATACAAGTTTTCCTGAAAGGAAAACTTGGGGTGGCGGTAGAAAAGTAAAAAGTTGTAAGAGTAGTTTCCCCGCCGTCCACTCGCTCAAGCAGATAAAAGACAAGCGAATTGACGGTATGATTAAATCAATCTATTATTGAGCAATCCTTTTTAGTTTTAGCGATTCCCATTTATCGAATGGAGGCATTATGACGTACGACGCCCTCTTTGAGCAAATAAAAACTGTACCACAAGAGTATCTTACAGATATAGAAAATTACGTCGGGTATGTTTTATACCAACACAAAAAAGATAGCGAAACAATCTTACAGCATGATTTATCAAAACACTTCGGTAGCGTAAAAATGCACTGCGATGCTCTTACTGTGCAAAAGGAGCTGCGAAATGAATGGGATTGATTATATGGCAGATACAAACGCTTTGATTTATCTTCTTTCAGGTAATCCGTGTATGAAGCCTTATTTATCAAGTCATATAGCCCTTTCCGTTATTTCTGAAATGGAGCTTCTTTCTTTTTTTGGAATAACGCCTTCTGAAGAAGAACGAATACGGTCTTTAATACAAGACTGTGCCGTCTTATTTTTAACTGAGGATATAAAAAATAAAGCGATTGCTTTGCGCCGTGCATATAAAATAAAACTTCCCGATGCTATCATTGCGGCAACAGCAATCGAAAATAAGCTAAAGTTAATTACTGCTGATAAAGGATTTGAACGGATTAGAGAACTTAACTTACTGTTAATTGAGCCTGAGTTTTAGCACTAAGACCCCAGCAACCATCTTGCGATATATGCAGCATTAAAGCCTGCAAAACAATTCGGGGGTTCTTAGGGAGGGCGGCGGACATGTTTAGGCATCGTTCATTGAGTAACGCCTCGTATGTCCGCCCCAAGAATCGGGCAAAAGCCCGATTCTTGCAAGAGGAAGTGTTCATTGTAGTAGACAGACATAGTTAGGCATCGTTCATTGAGTAACGCTTGGTATATCCGCCCCACGAATCGGACAGAACGCCCGATTTGTGCAAGATGTCTTATACAAGTTTTCCTGAAAGGAAAACTTGGGGTGGCGGTAGAAAAGTGAAAGGTTGTAAGACCAGCTTTACCCGCCACCCGGAGACTGAAAACTCCGCCTATGACGAAAAAGTCCACAAAAGGACGGTCGACCTTGTACCCGCCGCCGATCTCCGCACCGCACTTGAGGCAGTCAGCGTTAAGGTTCTGGGCGCAAAAGAGTCGAGCGCAAGAATCGCTTCGGTTACGGACTCGGCTACGGGCTTGAACGATGGCACGCTCACAATAGGAGATGACATCATCATCGAAGGAGAGAAGCTCAAAATCGACGAGAAAGACAGCCAGCAAGGCGTCTTCTTTGCTATGGAAGATGGAACGGAAATAAAAACTACCCATCGGCTTCCCATCAACAAGCCAAGCCAAATCGTCGCCCGAGTGCCGAAGAACCTCTCCGCAGGACCTGTCAAGGTGATAGTGCGAACAAGGTATTCGGCAGAAGCCGTGCCGCTTAAAGAGCTGCGGGAAATCGTTTTCGGCTATCCATGCACGGCAAAAGCATAGATTTTGTACATCTTATCAAAGGGGCTTTGTACGTTCTGTCAAAGACCCTTTGCTCGCCTTGTCAAAGGTGCTTTGCACGTTTTATCAAAACAATTAATGCCTAATCGTTTTGATGAAAAATATACTGCTTCTTTTTCCGATAGTTTTTGCTAGGCGATATTTATTTTATCAAGGACTTCGCCTATGCTGTCCCGGATTACCAAATCTGCTTTTCCGTCGCTTTGGGTCGGGGTCTTGTTTATCAGCACAAGATATTTTCCCTTAAAGTAATCTACAAGTCCTGCCGCCGGATAAACGACCAGCGATGTTCCGCCTATTATAAGCATATCCGCCTGAATTATGGCATTTACCGCTCCGGTTATGACATCGTTATCCAGCGCTTCCTCGTACAGAACGACATCGGGTTTCACGATTTTTCCGCATTTTGTGCAACGGGGGATTCCTTCGTCCGTTCGGCTTTCTTTGTCGATAAAATCCACGCCGTAGGATTCGCCGCAGCCTGTGCAATAGTTTCTAAGGATGCTTCCGTGGAGTTCAAAAACATTCTTGCTTCCCGCCGCCTGATGCAATCCGTCGATATTCTGCGTTACGATGGCAAGCAGTTTTCCCGCTTCTTCCATTTTTGCCAACGCAAGATGGGCTTTGTTCGGCTTCACTCCTTTTATGATAAGTTTTTCTCGGTAAAACTCGTAGAATTCCTTTGTCCGTGCCTGAAAGAAAGTCCGGCTGATTATCTGTTCCGGCGGATACTTCCAGCGTTGCGAATAAAGTCCGTCCTGGCTTCTGAAGTCAGGAATTCCGCTTTCCGTGGAAACTCCCGCCCCTCCGAAAAACACAATTCTGTTACATTCATCGTACATTTGCTGAAGTGATTTCATAACACTGCCTCTTTTATCTAAAAATCTATCCATCCATGTTTGTTCAATTCTACCTCAAATTAAAGAATTATGTAGAAAATGCCGTAAATGTCTAAAAGGGAAAATGTGTCAACTATATTCAGTTTTTAATTAAACTGATATCATAGCGAAAACAGAGGAGATTCTACTTGATGAATGCTACGCAACAGTGTATTAGGAAATCTTTTTTAGTCCTATGTCTTTTTTTTGTGGTTCAAGGTTTGTTTGCTCACGGGGCAAAGGACATCACTCAAATCGATGTCGAAAACCTTGAAAGTTGGCAGGAAACCTTTGATTTATCCGATAAAAAGAAGGGTAAATATAACATATTGGTCAAGGCTAAGGACCTTGGCGGAAATATCCACATAGAAGGACCTCACAATATCAGCATAGATCCGGATTCGGACCTTCCTGTGTGCGGAATCACAAATCCGCAGCAAGACATGAGGATTGTGGGAAACCTGAACATTGTCGGAATCTGTGTGGACGACGATGCTGTTGACTTTGTGGAACTCATTCTTGACGGGGACACCGAAGATCCGGTGCGTGCCACAGGAAAGGAGTTCTGGTCTTACTATCTTGATACGTCGCTTCTTGAAGAAGGACCTCACACGATTGAGGTTAGAGGCACGGATATCAACGGGCTTTCGGGAAAATCGGTAAAGCTTTCATGGAACCTTGACCGTCGTCAGCCTGTTACAAGCATGAATGAACATGTGATGGGCGAACTTGTTTCCGGCGAGGTGATGTTCTCAGGAACTGTGTCAGACGGAAACGGAATAAAAAGCCTTGCATATTCTGTGGATAACGGAACTACATTCAAGAATCTTCCGCTCAAAGATAAAGGCGAGTCCAAGGAATTTGCGTTTTCCTTGGACTCGAAAAAGTTCCCCGACGGACCTTCGGTTTTGTGGTTCAAGGCGTTGGATAATTCCGGCTCTACGGGCGTATATTCTTTCCTCTATTTCATAGACAACACTCCGCCAGAAATCAGCATAATGTCTCCTGCTGTAGGCGAGCCGCAATGCGGAAAAGTCGGGGTTGTCGGTATCGCCAAGGATATTCTTGGAATATCAGAGTTGCAATGGACTTTCGGCAAGGAATCGGGTTCGTTGGATATTGTTCAGGGAAATCCGTATTGGGGAATCGTTTTTGACACAACGTCTTATAAAGAGAGTTCGGTAAGATTTACGATAACCGGAAAAGACTTGGTGGGAAACATCGTTTCTGCTTCTAGGACGATTTTGCTGAACCAGTCGTTGGGAAAGCCTACTGTTACATTGACAGACCCTGCGCCCGACACGGTCATAGCTTCCGGGGATGATTTTTTTGTCCGTGGTATAGCCAAGGACAGCGACGGCATCCAGTCGATTTTCTATAAACTTGACGGCGGAAAATTCATCGAAGAGCAGACTCCGGGAGTTTTCTGTGTAAATCTGGCGGACGAAAACAAAATCCTTCCGGGAAAGCATACGGTTGTCGTGTATGCGGTGGATAAAAACGGGGCGAAAAGCGACTCTGTTTCTGTGAATGTTGAGGTGCAGGCGGCATCTTCCGATGTAAAAGGTCCTGAAGAGGCGGAGGGCGAGCCTTCTTTGGATTCACCTGCGGCAAAAATCGTCATAACAAGTCCGGAACCCAATTCATGGGTAAGGAAAAGTCTAAAGATAACGGGAACTGCGTATGATCCTCTTGGTGTAAAGTCCGGGGAATATTCGGTGGACGGAGGAGAGACTTGGAAAGCCCTTTCAATTTCTTCGGCAGCTGGCGGTGCGACATTCAAAGGCACGGAAGATCTCTCTAACTTTGCCGATGGAATAATTCGCCTTGATGTAAGAATCTTTAATTCCGAAGGTCAAATGACTTACAAAAGAACTGCTGTCCAAAGAGATACGACGCCTCCTTCGGTTGAGGTTGTTATGCCTAGGGACGGAGCGGTCGTAAACGGCGATAACCTTATCGGATTCAGGGTTCGAGATGAAGGAAGCCTTGCAAAAGTTTATTATAACGCGCCTTCGGGTGTTAAAGTTCCGCAGCAAAAAGTCGAGCTTCCGGCGGACAGTTTTGTGATGACGCACGTCGGTACGGACACGATGCCTATCGATGATTCCATGTCGTTCGACTTTGTTGATGAGGCGGGAAACATTACGACCGTCGGCTCGTGGAAATTCATAATAGATGCGAAGTCCGACCTACCTGTTGCGGAGATTCATCTTCCTACGGAAAATGAGGTCATTACAAGAGATTTCACGATTTCGGGCGTTGTGTACGATGATGACGGTGCTTCAAAAATCTATTACCGCATCGACAACGGAAACTACATCCAGCTTGAAGGAACTTCGGCAAGTTTTTCTATTGATGTGCCGTTCCACACAATGCTTGACAACGAACATAAGATTTCGGTTTATGCGGTTGACATAAAGGGCGTAAAAGGTCAGGTTGCGGAACGAAAATTCAGAATATCTACAGAAGAACCTAGAGGGGCGATGATAAATCCGTCAATCGACAAGGCGGTAAAAGGTGTGGTTACGCTTTCGGGAACGGCGAGCGATAAAAACGGAATTGACAAGGTGTTTATTTCGATTGATAACGGAAACTCTTATAACCTTGCGTCCGGAAAAGAAGATTGGTCGTACACATTCGACACAAGGACGGTTCCCGATGGAACGCAGGTTGTTTTCCTGAAGATTTTTGACAATTATGGAATCCAAGGATTGTATTCGACTTCGCTGAACATCGACAACTCTGCTCCTGAAGTAAAACTGGATTACCCTGAGGATTATGCGATAACTACAGGTCCGTTATTCTTTAGCGGCTATGCTTTTGACAATGTTGATATAACGGAAATGTTCGTCACGGTTAGAAGCCTTGAAGGAAAATCCGTTCCTCGCGGCATGCAGAAAGTGGACTTCAAACTTGACCGAATTGTCGCAAACACGTTGGATCTTTCGGCTATGGAAAACGGATTTTATAATGTCGAGTTTACTGCATCGGATAAGGCGGGGAACTCCACTTATTTGAGCCGCAATATTAAGCTTGATAAGGCAAAGCCTTTGGCGGAAGTCAATTTGCTTTATCCGCTGGACGGGGAACATAAGCAGGGCAATTTCAATATCTACGGCCAGGCATCGGCTGAAAGAAATATAGAATCGCTTGTTTTGTACGTGGACGGAAATCAGGTTTCGGAGACAACCCTCGACAGCACAGGATATTTTAAGTTTCAGGTTACATCTGCGCTTATGGATACGGGTGTCCACAAATACCGGGTGAACGCTAAAGTCGAGGGCGGGGTTGTTATAAAATCCCGTGAGCAGACTGTCGATTACACTTCATACGGTCCGTGGGTAACGGTGGACAACTTCAATTATGGCGGATTTGCCGCAAACCGTCCTTTTATTTCCGGCCATGCGGGCTATGCTTTTGGCGAAGATGAACTTATGTCCAGCCGAATGAAAAACGCTACGAATGAGCAAAGAGAAGCTGTCGCAAAGAAAAAGGTTGACCGCATCGAAATAAGTTTTGATAACGGAAAATCCTTCCGTCAGGTTTCTCGCAATAAAAAGTGGAGTTACCGTATAGAAAACAAGGATTTGCCTGAAGGCTATCACTTTATGTTTGTCCGTGCCACAATGAAAAACGGCGATGTTGCGATTGAGCGTTGCATTATTCAGATTGACAATACCGATCCGACGGTAAGGCTTATAGCTCCGTCTCCGGGAGGACATTACAATCAGGAACTGCTGTTCAGCGGACTTTCACGAGATGATATCGAACTCTCCGGCGTGAGCCTTCTTCTTAGGAAGGGAGACAAGGCTTCTTACGAAGTACCTGCGTTCATTCAGGGACTTTATATGGACTTCAGTTTTTGGGGAGCGACGCTGTACTCTATCGGAGCGGGACTTTCCTTCTTTGATGACAACGTAAAGGTTCAGGTTCAGTGGGGGCAGTTCACGCAGGCGCAAAGAAATGTTTTCTCGAATACGAATATGCGTTACGGCGGAGATAATGTTATTGGTATAAAACTTATAGCGAATGTGGTCAGGTTGCCGTTCAACTATTTCCTTGGACATGATTTCGACTGGCTTTCGGCGAACCTTGCCGTGGGCGCGAATTTCTCACGCTTCAATCAGACTGCAAGCGGTCAGCCGCAGATTCTTTCCGCAGTGTTTGCCCAGCTGGAATTCCCTAGAATATCTTTGGAGAATATTAAGCTGTTCAGCACATTCGCGATGTATACGGAATTCTCTCTGTGGTTTATTCCGACGGACATAAGCATTGTGGGCGGAGGCGGTATAAAAAATCTTGTGCCACAGATTTCCGGCGGAATTCGTGTGAACGTATTCTAGATGGATAAAATTCGCATGACGCTCAATGTTGGGATAAAAGATACGATTTTCTTGAAGGGGAAGGGACTTTACAGGGTAAAGGAACGGAAAATCGTGTCAGATTGGTTATAGCCATAGGAGCTGAAAATGTTACGAAATAAACGTTTTATCGCACTGCTTGCCGCAGGTTTTATTCTGATAGGAAACGCCTTTTCTCAAACGTCCACGGAACATTTGGGCGAACGGTATCTTTTAAAGGCGGAAGATGCGTTGGATAGCGGAAATATCGAAGAGGCGTACAAGAATATAAACAATGCCTTGAAAGTCATGAAAACGTTCCAAACGGATTCGGAGATTCCGGCGAATGCGCTTATTTTGGGAAGAACCGTTTACCGGGCGAAGGCGAAAAGGCTTTTGGAGAAATATTCGGGAAAGGACTTTGCTGACATCAAGGCGAACCTTGAATTGTATCCTGAAATAAATACCGCTGAAATTTCCAAACTTATTCGGCAAATCGAAACCGACGAACAGGAACTCCGTGATATTGAAACTAAAGGAATGCAGGAAAATCTTGCGGAAACACTAAAGGAATCCATGGCGATTACCCGTGAGCAGAACGCCCAAACTCAGAACAATTTCAGGAACATATTCATACTCATAGTCGTGCTTGTTGCCGTCATTCTTGTAATTGTGCTTTTGATTATGCTTATTGTTCGTTCACTGGCAAAACACGCAAAAATCCAGCAGTCTCAATACGCCGAAGCGTTCAGGCTTTTGGCTGCAAACCAAAGTCAGACCAACCGCCTTATGCTTGGAAGCATAGCGGGGCTTTACAGCGAAGACGGATTGAAACTTGCCGGTTCGTCTTCAACCTGGGCGCAGGACGCTCTTCCGCCGCCTGAACCTTCCGACGAAGAAAAGGCGGAATTACAGGAATTGGCGATAAAATGCGAGGAACTTGGCGCAAAAATAGATCAGGTTACGAACCGCAAGAACAATTCCAAAAATGTTTCCGAACTGGTGTACAAACTTGCAATCAGACTGGGGGTTTATCCGCAAGAGGCGTTGGTGTATTGCTGCGCTAGCATGGTCTACGATGCGGGATTTCTTGCGATTGATCCGGCAATAATGGCGGCTGACACGTTAACGGAAAGCCAAAGAAAAGAACTTAACCGGCACATAGATTTGGGTGACAGTTTTATCCAGTTTGTGCCAAAGCGTTATTGGCAGATATTTACTGAGGCGGCGCATTACCACCACGAAAATATGGACGGTTCTGGAATACCGGAAGGCCTTAAAGGCGAAGAAATCCCAAGAATCGCGCGGATAATACGAGTGGCGGACAGTTACAACGCTTTGACAAGCCGCCGTTCTTTTAGGCAGGGGACGGACAAAGAAGCCGCCATTCTTCTGCTTGAAGAGAAGAAGGAAATTTACGATCAGGATATAATCACGGCATTGCGGGATATTATATAATTCGGGTTTCAGGCGATTTAGGTAAGGCGGGATTTATTTTCGGTCAGGGCTTACGCATGAAAAGTGTATACATATAAAAGAGACATAGTATAAAATAAAAAAAACTGCACTCTCGGCAGCGGCAATGCCGCCGAGCCGCTCTGACCGATGGCAAGCAAAATTTCGAAGAAATTTTGCGCAGTCCGACTCCGATTACGGTCAGCCGCGGTGAACGGCAGGGCTGCTGCCGGGAGTGTAGTTTTTTTTTTACGGGAACTGTTATTTTTGAGGGGAATATAGATTCTCATGCGTAAGTCTTGCTATTCCGGTTTTTGCCTTGCTGCCTCTTTTCCGGTCGGCTTTCTCCGCTAAATATTTATAAAAATATTCCGATAATCGAAACATGAAGCGCATTCTCCTTTTTGTGTCATTTGTACTTTCATTCAATTATATTTTTGCAAAAAATCTAAAACCTTTATACAAACTTCCGGTTCAGGCTGTTCCCGTGGAAGATTCGGGAGAGACTAAATTCTTTTTGGCAGGGTCTGCCAAGGGACTTTTCAGGATTTCTTCAAGCAATCAAGCGATTCCTCTTTGGACGGAAGGCGGTGTTGACCAGATTTTGAGGGCGGAAACAACCGACGAAGGAAACAAGATTCATGAAAGTTGGTATTTCCGCACAACAAAAGGAGTTTTGTTCAGTTCCGACTTGGAGAATTTTGAACTCAGAAATGAAGGACTCCCGATTCTTAATCTGATGAAATTTGACGGAACTACGGCGGAGATGGATTCAAAAGTCCATACATTGAAGGATATTTCTATAAATCCGCTGAATTCGAACCAACTTGTTACGGCGACAAAAGATAGCGTTTTCATCACTAAGGACGGCGGAAAAACATGGAAATCGATTGGCTCTATGAGCAAAGCCACGCCGGGAAACAAGGCGGTCGCAATTGTTTCGATGCCCATAAAAAGAAATGACGCTGAAAGTGATGAGGCCCAAGGTTCTGAACTGGTGGTTTTTATGAGCCATCCGATTTTTGGATTCTCGTATTATCGTTGCGATGCAAAAAAGCCTTCGTGGGTCGATGTTTCGGCAGGGCTTGAAATGCTTCCGAGTATGACAAGTCCCGACGAAATCGGCGATATTCTTCCCGTGCTAAAAAACAATGGCGACGGAACTTTTGGCGTTGACGTGTATATTTCGCAGACATATATTCCGCGGCTTTATAAATTTAACTGGAATGAACGGAAAGCTGAACTGATTTATAAGGGCGAAGAGCCTGCCGACACGTTTGACGGGCTTTCAGTGGTGAACAATGTTTTGCTTTACACGAAGATTGAGGGCGTAGGCGGCTTAAAACTTGAAGACAATTCGGATGCCGGAATCCCTGCAAATTTTGATTCTTGGAAAAACAGTTTGAGCTGCGTTCCGGGCGTTGTAAACACCGCTTGGATTCCTTTTTCGACTACAGGATTTGGCAAAGGCGTGTGCCTGAACGAATTGTGGCTTCTTTATCCGTCCACAATAAACACAAAATTCGGAAAAGAGGCGAACGGCAAAAAGAGCCTTTACGTTTCTGCCTACCAGTGTAGACTTCAGTCGGGAATAGATAAATTCAAAAAAATTGCGAAAGATAATAATCTGAACAGCATCGTTGTCGATATGAAAGATGATTATGGTCTTCTTAGGTATGACGCAAAAGATCCGCTTGTCGTGGAAAAAGGAAAAGTTACTCAATACGCAATGAAGTTAGATCATTTTGTCGAGGAATTCAAAAAAGACGATATGTATCTTATCGCAAGAATCGTTACGTTCAAGGACAGAAATCTTGCGAATTACGGAAAAGGAAAATATGCCGTCTGGAATTACCGCACAAATTCGCCTTGGATTGGAATCAAAACCTACGATAAGTCGGAAATTGATTCGGCTACGGGCGAAGTCGTAAGAAAAGAGGCTTCATATTACGATGAAAACTGGGTAGACCCTTATTGCCCTGAGGTTTGGGAATACAATGTCGCAATCGCAAAGGAATTGATAAGCCGCGGATTCGATGAGATTCAATTCGATTACATAAGATTCCCGACGGACGGGCAGAACATGAATCAGATTTCCTACAGATGGCGAGACAAATCTATGGATAAGGAAGGTGCACTTGTCTCTTTTTTGCGTTATGCTCGCGAAAATATCGATGCTCCCATCGGAATCGACATATACGGTGCGAACGGCTGGTACAGAAGCGGAACTCGCACGGGGCAGGATGTTGAAATGATGGTCGAATATGTGGACGTTATCGGTCCTATGTTTTATCCGAGTCATTTTGAGCAGAGTTTTTTGGATTATCCGCCTTATCCCGACCGGCCGTACAGAATCTATTTTTACGGAACTTTCCGTAACACGATAATGGCAAGAAATCAGGCGATAATTCGTCCATGGGTGCAGGCGTTTTATCTGAATGTGCGTTACGACAGGGCTTACTACAACAAAGATTACATTCAAAAAGAGATTTTCGGAGTGCGGGACGCTGCTAATCGTGGTTATATGCACTGGAACAATTCCGGAGACTATACAAATCTTTCGCCTGATGTTTCGGATTTGGAAGTTTATCCGGGAAAAGCATACGAAGCCGACACCAAATACAGGAAGCCTGCAATTGGTTCGCAGAGTGCGCCAATATATATAGACGACGGAATTTCCGTCCTTGACCAAATGTATTATGATGAGCGTAACCGCAGGGAAGGCTCTTTTTTCAAGATTTACGGCAGATTTGTTCCTATTTTGCAAGTCTCGTCGTCAAAATGATTTTTTAATTCTATGTCTAACGTAAAATATTCGCCGGAAGAACCGATTTGCGCAATCGCCACAGCGCTTTCTCCAGCCGCATTGGGAATCGTGCGTTGCTCCGGAAAAGGCTGCGTGGAACTTGCTTCCAAGGTGTTTTCACGCCCCAATGCGCTTGTCTCGTCTGCTGGAAACTCTTTGGTTTACGGCTGGCTTCTAAAAGACGGCGTAAAAATCGATGAGGTTATGGCGGCGGTTTATCGCTCTCCGAAAAGTTTTACCGGCGAGGATATGGTGGAATTTTCATGCCACGGCGGACCGGGCGTTGTTCTTGCGGTGCAAAATCTTTTGTTGGAAAATGGTTTTAGGCAGGCGGAAAAAGGTGAATTTTCGTTTCGTGCTTTCATCAACGGAAAAATGGATTTGACACGAACCGAAGCGGTCAAAGAAATTATCGAAAGCCGCACGGCGGAAGGGCGAAGCCATGCTACGGGAAGGCTTTCCGGAAATCTTTTTGCGGAAATAGACAGCATAAAAAAATTGCTGACCGATACGCTTGCTGCCATAGAAGTGGAAATTGAATATCCTGAAGACGAGGAGACGATAGCCGATTCTTTTGACAAAAAAAATCTTGAAGATGCCTTGATTCGTCTTGGGCGTTTGAGCGATTCTTGGAAGGGCGAAAAACTTTATCAGGACGGCGCAAGGGTTGTGATTTGCGGAAAAACGAATGCCGGAAAATCAAGTCTTTTCAATGCGATTTTAAAAGAAGAGCGGGCGATAGTTTCTGACATTGAGGGAACAACCAGGGATTGGATAGAAAGTTTTGTAGATTTTGACGGAATTCCGGTTCGGCTTTTTGACACGGCAGGTCTTAGACAAACCGAGGATTTTGTCGAGGCTAAAGGCGTTGAAATTTCAAAAAATCTTAGTCAGGATGCGGATGTCATCCTATATTTGCTTGACAGTTCAAAAGGCTTGTCCGAGGAAGATAAAAAATTTCTTGAGGAATGCAAAAATCCTTGCGTCCTTGCGTGGAATAAATCCGACCTTTGTCAAAATCCTGTTCAAAAAAATGAATTTGCAAGTGTAAAGTCCGAGGTAAAAATCAGTGCAAAAAACAGTGCGGGCTTTGCTGAACTTTATCGGGCTGTGAAGAAAGTTTTGACTTCCGGGCTTATTTTTGCGCATGATTGTGCGGCACTCGGCTCTGAGCGTCAAAAAAAATATGTTGAAGAAGCTTTAGAAAGCGTTCGGCATTCTATTTTTGTGGCGGCGGACGGCTATTCTTTGGATGCGGTTGTTCAAGATTTGGAGGACGCTCTTAATTCCCTTGGCGAAGTTACAGGCGAGGTTTGCGCGGACGATGTGCTTGAAAGCATATTCAATAATTTTTGTGTTGGAAAATAGTCAATCTTTTAGGCAATCCGCAATAAGTTCAGCTTTGCCGGCTATTCTTAGGCTTGGCTACACCATGTAGTTTGAATCCAAAACAAAAATCCGCCCGTTTTTTATCGCAGAAAGATTTTCCCAGCCATCTCTGATTTTTATTTGCTCGATGGATTTCATGGATTGTGCGGACATACCGGAAATTATGATTATGTCCGGATTTTTTTCAAAAATCGACTTTTCGTCTACAATCGGGTAGGCTTCGCTAAGTTCGTCGAAAATATTTTTCCCGCCTGCGATTTTTATGAGTTGGCTTATCACGGAATTTTTCCCGACGCTTACAAATGGAAAGGCGCAAATCTCCCAGTAAACAGATTTTCCATTCGAATCGGATTTTTTTGCGATTTCGTTGATTTTCTCTTCGATTTCTTTTGTTTTCTGTTCGGCTTCTTCTTTGTGGCCGGTTATTTTTCCGATTTCACGCATTTCTGAAAAAATCCCATCAACAGAATGGTTCGTCGATATAAAAAATCTGATTTTTTGCGATTTTAAGAATGGAATCAAGCGTTCGCAAGTTCCGGAAGAAAGGTAGACAAAATCGGGTTTGAACGAAATCAGTTCTTCCGTGTCGGGAAGATTTTCGCTGTCAGAACCCAGTGAAGGAATCGAAAGAACTTCGCTCGGATAATCCGAATCTGCGGAGCGTGCCGCAATCTGCGAAAATGCCCCAACAGCGCATAAAATTTCTGTGGCACATGGCGAAAGCGAAACGATTCGTTCGGGATGTTTTTCGCAGGCGGTAAAAATCGAAGCGAAAATAATGGCGGAGGAAAAAATAATTTTATTGAAAATAATCTTTCCGGTCAGTTTAAAGCACCCCATTCTTTGTAGTACGCATCGATTTCATCTTTTATTTTTTCCGTGATTATGTTCGGATAAAGCGTATCGATGACATCCGCCATGGAAACAATTGCTTTTGCCGGAAATCCGTATTTTTCTGTGATTGCAGAAAGTGCGGATTTTGTTGAATCCGGCGCTTTTTCCATTCGGTCAAGACTTACGATTTCACCCACAATTTTTATTGAATCGGGCGTTTTTTCGGACATCTTTATTTTTGGATAGATTTCTTCTATTGATTTTCCGGATGTGGTTACATCTTCGATTATGATAATTCTATCGCCGTCTTTGGGGGCGTGTCCCAAAAAACGGCCGGCATCCGCTCCATGGTCTTTTTCTTCTTTCCGATCCGAACAATATAGAATCTCTTTTCCATAAAGTTCCGAATATGCCATAGCGGTCGCGACTGCCAATGGGATTCCTTTGTAAGCTGGTCCAAAAAGCATGTCAAAATCGTCCCCAAAGTTTTGGTGTATTGCTTGGGCATAGAATTTTCCAAGCCGATGCAGTTGTTTTCCGGTGGAATAAGCGCCTGCGTTCATGAAAAACGGGGATTTTCGTCCGCTTTTAAGGATAAACGAGCCGAATTTCAGAACTTGACATTCCACCATAAAGTCAATGAATTCTTTTTTGTACTGTTCCATGCGGACATTCTAGCAGATTGGCTTTATGGTGTAAATTAAAGCGCGAACGGAACGCAGCCGTAGCAAGAATCGCTGAATTGCAAAAAATCTTTTATCAAGGTATCGGATTTTTTTGAGATTTCAGAAAGTCTTAACGCTTTGCTCGCCCCCGGGATTTTTACAAGCGGATTTATGTATCGTTGTTTTACTTTCAGATTTACGCAAAAATGATTTTCCAGCGGACTTTCGCTGTGTTCGATTTTTGTCATTGTGTAAAAAGTTTTAAGGAGTTTTCTAAATTTCCTGAAAATTTCCGAATTGTCGCTTGAGTTTTCAGCCGCTTTTTTCATACGAGAAAACGCTTCTTCTTCGCTGATTTTAAGGCAATCCTCTTCGGTTATGATTCCCAATCCGATTCCGTAATTTGTGATTTCTGCAAGAAGTTGAAGAGTAAGTTTGTCTTCGTTCAGTTGAAGTACATGGCCTGTCTCAAGGAATTTTTCGCAGTAAATTTCAGCTTCGGAAAGAGAAGTAAAACCCAATTCGTCAACTTCATCTTCATTTTTAAGAACGGCGATTTTGTCGTAAACGTTTTGAATTTCGCTTAAACTCCAACTTCCCAAAAGCGCGCCGCCGCTTGGAAACATATATTCCAATCTGTCTGCGCTAAGTTGCGGAACTTCATTGTCTGCAACCGGGTATTTGTGGTAGTCGGCTATTTCCGATACGGCAATTCCGTCTTTTTCAAGAAGAGCCGTAATTTCTTTTGACTCCCTTATCATTTTTTCAGTATCGTTTTCGCTTGCCGTCTGCGTGAGGGCATCGCCTTTCCTAAAATCCGAGGCATGGCTGAAAATCGGAGTCGAAATGTCGTGAAAAAGTCCAGCCAAAGTCTGCCGTTTGTCTTTTGTAAAATTGTAGACAATTAGCGCGACCCCAATGCTGTGGTCCAGCCTTGAATAGTAGAATCGATTTTTATATAGCGGAGTCCAATCTGTGCCGCATAAAAGCCCTATTCCGCTAAGCCGCTGCATTGCAGGCGTATGGATATATTCTTTAAGGAAATCCGGAAATTCATTTGAAAGAATTTTGTGGTATTCCTGAACGTCAAATTTTCTTTCTTTTGTATCAGGATATTTTTTTAGCAGCATTGGCCAGTTTAGATTCTTGTAGTGATTCATTGCTGCCTGACCTTTACATCGAACTTGTTGCCCGGAATTTCCAGATTATTTTCTTTGAAAAGTTTTACGATGTTTGCGTATACGTCGGTTTTTGTTTGTATAAGGTCGGATGAATTTATCCAAACCGCAAGCGTCATTGTGATGCCGTTTTCTTCAAGTCCGTCGAGCCAGGCATTTGACGGCGGAGTCGAAAGAACGGTCGGGCAATTTTCAGGAACTTTTTTTAATATTTCGAAGGCTTTTTCAAAATCCGATTCGTATGACATTTTTGTTGAGAACGTAAATCGGCGGATTTTAAAATAACTGTTGTTCTGAAAGTTTGAATTTATGATTGTAGAATTCGGAATCCGAATCATTTGTCCGTCCATGTTGTGAATCCTTACGGAAAGAAGCCCTATCTCATCGACTGTTCCGGAAACTCCATTCACGATAATAAAGTCGCCGATTTTCATGCTTTTTTCGCCGATTATAAAAAGTCCGCTTATCAAATTGCTCACGGAAGTTTGCGCGGCAAATCCTATGGCTATTCCTGCGATTCCTGCCGCACCCCAAATAGCACTCAGTTTTACGCCAAACATACTGAATATGTACATCACGATTATTGCGTAAAGCGTGTAGGAGACAAATCTCAACGTGATGTTCTTGTGCCGAGCGTCCATTTTTGTTTCGGGGATTTTTTTTATGCCTTTTCGTATGAGCGAAAAAATCAGCCAAATTACAAATATTACGATACAGGCTCCCAGCAATTTAAACAGATTTTTCCATGTGCCGATATTTTGAAGAATATCCAGGAATTTTACCGTGAATTTTCCCAATGTTTCGTTTGCCGCATGGGTAACCGCATCGCCCATGGCTTCCAATGTCTGATTCTTAGGTGTCAGTTCTTCCATTCTTTCTGTTTTCCTTGCAAATATCGTTTATTATGCATTCAGCGCATTTCGGATTTCTTGCCGTACATACATATCTTCCATGCAGGATGAGCCAATGATGGGCATGCTGCATATATTTTGAAGGAATCCGCTCGCAAAGGGATTTTTCCACGCTTTCGGGGCTTGTTCCTTCCGCAAGCCCGATTTTTGGACAAATACGCAAAAGATGTGTATCAACCGGCATTGTAGGCTGATTGAATACGACATTCAAGACTACGTTTGCGGTTTTTCTGCCGACCCCCGGAAGCGTCATCAATTCTTCCCGTGTGGAAGGAACTTTTCCGCCGAATTTTTGACAGAGCAATTTGCTGAGCATAAGAACATTTTTGCTTTTGGTTTTTGCAAGTCCTATGGTTTTTATTTGTTCCGCAATCTGCTCTTGCGAAAGTTCCTGCATTTTTTCCGGCGTGTCGGCAAGTTTGAAAAGGTTTTCAGTCACACGATTCACGCTTTTATCTGTGGTTTGCGCGCTCAATACCACGGCAACCAATAGAGTGTATGCAGAATGATAGTTCAGTTCCGATTTTGGATTTGGCTCGCGAGCCTTGAACCGTTCAAAAATCGTTGAGATTTCTTCCTGCGTCAGTAACTGCATATCATTTTGCGGCTTCTCTTAGTTCGGATACTTTGTCGGTTCGTTCCCACGGAAAACCTTCTCTTCCAAAATGACCGTAACTTGCGGTTTTTTGGTAAATCGGCTGTTTTAGATTCAGCGTTTTTACAATTCCTGCGGGAGTGCAGTCGAAGATTTTTTTTACGGCATTTTCGATTTTTGAGCGTTCTGTTTTTTCCGTTCCAAATGTTTCCACAAAAATTGAGATGGGGAAGGGCACTCCGATTGCATAGGCGAGCTCGACTTCAGCTCTGTCCGCAAGTCCAGCCGCAACGATATTTTTTGCGATGTACCTAGCCATGTATGCGGCTGAACGGTCAACTTTTGACGGGTCTTTTCCGCTGAAAGCACCGCCGCCATGCCTTCCCATTCCGCCGTATGTATCGACAATTATTTTTCGTCCCGTAAGTCCGGAATCGCCGTCCGGTCCGCCTTTCACAAATCTTCCTGTAGGATTGATATAATATTTTGTGTTTTCATCGAGAAGTCCCGTGGGGTTTAGGACTGGTTTTACAATCTGTTCGATTATGGTTTTTTCTATTTCGTCGTGTTCCACGGATTCGTCATGCTGATGAGAAACGACAACCGTGTCTATCCGTGCTGGCGTGAATCCGTTGTATTCCACAGTAACTTGACTTTTTGCGTCCGGTCTAAGCCATTTTATCGCCTGATTGTGTCTAAGTTCATGGGCTTTCAAAAGAATTTGATGCGCATAATAAATTGGAGCCGGCATGAATGTCGGAGTTTCGTTGCAGGCAAAACCGAACATCATTCCTTGGTCGCCGGCACCTTGCTGCCCCTCGAATTTTTCAAGACCTTTTCCCACGATCCCCTGATTTATGTCCTCGCTTTGGGCATGAAGGCGATTCATAAAAAGGCAGTTTGCTCCATCAAGTCCGACTTTGGAATCATTGTATCCGATATCCAAGGCGACTTGCCGGGCAATTCGTTCCACATCAATGTTGAATTTTTTTGTGAAGTCATTGTCTATCTTGATATTCTGAAAACCGATTTCTCCGCCCACAAGCATAAAATCCGTGGACGCAAAAGATTCGCAAGCCACATGGGCATCTTTGTCCAAAGAAAGGCAATAATCAAGAATCGCGTCCGAAACCTGATCGCAAAGCTTATCGGGATGACCTTCGCCAACCGACTCCGAAGTAAACACATAATTGTCTTGATTTTTTGAAGAGAAAAGTCCCATTTTTGGACCTCCTGTTTAGCAATTTTAGGGAACGCCCCAGCCCGCATGCAATTTGGATTAAATCGACGGGTCAGAATTCTGCGCCTGCAGTCAATCTGTTAGCCATAAATATAATATCAATGACTAAAAATATCAATATTTTGCTGTAAATATGGTAAAAACTGTTTACTTAAAATTGAATATTGATTATATTGTTTACAATTAGTCAGGCAGGTAGTTGCCATTGATTTTATTAAAAGTGTATCAGGAGGTGTGCTTTATGTCACTCAAGAAGACATTTTCTAAGGACAAGATGACTTGCAATGTGACGTTTACGGTATCTGCGGAAGCTGCCCAAGGCGCAAAGAAGATTAATATTGCAGGCGATTTCAACAGTTGGAGCAGCACTGATACTCCAATGAAGCAGGGAAAGGATGGTTCTTTTTCTGTAAAACTTGCTTTGGATGTTGGAAAAGAGTACCAGTTCCGCTATCTGTTGGATGGCTACAAATGGGAGAACGACTGGAAAGCTGATAAATACATTCCGGCTCCGTATTCCAATGCGGATAATTCCGTTGTCGTTACCAAACTTCCGGATACAAAGAACTAAATCGTTTTTAGAACTGAATTTTAGGTAAAAAAAAGGCTTCTCTGTTACGAGAAGCCTTTTTTTTGGAGGCTATCCAAAAATTTTAGTTTTGGGACAATGTTCTTCCATAGAGAGAGAAGACGTTTGCGCTCATTAATGCAGCTATTGCGGAAACTGCGAAATTTTTTTCATATCTCCTTGATTCATAATTCTGTAAAATTTTCGTTTAGGCTTTTAGTTCAAATTATATGTTTTCCAAGATTTAATTTGGCATATGTATAACTTCGCGAGGTTTCGAGCCGTTTGCAGGTCCTACGATTCCCCGTTCTTCCATCTCTTCTACCAACCTTGCGGCTCTATTGTAGCCTATTTTCAGTCTGCGTTGAATGTAAGATGCGCTTGCCTTTCCGGCTTGAAGCACTATGTCCAAAGCCTGGTCGTAAAGCGGGTCTGCACCTTCGCTAAAAAGGCTGGGACCTCCGTAATCGTCTTCTTCCTCGTCGATGAACATCTGGTCATCGATGTAGTCCGGCTCGTCCAAAGTTTTTACGTATTCTACAACCTTTTCGACATCTCCGTCGCTTTCAAAAGTACCTTGTATTCGTACTGGATAAGGGTCTGCGGCGGAGGCGTAAAGCATATCGCCTTTTCCAAGGAGTTTTTCTGCGCCGACGGCATCAATGATTATGTTTGAATCGGTTCGGCTTGCAACCATGAATGCGATTCTGCTGGGAATGTTCGCTTTTATAAGACCCGTTATCACGTTCACCGAAGGGCGTTGCGTCGCAAGGACAAGATGTATTCCAACGGCACGGCTCATTGCCGCGAGCCGAGCCACATTTGATTCCAGTTCTTTTCCGCTGGTCGCCATAAGGTCTGCGAATTCGTCTATGATTATGACTATGTAAGGAAGTTTTTCCGTGCAGATGTTTCGTTCTTCAATGCGGATGTTGTAGTTAGCTATGTCACGCACGCCCATTTGGTCAAGGAGTGCGTAACGGCGTTCCATTTCGCAAAGACACCACTGAAGAGACTGCAACGCTTTTTTCGGCTCTGTTATCACCGGCGTAAGAAGATGCGGAATATCGTTGTAAAGTTTTAGCTCAACCACTTTCGGGTCTACAAGAATCATCTTTACTTGCTGCGGAGATTTTTTGTACAGAATCGAAAGGATTATCGAATTTACGCACACGGATTTTCCGGCTCCGGTTGCGCCTGCAATCAGAAGATGCGGCGTTTTTGTTATGTCGATGATTTGCGATTTTCCTAAAATGTCTTTTCCCAAAACTACCGGAATTGCCATTTTTTTGAACTCAGGAAGGTCCTGCTCAATCATTTCCCTAAAACTCACGATGGAACGCTGCTTGTTCGGAACTTCAATTCCTACCGCAGCCCGTCCCGGAATCGGAGCGACTATTCGCACGCTGGAAGCGGCAAGGCTCAACGCGATATTGTCTTGTAGGCTTACTATTTTGCTTAGGCGAACGCCCGGCGCAGGCTCAAGTTCGTACATTGTTACGACAGGGCCTTTCTTTATTCCGATGACTTCCGCGCTGATCCCAAAGTCGGTCAGGGTATTTTTGAGCTTTACGGCATTGCTTTTTGTCCCTTCGTCTATGAGCCAATATTGGTCGTCATCATATTGCTGAAGAAGGTCGGTAGGAACAAAATAGGATTTTTTTGCTGTTGCTCGACTGGAATCTTCGGGCTGTTTTTCATTCTCATCGGAATCAGAATCGGAGTCGTCTGAGTCGGAATCAGAATCGTCCGGGGAGGAAGTTTCCGCTTCTCTTTGACGCATTTCGTTTTTGACTTCTTTACGGATATCGTTTTCCATGTCCTCAAAAATTTCTGAAGAAAGCGAGGATTTTTTTTCTTTCTTCTGTGCAAAAACTATGTCCATCGGCGAAATAAAATCTTGGTCTTCGGAAACGGCAGAATCGCTTTCTTCATCCAAAGTTTGCTGCATATTTCGTGTCAAATCCACGTCAAAAAAATCAGGATTTGCGCTTGCGTCATATTTTTTTTCGTCTATTAGATTTTCATAATCGTCAAACGATGATTCAAAATCGCTTTCCAATGTCAAATTGTCGTCTTTGTTTTTGTCGGTCTTTCCAAAAATGGGAATTTCTTCGTCCTCGGCTTGAATTTCGTCGCCGGATTCAAGATTTTCTTCATCTGGAAGAAGATTTTCCAATGCGGCATTTTCTGCTTCTATGGAATATTCGTCTTCGGAAGCGGAATCGCCTTTTGCATTTTCAGGAAAAATCTTTTTTGGAAAAAAATCTTCTTCTTCGTCGGAAATCTCATCGCCGGCAAGGAAATCTTCTTCGTTATCGGAAATTTTTTCTTCAAAAATGCGTTCATCCGAATCTTCGGGATTTTTTTGCTTGTCCGCTTCGGAAAAATCGAACGTCTCTTCGTCAAAATCGGATGTATCGCCGTTTGCGTTTCCCGCTTTTGCTTTTATTTCGTCCTCATTCGGCCATTCGATTTTGTCGGAATCCGCAGGTTCGTCGTCGGACTCGCCGAATCCTGTTAGAGCCGCATATTCTTCTTGGGAAATTATGGAACTCGGATTTGAATTTTTCGCCTCATTTTCATTTGAATCGAGGGAAGGCGCGTTTTCAATTTTCGGTTCAAATACGGATTCTTCAATTTCATCCGAAACCGGAGGTTTTACGTTGTCAAAGACGCCTTCAAACGGATCTTCTTTTGTTTCGGCTTTTTTTTCGTCGCCCGAATCTTCTGCGCTTTCCTTTAAGTCGTCGATTTTGTCAAACGGATTTTCGTCTTCGTTCTGATTTTCGTTTTGTGATTCTGTTTCGTCTTCATTTTCCGACTCAGTTTCCGATTCCGCTGAATATGCGTTGTTGTTTTCTGCGTTCTCTTCAAACTCTGATTCAGAATCTCCGTCGGATTCGGTTTCGTTTTCGGAATTTCCGTTTTCATGCAAATCTATCGAGTTTTTGCCCGATATTTTGTCGGCGGCAATTCCAGCCAAAAGAAATTCGATTACGACGAACATTGAAGCGATTATGATTGTTACCGAAATCTTTGTCGCAGTAAAATTTCCGCCTTTTAGGAAAAATCTTATCAATTTTTCTGCGGCAACGGACGTAAAAAACGGAACGATTGCCGTCAAAAGCCGCATCGCTTTTCTGGCTGTCCAGTTCGAGGCAAAACTTGATATTGCAGCCGTAAAAAGAAACGCCGGAATCAGAATGCTTGAAAATCCGTATACCGATGCAAGAATTTCCCCCAATTTGAACAGAAAATTTTCGCGTCCCGGACCAAACTGCCCAAAATCCAACGGCTGAAGAAGCAATGCTATTGAAAAAAATGCTGCTAGCAGGATTAAGGCTGTTCCGGCTAAAAGATTTGTTTTGCTCGATACTTTCATGTTACAGTTATCGGCATTTTGAAAAGGCGAATTTACTGGGAAAATGCAAAAATCGCCGATATGGGAAATCGTTGTTTTCCGAGAAGGGCAGTTGCTTGGATAAGTTTTTAATTTAAAATCCACTTTTTTGATGGTGGGAGTATAATGAATTATGGAGGAAAATATGAAAAGAACATTCTATCTATTTTTTATGCTTATTTTTCTTTTTTCATCATGTGTATCAAGCGTAAAGGTTATGCGAACAAATTCTGATTCCCGTTTGGAAAAAAATGAGGGATATATCGTTCTTAGGATTATAAATCCGACTGCAAATAAAATAATAGACGAGTTTTTTGATGCAAAAGGGAAAAGACGCGAGGGAATTGAGCCGTTGCATTTGAATTCAGATTTGATAATAAAAAAGGCTCCATTTTCATTTTCTGAATTTTACGTTGCGAATTCGGAACAAAGACAAATTGTAGTCCTGAAGGCAAGAAAAGGTACTTATGGAATAATTAATGTCGGCAAGAATTCAAGATATTTTAATCCCTATGTTTTTAAAGTAGTTCCCGGTGTTGTAAATTATGCCGGCGACATAGTAATTCGGGGAAAGTATCGCCTTGGTTTGAAAAAGGCCGCCGATTATTACGATTTATCTATTGAGGATAATTTTGGTGAGATTCAAGAATTGAGAGAGAATTCTTTGGTTTTGTTGCACTGTGCAGAATACGAATTCATCGACCAGTCAAAAAAGGTTGAAATAACGACGCCATTTTATCTTAAATTTAAGAAAACTGAAAAACCAAAACCAAGCGATTCCTGATACAATCCTTCTTTTGAGTGTCGGGAAAACCGAGGTATCTTCCTTAAAAATATCTGCGTTTGTGTTGTGAGTGTGCTTAAAAAACTTGCATGGTGTTTAATACTTGGTATAATTGATTTCATGAAAACGACATCAGTAAAGACAGTCGGCATTTTGACTTCGGGTGGCGATGCTCCCGGTCTGAATGCCGCAATCAGGGGCGTATGCCGCTCCGGAATGTTAAATCACGGAATGAAATTCATCGGAATCAAAAACGGATACCGAGGATTGGTGAACGGCGAAGGCTTTCCTATCGAGGCGGATGACATTTCGGGAATCTTGACCAGGGGAGGCACGATTCTTGGAACTTCTCGTGAGAAGCCTTTCAAAAATCCTGTTCCAAATCCGGAAACGGGACTTCTTCCTATAGAAGCCATCAAGAAAAATTGGGAAAAATGGAATCTTGATGCTCTTGTAGTTTTGGGCGGAAACGGAACGAACACCACGGGAAGTCTTCTTTACGAAGAAGGGCTTAACGTCGTAGGACTTCCTAAGACAATCGACAACGACATTGTAGGAACGGATATGACGTTCGGCTTTCACACGGCGGTTGATGTCGCCACGGAAGGCATAGACAGAATCCACACGACTGCGGACAGCCACAGCCGGGTTATGATTGTGGAGGTGATGGGACATAAGGCGGGATGGCTTGGGCTTTATTCTGCCATTGCAGGCGGCGGCGATGTGTGCCTTATTCCTGAAATCCCTTACAACATAAAGTCGGTGGCAAAAGAAATCGAACGCAGAAGAGATGCCGGAAAGAATTTTTCCATCGTTGTTGTGGCGGAAGGTGCGCTTTCTGAAGACGAGGCAAAACTTTCAAAGAAAGAGTTCAAAAAATCTCGCCTTGATATGCCGCAATCGATTGGCTACAGGGTTGCAAGCGAGATTTTCGGGGCGACAGGACTTGAATGCAGGGTAAGCGTCCTTGGGCATTTGCAGCGGGGCGGAACTCCGGAGCCTTACGACAGGGTGCTTGCAAATCAGTTTGGCGTTGCGGCCGCAGATTTTCTTGCCCGTAAAGAGTTCGGAAAACTCGTTGCAATACAGAACGGACAAATTGTGGGCGTTCCGCTAAAAGAATGTGCCGGAAAAGTAAAAAACATAACGATGGACAATCCGGTATTGAGTAGCGGTCGTTCTGTGGGAATCTGTTTTGGAGACTGACTTTAAATGCAGGTTTTGTAAAAAATGCAATGGTTATGGCTGCATCGGGCAGCTTCCCGGAATGGGAGGTGTGAACGGCAGCCGTAATTTTATTTTAAACTGCGCAGCTTGGTCTTTGATTTATGAACGCCTTTGTTCCGAGGGGAAAAAAGACGTTTTGGATTCTGTGCATATAAGCCCTGGCGATATTGGAATCGCTCCCGTTACAGGTGCTGTTCAAAATATCGGGTTTCCGGACGAGAAAGATTTTTATCTTCCCTATTTTCAGGCGGCTTTTAATCAAAACATAGATATTTGCGTCGGCGACGGCGCTCCCGATGAAAAACTTTTGCTTGGTCTTGATGCCGTAAAATCCATTGGCAAAAAGGCGTATTTTTTTCTAAAACCTTATCCGAATGAAATCCTTTTTAAGCGGATAGATTTAGTTCGTCCGTATGCCTGCGCAATTGGAATGGATATTGATGCGTACAACATAGTGACCATGCGAAATCAGGTTCACCTTGAACGAAAAACTTTTCGAGAAATAGACGAAATTCGAAAATATTCAGGGCTTCCGCTTATGCTCAAGGGAATTTTCACGAAGGAAGACGTGTCGCTTTGCAGGGAAGTAAAATCGGACATCGTTGTCGTTTCGAATCATGGAGGGCGTGTTGAAACTGCGGAAGGAAGCTCTGCTCAATTTCTTGAAGAAAATATTTCCGAACTCAAAAAATATTCTGCACAGGTGTGGGTGGATGGCGGCATAAGAACAAAAAAAGATATAAAAGTGGCAAAATTCTTAGGAACTGATAAAATATTAGTGGGACGACCTTTCATTTCTGCGTTGTGTTCCGGGAGCTTGTGCGGAATGGAAGCCGAAATTAAAAAGTTCTTATAACTGCAATTTCAAGGACTTTTTAAATTTCATTTGATATGGAGAAAAATATGAGCGGGGAAAAAATGTACATTCTTGCTCTTGATCAGGGAACTACATCGTCAAGAGCTGTAATTTTTGACAGAGAGATAAACAAAGTCATCTCTTGCCAAGAAGAATTCACTCAAATCTATCCTAAACCGGGCTGGGTTGAGCATGACCCCAACGAGCTTTTTCAGTGCCAGTTAAATGTCATGAAAAAAGCGATAGGAGATTCAAAAGTCGATCCGCTTAAAATTGCTGCGCTTGGAATCACAAATCAAAGAGAAACCGTGGTATTGTGGGATAAGCTTACGGGAGAGCCTGTCTACAATGCGATTGTATGGCAATGCAGGCGGACTGCCGATTTGGCGGAAGACCTTGTTCGTCAAGGAAAAAGCCAGCTGATTCAGGATAAGACGGGGCTTCTTCCCGACGCATATTTTAGCGGAACAAAAATCAAGTGGATTTTTGACAACGTGAGCGGTGTCCGGGAGCGTGCGGGAAAAGGCGAAATCCTTGCGGGAACGATTGACACTTGGCTTATCTGGAAACTGAGCGGCGGAAAAGTTCACGTTACGGACTATACAAATGCCAGCCGGACAATGCTGTTCAACATATTTACGCTAAAGTGGGATGACGAACTTCTTGAACTTTTGGACATTCCAAAATGCATCCTCCCTGAAGTAAAGGATTCTTCCGGCATCTATGCTAATACTAGCAAGGATGTATGCGGACTTGAGATTCCAATAGCTTCCGCCATCGGAGACCAGCAGGCGGCTCTGTTCGGGCAGGGGTGTTTTCTTCCGGGAGAAGCGAAAGTTACGTACGGAACAGGCTGTTTTCTTTTGATGAATACGGGAAAACTTGCTTTTAAGTCAAAGCACAGGCTCATAACGACGATTGCGATTGGACTTGACGGCGGCGTTGACTATGCGCTGGAAGGAAGCGTTTTTGTCGGCGGTGCGATAGTAAAATGGCTTAGGGACGAATTAAAAATAATCTCCTCGGCTCATGAATGTGACAAAAAAGCAGAATCTGTTCCGGATTCGGATGGAGTTGTGATTGTTCCGGCTTTCACAGGATTAGGAGCTCCTTATTGGGACGCTTACGCTCGCGGGGCAATTTTGGGACTTACAAGAGGAGTGAATGATTCCCACATCTGCCGTGCCGCACTGGAATCCATAGCCTATCAAGTTAAGGATGAAATTGAGTGCATGAAAGACGACTCCGAGATTGATTCGTGCTGTCTAAAGGTGGACGGCGGCGTAAGCGTAAGCGATGTGATGGTTCAGTTTCAGGCAGACATTTTGAATTCCAAAGTAGTTCGCCCCGTGAACATAGAAACTACGGTCACAGGAGCGGCTTTCCTTGCCGGGCTTGCAGTCGGCTTTTGGCAGTCAAAGGACGACATTTTGTCCCATTGGCAAGTGGAAAAAGAATTCAAGCCCACATTCGACGAGGAAAAAATCAACAAACTGTATTCCAAATGGAAATCCGCTGTTGACAGAGTCAGAAGTTGGGAAAGCGAATAAGTCTTAAAGGCAGATTTTTCGCAATTTAGAAACTTGCTCTTCTTTGACGAACCCGTTCGATGTCTTCACAGAAAAGTTCACGCAAGTCATTAAGACCCAATGCCATCAACGCCATCCTGTCGATTCCGATTCCCCATGCAAGGACGGGGCAATCGACACCCATGGCTTTTGTAACTTCGGGACGGAAAATCCCGGAGCCGCCAAGTTCGAACCAACCCAATACGGGATGCTTTATATGAACTTCGATTGACGGTTCTGTGAATGGAAAATATCCCGGAACGTATTTCACTTCTGTTGCACCGGCGATTTCTTTGGCAAACATTTCCAAAAATCCCAAGAGAGTTTTTAGATTTACATCTTTGCCAAGTACAATTCCTTCAGTCTGGTAAAAGTCGCTCAAATGCGTTGCGTCTACTTTGTCGTAACGGAAACAACGTGCGATTCCAAAATATTTTCCCGGGATTTCAGCCTTGTGAAGCTGATGTGCGGAAAGAACCGTTCCCTGACTTCTTAAAATCAGACGACGGGTGAATTCGTTGTCGAATTCGTAGTTCCAGCCTCGACTTCCGCTGTTTCCTCCGTCTTTATGGACATTTGCAATATTCGTAAGATAAGGCTCTTCGATGGATTTTGCGTGCGTGGGATTTTTTATCCTGTATACATCGTGAATGTCCCTTGCCGCATGGAACTGAGGCATGAAAAGCGCATCTCCGTTCCAAAATTCGGTTTCAACAAGCGGTCCGTCGAATTCCTGAAAACCAAGAGAACAAAGTTTGTCTTTTACTGATTCAAGGAACTGGACGTAAGGATTTGTACGACCGGGAATGACCCTCGCAGGAGGAACGGCGATATTGTATCCCCTGAAAACACCATTTTTCCATTCGCCGGAAGAAAGCATTTTGGGCGTCACTTCGCCGATTTCGTTCCCGGTAACACCGGTTTTCCGTAGAGTTTCTGCTACGTCTTTTGCATTTGGAAGAAGTTTAAAAACGACAGTCTCCCTTTCTATAATCTTGAACGGACTGTCCGAAGCTCCACGTTTTTTTGCAAGCGTTGCGATTACGGTTTGCTCTTCCTTTGAAAGAGACGCATTGTCCAAAATGCAGTTTTCAGCTTTTGACGCTTTTTCCAAAAGTGCAGATGTCATGGAAATGCGAGCCGGAAGCTGAACGCCCGTGTATTCGACTTTTTTTTCGGCGTTCATCTTAAAAACGCCTTCCTTGGATAAAGGTCCGAATGCCGAGCCGATGTCTTTTTGTTCAACGCCCAGGCCGGCTGCAATCTCGGGAAGGGTTTTTGCACCGTTATTTTTTACAAATGTAACGGCTCTTTCTTCGATAGTTCCGGAATCTTTTAAGTTTCTGCCGGTTTCCGTCATCTCGAAGAAAGTCATTGGAATTCTTCCGATTTCTTTTAAAAGATTCTTTCCAGAAAGCCACGAGAACGCCTGATTTGCATGACCTTCCTTGTAATTCAATTCCTTCATCAGTTTTTCGGAAGTCAACTCGTCATTCTCCGAATACTTGAGAAGCACCTTCACCTCAAGCGGATGAAGGTTTTTGATGATGTTTGAGATGTCCATTATTTTTGTAAAACCCTTAGAAAGACTAGCGAGACAATTTTATGTGGGCAGAATATCGCGCCCAGCGGACACCGCGTTCGTCTTTGAAATATTTTTCTTTGTCGCCTTCCATGTATCTGTAATGATAATACTGGTGGTCTTTTGAAAAATCGTCAAGGCAACCCAAAATCGCATTAAGGGCGTTTCCCGGATCATAAAGATTGTACATACATGTATACGAGATTCTTGCCTCGTCTACCATAGGAATGTATTCGATTACGATCTTTCCTGTCTTGTCGCCGGGCATTAGATGCTGATTTGTAGGTGTTATTATCTGCTTTGAAAGATCAACTTTTACATCGTCTCCTGGAAAAGCCGATGACACTTCTTGTGCAAAAACACTTCCGACGATAAAAAATAATGTGGCAACGATTGCGAGAGTCTTTTTCATGTAACCTCCAGCCTGAAAATACATAGATAATGTAATTTTGGCATTAAAATTGACTATACTTAACTATTCTATCCGTTTCCAAGAAAAAATCAAGATCAACGACATACTGGCCAGCCCTTATCCCGAGCAACGGAGCGGAACGAATAATGACACGTCCGTCAATCTGTTTGGGTTTGTTTTTAAGGATTTCCCTGTAATAGCTTCGGATTGCATCTTTTAGGGCGTTTTCGCTTGCATCTTGAATGCCTGAAAATCCGCGGCTAAGTTTTCCGAGTCCTTTTCCCTGAATTTTTTTTGTGTTTATGGAAGTCCATGCGTTCAGGTTTTGAATCATTTGCGGAGTGCGAACGAAGTCCAGCCAGCAGTGCAAAAAGTTGTCCTGAATCCACGGTTTTTTGTACGAGATTTTTCCGTCGGAAGGATTTATCGTGTTGATTTCTTTGACTTCAAAATATTCTTCCACGCCCCGCAGTTTGTCGGACGGTATGTACGAAAAACTCCAGCCGTAAACCATTCCGTTAAGTAAATACGGACCGATTTTGCTGAGTCTGTTCATGGCGAACGAAAAATCGCCCTTGTACGGACCTTGGTTTTCCTTGAGTTCGGGAAATGAGTCGATTTCAGCCCAAAGATGAAGGCGAATCCGTTCCGAAAAATCTTCGTGCTGAGAAAAAGTTTTTGCGGAAATCAAAATCGCAATAAAAAAAATCAAAAATTTTCGCATTATTTTATTCGGGCGGGACTTTTATTTTTCATCTTCGTCAAGACCTGAGACCAGCAACGGAAAGGCGTAAGTAACTCGGTTTCTGCCGTTGTGCTTGGACATATAAAGTCCTTGGTCGGCTTGGTTTACAAGTTGTTTTGGATTTGTGATTGGGTTTGTCTCCTCATCAAAAACCGAGACTCCGCACGAGATTGTAACGTGCATATGCTGGTCGTTATAGACAAAATCGTGGGCTTCGATAGTGCTTCTGATTCTTTCTGCGATTGCAAGCGCAGCCTCTTTTTTTGTTTCATGCAGAAGAACCGTGAATTCTTCTCCTCCGTAGCGGCTCGCGAGGTCTTCAGTTCTGAGGTTTTCCTTTATTAGTTTTGCGACTTCTTTTAGAACATAGTCGCCGCATTCATGGCCGTAAGAATCGTTGAAATGTTTAAAGAAATCTATATCGAACATTATGATGGAAAGAGGAAGTTTTTGGCTCACCGCCATGTCCAGTTTTTCGGCAAGGGAATTGAAGAAAAAATATTTTAACTTCAACTGAGTCATCATGTCCGTAGAGGAACGTTCAAGCAATATTGCGTTGCTTATCGCAATGGAGGCAAGCGAGCCGATTGCAAAAACCAGATTTTTTTCATAGTCGGAATATTCGGATTCTTCGCCCGGATCTACAAAAAACCTGTCGCAAAGATAAAGGATTCCATTCAAACGATTGCGTTGAAGAAGCGGAACTATTAGGGTCGGTTTAAGAAGTTCAAAAATCTGTAACGCCGGACTTTCCGGACATTCTTTTTTAAGATATTCCAGCGAGACCGGCTTTTTTGCGGCTGTTAGCGTGGGGACAATCGGGTCGACGGTAGAAAACTGAAAATCCAGATTTCCAACAGGATTTAATACGTTCTGCTGTGTTTTTAACACAAGATAATCCGAATTTATAAAATCCTGAACGAAAATACCTGCGTTTGCGACGTGCAATTGCGCCATGCACGAAAAAACGATGGACTCAAGCAACGTGGTTGTTTCGAGCGTGGAATTAAAGGATTTTGATATGTCAAGCAGCTGTTCCAAATCATAGATTCTGCGTTCGTATTGAATTGTCTGCTCTTCTGATATGCTTCTACGCTTGGCCATCTTTTAATTGTTGTCCTTAGTCAGGCACTAATTATAGCATAGTTCTTCATTATTTTAAAGAAAATTTCCCAGTTTTCATATTGTTGCTCAAGTTGAGCCGTGTTGTCTCTGTTCCTTGAGGACATCATAAGGACTTTCAGGTTGGATATGATTTCGCTTTTGGGCTTTTTGGAATCGGTGAGCATATCCCCGATGTGCTTGTACATTCTGTTCAGATTGTTTGTCTCTTTTGTGATGAGTTTGCTGGCCTCGTTGTTTATGTCCGAAACGATGCCTTCGAGTTTTCTAAGGAAATCGATGTCCTTCTTGCCGTCCTGCAAATATCCGTTGAGCAGTGTGAGGGAATATTTTCCGCCGTTTGCGAAAGATGCTTCGAAATCTTCCAATATTTGGTTTGTCTCAAGAGCGGCATAAACGTCCGTGGAGAATTCCGTTTTGTATGTGGGATTGTTGAAAAATCCTTCGATAACTATGTCGTTCAGCAAAGAACGCACGGATTCCGTAAAATATGATGTAAGAAAGGTTTTTAGAATCTGCATGGGAAGAATCCACAGAAACGAGCCTTGTGACGCATTCAGCAATTTTTGGTTGAATTCGTTGTTGTATCCTTTTAGAGGAATCAACGGCGTGTCCCCGAATAGCTGTGAAAGTTCGGTGCGGATGTTTTCGTTTTTTAGTTCCGTTTTTATTCTCTGCTCGTCCGCTTTGAATTTGGACTGTATCATAATCTCGAAACTATGGCAGGCGGATTCTTTGTAGGACGCGGATTTCGGCTCGTACAAAATGTCCTGCCGTCCGTAGCGGATAAGTGTTTTCAGTTTTTCGGGAGTCAAGATTTTTCCGAAAATATATGCGATTGTCTTTAGATTTTTTACCAGTTGTTGGATTTCTTGGTTGGAAGCTTCGCCTGCCGTTTTTAGGGTTGCGAGCGCGGAAACCGCATTTACCAGCGAGGCGGTGAATTTTAATCCGTTTGCCTGAAAATATAAGTCTTCAAGCGAGGCGGCAATTTTGGACACCGGAATCGAATGGTATGTCGGCTGATAGGACATATCGGCTGCGATAAAACTTTGGTCGAAAGTCTGAAGGATTGGCACAAAATTGAATCGGCATAAATCGCTGAACTGATGAACGGCGAGCAAATTTTTGTCTATTTTCCTGAACACGTCGGCGTTAAGCTCGTGCATCACTTTGTCGAAAGTGCGCCGTTGCCGGTCGAAAATCTGAGAAGTCGTCATGCTTGATTCTTCGAATTCGTGCTTTCTTGCTTCGTATGAAAGATTCTGAATCGCAATCTGGTCTTCTCGCCGGAAGCCTGTAAGAACCAGTTGCGCCTCGAAACGGTGCGCTTTTTGTCCGTCCGGGCTTGCGATTGTCGAAAGAAAAAGGTCGTTCAACGGCTTTGAATTTACGTACAGAAGACGGATTGTTTCCGCAAAGTTTCCGTTCAGGTTTCCTTCCTGAAATATTTGAGGCTGAAAACTCCGAATTTCGCTTTCAAGTTTTCTGAGCTGAATTTTTTTCTGCACTTCGGGAGAGTTTCTGTTGAAAATGGATTCAAAAAAATCGCTTAACGCCTGAAACAGATTCATATTATTGGAAGTTTAATCCTAAAACACCCATTTTGCAACCGTCCTCGGCATTTTTGGGAATCTGAATCGCTTGCATAAAAAAATGTTCTCCGGGTAGTTTTTTGTTTTGCTCAGATGTCCGAAATCGAGATTTTCACCAATTTCCCGGATTCGGACAATTTTTTTGTGATTTTGGTTATGTCAAAGTCTCCGGGGGCTTTGACCGTGAGTTTTATTATGTATTTTTGTTTTTCAATGGATTCGGACACATTCGTGTCTTTTATTACAAGTCCCGAATTTTTTATTTCTTCGACAATTTTTGAAAACACTATGTCGGAGTCGGAAAATTCCAGGACAAGGGATTTTCGTTTTTCCGCAGGAAAGAATTTTCGTTCTACTTTTTCAAGAATTACCAGGGCGAAAAGGATTATGAAAATTGTCGTTCCGGCGATGAAATATTGTCCTGTTCCGCAGGCAATTCCGAGTGCCGCCGCAGTAAAAATTATTGCTGCGCTCGTAAGCCCGCGTATGTTCAGTCCGTATTGAATAATCGCGCCGCCACCTAAAAATCCGATTCCCGTTACGATTCCAGCCGCAATCCGGGTGGGGTCTCCACCTGTTACGTTGGGAATTTTTGTGATTATCGAGGACATCATGGTCAAAACCGACGAGGAAACGCTTATCAGCATAAGAGTTCTCATTCCTACCGTATGCTGCCGACTTTTCCGTTCGATTCCGAGCAAAATGCCGCAGGCGAAACTTGCGCCGATTTTTAAAAGGCAGTCAAGATAAAAATTGTCCAAAGTCATTGAAAGTCCTCCGAGTTACATGTTTTGCTTGCGGAATCGGAATGAATGGTTCGTAAGGCTGCCGAAAAAGTAAGCGGTTTTTGGGCAGCCCTTTGTGCAATCCTAGCGGAACAGCGAAAATTCGGTCGGGGCTTTTGCGCCGGCTTTTATCCAGTTCGTGCTTGGGGGAACGCCTTTTTTCAGTTCGTCGCAAGCGTTTATGTAGTCTTTTAGCCACGAAGCCAAAGCCGAGTCGTTTGCCGAAATGTCGTTCGAGCGGTCGCCGGAAATCAGTAAAATGCGCGCGTATTCGTTGTCGATTTCCTTTGCTGCAAGATTTTCCGCAAAAGTTGCGAACGCCGCTTCTGCCGCGGACACAATCGGATTTACGGAAATTGCGCCTGATTTTCTAAGCGAAGAAGAACGAAGAATCTCGTTCGCCGTGGGGTTCGATTTCAGAAGGAAAATCAGTTTTGCCTGACTTTTGTGCTGTTCGATTCTATTGAGGATTTCCAATGCCAAATATTGAAAGCCGAGAATCATTGCATCGCACGCTCTTGCGCAGATGTCCGTGGAACACGAAGAATATTTAATCGCAAAATAGGTGGAATCAAAGTAGAGGATATAATTTTCGCAAAATCCGTTGATGGTTTCCGCCTGAAGAATCAAATAACGTGCGGAAATGGCGGAATCTCTGTTCCAAGGCGCAATGGAAAATCCCTGTCCGCTGTCTTCTTCTGGAGTTTCGCCCGACACCACAATATTGAAGTCACTTAATTCAAATTTTTTCACGAATTCCTGCGAATCGGGAAAATCTTTGCCGGCAATCAGAATATTTTTACCCATGCGAAGATTATAGCATTTATCATGCAATAATAAAATAAGCCTTGCGAACTTCACGGAAAACGGTTTTTGAAAACATTTGGATAATTTCTTTGATTCGCAATGCGTCTTTTTGTGGAATCTTTCGTTCGAGCGTAAAATCCGTGCAATTTTCCGCGGTCGATTTTTTCGAGATTAGCCGAAGGTTTATTTTAAGCGACAAAAATACTGCCTCTAAAAAAACTGCGAGTTTCCCTTTCGGCAAACTCGCTTATTGAACGTGTGCGTTCTTGCGTGCAAATTGAACAACTTCCAAAGTTGAAACTTTGTTTAGCTGTTCAATTTTAAGGAAAGATTAAACGTTGAAAAGCAAATCTTCGTAACTTGGATAAGGCTTAAACTCTTCGGAAAGAAGCGGCTCGATTTTGTCTGCTACAGCCCGCGCCTCTTCCATCGCAGGAATAACCGTATCGGCATACGCATGGGCGGTTTTTATGATTGAACTGCATTTTTTCGCTTCGGAATGTTTTTCCGAAAGTGCGTCTGCTTTTTCCGAAAGCTTTTCCGCAAGGTCGTCAAGTTTTTTTAGCAACGATGACTGGGCGGCGCATTTCGCTTCGGGAACAAGGTTTCTGACTTCCGCAGCCGATTTTCCGACGGTCTCCATGTATTTGAATGTCGCCGGAAGAATGTCCTTGTTTATCATTTCGAGCATTGTTTCGACTTCGATGTTCAAGATTCCGATGTATTTTTCAAGTTTTATTTCGTAGTGGCTTTTTAGTTCCGTTTCGGAGTACACACCCATTTCGTTGTATAACTTGATGTTTTTGGGCTTCAAATATTCTTCCATTGCGTCGGGAAGCGTTCGCAGATTCAGAAGACCCCGTTTTTCTGCTTCTTTGACCCAGTTTCCGTCATAGCCGTTTCCGTCAAAAACAATCCGCCAGTGTGCAGTGATTTCCCGTTTTACAAGATTCTGCAAATCTTTTTCAAAATTATCGGATTTTTCAAGTTCATCCGCATATTCTTTAAGGGAATATGCAAGAATTGCATCCAGCGTGGTGTTCGGTCCGGAAATTGAAAGCGAAGAACCGACGGAACGGAATTCGAATCGGTTTCCCGTGAATGCAAACGGCGAAGTCCTGTTTCTGTCGGTGGAATCCTTTGGAATCGGCGGAAGAACGTCAACTCCGATGGACATTTTTTGGCGTGTTTTTGAGTTGTACGGAGTTCCGTCTTTTATGGATTTTAGAATCGATTCCAGTTCGTCGCCAAGATATATGGAAATTACTGCCGGCGGAGCTTCGTGAGCGCCAAGCCTGTGGTCGTTTGATGCGCTCGCCACGGAAATCCGAAGAAGATCCTGATTTTCGTCGACGGCTTTTATGACCGCTGTAAGGAACAGAAGAAACTGGGCGTTTTCCATAGGCGTTTTTCCGGGTGCAAAAAGATTTTCTCCGGAATCCGTGGAAAGAGACCAATTGTTATGCTTTCCGCTTCCGTTTACGCCGGCGAAGGGTTTTTCGTGAAGCAGACAGACCATTCCGTGCCTGCGTGCGACTTTTTTCATCATTTCCATTGTCAGCTGATTTTGATCGGCGGCAAGGTTGGATGTGGTAAAAATCGTTGCCATTTCGTGCTGGGCTGGTGCGGTCTCGTTATGCTCCGTTTTTGAATATATTCCAAGCGCCCAAAGTTCCCTGTTCAAGTCTTCCATGTATTCTATGATTCGGGGTTTTATTGCGGCAAAATATTGGTCATCCATTTCCTGACCCTTCGCAGGCTTTGCGCCGAACAAAGTCCGTCCTGTCATGCGAAGGTCTTTTCGTTTGTTGTAAAGTTTTTCATCGATAAGAAAATATTCCTGTTCAGGACCCATTGTTGTGGTTACGTGTTTTGCGGGATTTTTGAAAAGTTTAAGAATACGCAACGCCTGCTCGTTCAGGCTTTCCATGGAACGCAGAAGAGGCGTTTTTTTGTCCAATGCCTCGCCGGTGTAGGAACAAAATGCGGTCGGAATGCAAAGCGAATGATTTTTTACGAACGCATATGCGGTCGGGTCCCATACTGTGTAGCCCCTTGCCTCAAATGTCGCTCTGCGTCCACCCGACGGAAGGGAAGATGCATCCGGCTCGCCTTTAACAAGTTCTTTTCCGCTGAATTCCATTATAACTCCGCCGTTTCCGTCCGGAGTGATAAAACTGTCGTGTTTTTCTGCGGTTACGCCCGTGAGCGGCTGAAACCAGTGCGTATAATGCGTCGCTCCTTTTGATATTGCCCATTCTTTCATCGCATGGGCAATTTGATTTGCCACTTCAAGAGCAAGCGGAATGCCTTCGTCCATAGTTTTCATCAGGGATTTGAATGTGTCTTTTGGCAAAAGTTCCCGCATTACTTTTTTGTTGAAGACATTGCAGGCAAACATTTCAGGTACATTTGTTTCAGCCATAATTTGCTCCTAGAAAGGCGACATGATTTTAGGCAAATTTATATTTTTTACTTGATTTTTGCAAGGAGTTTATTCAAGCGAAAAAATCTGAATTTTAAGGAACGATTTTTTTAGCCTAAGTTAGATTTTTTTCAATGCTTCCGCCCATTTTTGCATCAGTATTCCGAATGCGACTCCCACATTCAAACTTGCCTTCAGTCCGACCATTGGAATCGTTACTCTGCCGTAAGTCGCTTTTTTCAAGGCTTCGGGGCTTATTCCTAATTCTTCCGAGCCGATTATGCAGATTCCTTTTTGAGGAAAATCGAATTCTTCTATTGGAACGCCGCCCGTCTCCAGGGCAAAAATCGGTTCGTCTTCCGAAAACTGCTCTAAAGGAATGCGTTCCCAATCCATCGCTTCAATGCAACCCATCGCGCTTCTTACAGCTCGCGGTTGCTCCGGGGAAACGCAGAACGGAGAAATGTAGATTTTTTCCGCACCCATGCCTTCCGCAGTTCTGAATATAGAACCAAGATTGAACGGCGAGCGTATGTCTTCGGCATAGATTTTAATTCCCGGAAAAAAATTGCGCTTTTTTACAACGCCTTTTTCGTCTGTGGAAGGGGAGTGCGGAGCGATGACCAAATCCCATTCGGCAGGAAATGTTCCGATTATTTTTAAAAGATGATTTCTTGCCGTGTTGCACAGCCTCAGTTCGTCAAAGGGCTTTGCCTCAAGAAGAACTGTAAGTTCCGATTTTGCTTCCGGCGGAAGTTTTGGGTCTTTTAGCAAAACTTCGGTGATTTTTTTTGTATAGTCGGCACGGTTCATATTCTTGAACGAATATTCCGTTCCTTTTTCCGCGATTCCTGCGATGTCTCGTTCTAATGCGCCGAATGTCAGGGCGAGTTTTCGGCGTTTTTGTCCTCCGTTCAGTTCAAAAAGTTTTTCAGGCTCAATCATCAGAAATCAGTATGCGGATTTTAGAATGTCAAAAAGGTCGTCAGTTGTCATGCTGCGCGGAAGTCCGTTCATTATGTCGAGTTGGCCCGCATCTTCTGCCACCAGCGCAAGTTGGTCTACCGTAAGCGAAAGCTCTTTTAGGCGCGTAGGAAGATTTGCTTTTGCAAGTCGCTGTCTTATGCTGTCTGCAAATGCTTGGGCTGCTTCTTCCGCACTGTGATTTTCGTCGCTTGCGCCCATCTTTACAGCGATTCTCTTCAGCTTTTCCGCCTTGTATTTTTTTGCGTCCTCAATTACATACGGAAAAAGAATTGACGCTACCAATGCCCTGGATATTTTATACCTTGCGTTCAGCGTTGTCGAAAGTAGAATCGCAATTCCCACGGAACTTGTCGCCGCCGCAATCGAGGCAAGAGAGCCTGCCTGCGAAAGAAGAGTTTCTTCAGGGGTGGTAACTTCCAGCGATTTTGAGCCGTCCATCGCAAGTTTCATAAGTTCCACGGATTTTTCCGAAAGCATGTCGCTGAAAAACGATGCCTTTTGCGAAAGGAATGATTCCACTGCAAGGCAAAGCGTTTCTATCGCTATCGAAGATTTTTGATTTTCCGTAAGAGTTACCGTCAGATTCGGATCCCACAGAACAAGATTGCATACGCCGTCCTGCGTGTTTACAATTTTCAACTGATGGCTTCGGGAATCTACCAAAGGAAGGGAGTTTCCGAAGATGAATGGGGCTCTGCTTGTAGTGGGGACGCAGATTAGCGGAATCGATGCCGCAGTCGGAACAGAACCTTCAAAATAGTCGTATATACTGCGTTTTTCGTTGGCCAAGGCTGCGACTGCCGCTCCCATGAGCATTGCCTTTGCGCCGCCCACAGCGATAATTCCGTGTGCGTGTCCGTTTTGCGCCAATGACAATGCCTGCTCTATTTCTTTGGAGTTTGCGCTGTCGGTTATGTTGTCGTATATGAAATATTCGATTTTTCTTTCGAGCAGCGGCTGAAGCACCTTTGATTCGACTCCCACCTCTTTAAGAACCGGATCAAGAATGACCATGAACTTGTCTCCGAAGTTTTTGATGTAATGTGCAAGCCTGTTGATTGTGTAAGTGCCAAGAACAATGTTCTGCGAAATCTTGAAGATAAAATCACTCATATTTATACCTCTGCCGTGCATCAGCGTAAAACTTTAAACAAAAAAAGACGGCTTTTCATTCCGTCTTTTTTATGTTCCAAAAAATAATTTCTGCACAAATATCAGTCGAATCGCAAAGATTTACAATCCGAAACTTTCCATCAGCCTATCGGCGGCTGAAGAGATTGTCGCATTGTTCAGATAATTCGGATCTTGAAGTTTTGCCTTTACTTCCGCAATTCTGTCCGCACGGACATCAGGAGTTTCGGCAGCGACTTGGTTCATATAGTAAACTTCTGCGGCTTCCCTTGCTTCTGCTGAAACGGAAATTGAATCGGAACCATAACTTGATTTTTCCGTTTCGTTTGTGCGGCGTGAGTTCTGTGCGTTGTTAAGAGGATTTATTCCTCCAATCTTGTCTATGCTCATCATTTTCGCCATAGCCTCCTACACTCTAATTATCGGTAGATTCATCGGAATTATGAATTCTTTTTACGCCGGAAATAAAAATCGCAAATTCACCTTTTATTGAATCCCGTGTTGAAAAATCTTCGAGTATTTCTTTGGCGGTTCCTTCAATAATTTCTTCGTGCAATTTTGTCAATTCCCTGCCGATCACAATCTTGCGACCATTATCAATATCGGCAATATCTGAAAGTAACTTTACAATTCTGAAAGGACTTTCGTACAAAATTACCGCATCACCACAGGAAAAAAGTTCCTTCAGCCTTCGTCTGCGTTTTCCGGGACTTGGCGAAAGAAATCCTTCGAATACGAGCGTTTTTCCGCCAGTGCCAGCGACGCTTGCTAACGCCGAAAACGCGCTCGCTCCGGGAATCGGAACAACGGCGTGTCCGGCTTTTCTTGTCAATTCCGCAAGCACAGCACCCGGATCGCTTATTCCGGGAGTTCCGGCATCGCTTGCATAGGCAACGTCATTTCCGCTGTCAAGAATCCGGATAATCTTTTCCGCCGCCTTTTCTTCGTTCTGCGAACGGCAGCTGATCATCTGTTTTTTTATATCGTTGTGGACAAGAAAACCTTTGTTTTCCAAAGCGTTCAAAAGTTCCAGCGTGTGTCTGGTGTCTTCCGCCGCAATCACAGGAACTTTCTTAAACGTTTGAACCGCACGGAAAGTTATGTCGTCAAGATTCCCGATTGGTGTTCCAACGATATACAGATTTGACATGGCTCATTATAGAACGATTTTTTGGGTTTAACAATACTACGGCTTGCGTTCCAAAAACGTTTTAGTCTTTTGCGGAAAAATAAAAAACGATTTTGTGCACATAATTTTCAGATTGCCTGTGCTCGATGTTACGTGTTATATTCTTAGATGAATCACAATCAACGGAGGTGTATATGACAGAGGAATTGGAAACTAAATTAAATCTTTATCTTGCAAATCAGATGGTCGATTACGTGAAAAAACACAATTTGCATTGGAATTTGACCGGTCCGGCGTTTTTTACTCTTCACGAAAAACTTGAAGAATTATACGACGAGGCGAACGACATTCTTGACGAGGTTGCGGAGCGTATCCTTGCGCTTGGAGGAAAGCCGGTTTCCAATATGGTGGGTGCACTGGCGATTGCAACGATAAAAGAATTGGATGACGGCGCAAAATCAACAGAACAGACGATTCATGAACTTATTTCTGACACGGAGTATTGGATTAGAGATTCCAAAGAAATCGTGGAACTTGCCGAAAAAGAGGGCGACCATGTTACTGCAGATATGTTCAACGGCTATACCAAAAACTATCAAAAATTGGCATGGATGCTGAAAGCGTATAACAGCTAGATTTTTGCATTTTGCTCGGACTTTCGAGAGTCTGTGTGAAAAGCGGATTTTTATTACGATGATAAAATCGGGGCGCAAGGATTTGCGTCTCGATTTTTTTTAAACACAGTTATGTAATGCATGGACGCAGGATGAGAGGAATTTTCGCATGCGGTTTTTGGGGTGAAAAACAATCCGCAACATTTAATGTTTTTAGATAGCCTTATCTATATTTCTTAGATACCTCTATCTATATCTATTAGATACCCTTATCTATATCTATTAGATAGTCTTATCTAATAGATATAGATTGCTTTGTCGATTCTGCTTGAATAGCCGCATCTAAAAATCTTGAAACGCCTTGCGTTTTTTTCGGCAGGTAAAATAAAAATCCCGCAACCTAAAATCAAGATTGCGGGAGCGAATGGGAGCGGCGGAAGTAAAAACATTCCGCCGATTTTCTTGTACTAAAAAGATTCGCTACATAACTTCCGTTATCTGAAGTTTTACAGTGCCGTCTCTTTGAGTAACGGTTATCTTGTACTTTTTGCCCGGAGTAAGATCGCTTACAGTGCAGTCTTCAATTTTGCTTAAAGAGTTTTCAAACAGTTCAACCGGTGCTGCCCCTACTAAAACCGTGTTTTGATCTTTTTTCATGCCGTAATGCGGTGCTCCCCAAGTCTTTTTGGACACGACTTTCCAAGCGTGGTCTTTTTCTGTTGTTGTAAACTCGTATTCGTAAGTTCCTGTGGAAGGCTCGCTTTTAGTCCACTGCACAGTTTCGACAGACCAGCTCTGCATAGAACCTACGATTCCGCCTTCGGAAATGTCTGTAGTAGTGTTTTTTGTGATTTTCGGATTTGTAATGGTGTACGTTCCTGCTTTTTGGATAAAAAACTTAAAATAACGCTCGCCGTCTTCTGCTACGAAACCACTAAATACTTTTTTAACCGAATCACATACAAACCAATCGTTTGAGTTTGAAGAACTCATTTTATAAAACTGGGATGGGAGTGAGCCTGTAAACGAGAATGTGCTATAACCTTTTGCAGCCTGAACCGGTCCGTACACAAGGGTCAAAGATGTGCCGGCCGGTGTCTTTTTGTTTACGGTTACGGATACTGACGTTTCCGTCGCTCCGCTATTTATCGTAACAATTCCCGGATTTCCTGTGTCGTTTTCAAGTTTCCATTTGCCGTTAGTGCCGGGTATTTCCGTAACAGTGTTCGTAGCCGTTGTTTGCTCTGCCGTAAGCTTTTCTGCTCCGCTCGGTTCTGTGGCTGAAACCTTCATTTGTGCAATTTCGACGAATTGGTCTTTAGGTCCTTTTGTTTTATTCTGAAAGAACTTAATTTGCCACTTATCAGCTGAAAACAGTTCGGAAACATTAATCTCAAAATACAGCGAAGTTCCTGCAGGTTTTGAAGGGACGTTGCAACTTGCTAATAATTCGTTTGTGCCTTCTTTTTCAATGCGGATTGTACCTTCAAAACCGGTGTTTTTGAAAGCAACATAGTTTTTGCCTTTTTGAAATTTTGTCTTGTAGAAGGTCTGATAATTGTTACCATCGATTTCTTTATCGCTTTTGACGGAGCATTGCGTTTTGATGGAATCTTTTGTCATATCGTATGTCGTAAAAGACGCATTGTTTTGATACATATTGCCGCTTGCCCATAGTCCCCACATTTTGTACGGCTTTTTATTCCAATCGATGTAATTGGTCCAGCAATCAAGCGTCTTTACATTCCGTATTTGGAAATTGCCTTTCTTTAGCGCAATCCTTACGTCAAGAGACTTTCCTTTGTTATTGTCGTCCACAAAGAAGAGATAACGCTGTTCTGTCCAATCTGCGGTCGCTTTTGCGGGAGCAAGAGCGATGTTTTTGCCTTCTGCCTTGTTGCAAACGGCAAATTCAAGGCTTTCCGCTTTGTCGGCTTTTATTTCAAACGTGATTTCATACATACTGCTTTTTTCAAGCGTTGTTGTTTGGTAGATGTATGCATCCCATTTGTTTGCAGGAGAATCGGAGGCAACCGCCGTAAGCGCATCTCCTTCTTCTTTGAGCGTTACAGTTCCGCCAAAGGCATTTTCTTTCCACGCTTTCCAGTTTTCACCTTCTTTTAGATAGACATTTACGGTGAACTCTTTTTTGTCAGCCGCACTTCCTTTTGAAATTGTAGCTGTCAGTTTTACGGTGATTTTTCCGACTCCTGCGGGACGGGTAATAGTTCCGTCGGCTTTGATGATGTCGGCTTTGTCGGACGACCAAGTGATTTTAACTTTGTTTTCGCCTGTGCCGTATTCGGTGGGAAGCGAAAGATTTTTATCTTCGTTTATTTCCGTTTCTGTAAGGGTGAGCGCCGATTTTGCGTTCTGCACGGCGGCTATGTCTTCCGGCTTTGCGACTTTATGATAGACGGAAATCTTAAACTCTTTGGTCTCGGTAATTCCGTTCTTAGAAAGAGTTGCTGTAAGGGTTACGACGGTTGGGCCACCCGCAGTTTCGGGACGGGTAACAGTTCCGTCGTTTTTGATGACATCGGTATTGTCGGATGACCAAGCGATTGTAACTTTGTTTTCGCCTGAGCCGTATTCTGTGGGAAGCGAAAGATTTTTGTCTTCGTTTATTTCCGTTTCCGCAAGGGTGAGCGCCGATTTTGCGTTTTGCACGGCAGCTTTGTCCTTTGTTTCGTCATGCACCGTTCCGGGACTTCCCGCATCCTGTTTGCAGGCTGCAAGCAGCATACACGCCGAAAGTGCGGCGCTCAAAAATACCAACATAGTTTTTTTCATGGTTTCCCCCAAAATGAATAAATATCTTCTATGTTA
>CAJPOF010000012.1 GCA_905372235.1 uncultured Treponema sp.
TTTCTTGACAAATCATAAATTGGCGTAGAGCATTAAGAAGAACAATAAACGATTCATATGAATCAAAGGGGGTCTCTTATGAGAATAAAGCATTTATTTTCTATGTCTGTCGCATTTATACTTTCTTTGTTGATTATTTCATGTGGCAATTCAATTTCATCATTTTCCGAAAAAGGTTCTGATTCTTTCAAGCCTTTGCCGGCAAGTCGTCTGACGGCTGACTACCTTGGAAAGAGCGGTTTTATGGGAGGAAGTCTTCTGTACAACACATCCGCTCCTGAAGAAGGACATCTTGTTAAGGGTGCTGTAATTGCCGTAAGATTGGGAAAAGTCTCTGAAATCGTAGATGAGTATGGAGACAGAATTTTCTCCGATATCGATGAGGCTGAGAAACTCGGATACATCAAAATATATGATGTGGATGCAGAAAAAATAACCTTCGCCTATGCGTCGTTCGGTAAAGAAGGTGAAAACTTTTCAAAAAACTTCACGCTTCTTCGCGGGGACAAAGCGGACATCGACGAAGACGGAGTTCTTGATGTTCTCTACGAAAAACCGGCGGTACCAAAAGCAGCATTCCCTGATGCTGTTTATCTTACATTCCTTAGTTCTCAGGACGAGCATTCTACAGCCATGTTTGCGGTGCTCACGGAACAGTATGCGGATAACGCATATCCAAGCGGAATCATAGGAATAAACAACAATGGTGCGTACCTCTATTCCAAATACAAGGACAAGGCTTTGACGGTAAGAGCCGCAATGGTCGGTGTCTCAACGGACGATTTTGTTTTGGATGCGAAAAACGCTTGCTATGTACGGCTTGACAACGCTCCGTCAGCACGAGTGATTACCGATGAGGATCTTGAAAAGTCGCATCAAGAAGCCATGGAAGCTGCCGTTCAACTTGCAGAATACAAGGCTAGAAATGCGCATAAGATTCCTAAACAAGTTCTTAATGTCGCAAAAACAAATGCAGAGTACGAGACTGAAAGACAGAGAATCTTGGGCGAATTCAAAGAATATTCCGAGATTCTGTATGTTCCGTATGTAAATGACTACGTGCAGAAACTCAACGAATACTCTGCGGTAAACCTTACTGCAAATATGGGCATCTACGGAAAGTTCTCACTTACATGGAATCATGTGCAGTGCGACCTTATGTCAGGAGCTTACATAGACGCAAGGATAGATCTTGCTCTTAAAAAGGATCTTGCTATTCCTCTCGAAAAACTTGAATGGAAGGATGAATACAAGTCTGAATTCTCAATCGGACCAATCCCGATGAGCGTGCAGTGTCCTATAGAGGTAAAGATGCCTATAGAAGCCAAGATCGCTGTTGACAGTGCCAACATGGTCGTGAAGTTCTCAGGACTGTACGGTGCAGGTGTGGACATTGGTGCTGACATCCGATGGAAGAAAGTTTTTACAAAGGACTTCCTTTCCGCTTCTGCAGAACCGTATGCTCTTTCCGACGGAATCTTCTTCTTCGGTCTTGAGGACGATGAACTTCTTGAATCGGCAAGAAAGCATGAAGTTGTTACGACAACCATAACAGCATCTCCACAGGTTTCTTTAGTTCCCGGAATCACGATCGGTAAGGTAATCAGTGCAGGAGTCGGCGGTAATTACGGACTTACTTTTGGAATCGGTGCTTCCGCATATCCTGACATGGATCTTGAATGTAGTTTCTTTGTGGGACATAAGGGAGAAATCGATATAGTCGGTGGCGTGAACTTTGGACTTCTTAGAAAGGACTTCAAGAAAGAAGCCTACAAGTTCGATAATCCTAAACTCACAGAAAAGAAGTATAGGGTTCCAATGAAGCAGATTTTTGTAAAGTAAGGTAACCCTATCTTACGAGGGCACACGTGGTTTTGATACGCTCCGTGTGCCTTCTTTGTGCTTTGACATTAGGTCGGCATCTTAGCCTTTGAATTATCGTAGGCTTTTTTATGAGCCATCTTCGGTTTCTTTTTTGCGAGTTAAGGTCGCTTACCGAATTACATCCTGTTGCATTAAGATTTTTCACATATTTTAAGTAAAATAGTTCACCCGAAAGTTTCTTATTCGATTTATTTAAGGAGGAAATTATGCGAAAAGGAGTTGTGCTTTTATCCGTTGTCGGTTCTCTTTTGCTCTCTCTGATTTTTTCATGCAAACCTGTACTATCCAATGAGGCTTCCGGTCCGGAGTCTGCCTATCCCAAGTTTTCGCTTCAGCCGGAAGATAAGGACGTAAAGCGAAAAGAAAAGGTCGTCCTAAAAGCAAAGGCATCCGCTGTGGACGAAGGCGTAATGAGCTATCAGTGGTATTCCGTATCGAATTACGACGATATGAATAACGGAACTCAGATTGATGGCGCTGTAGGGGAAAAATACGAGTTTACGGCAACTAAAGTGGGTAAACTTTATTTCTATGTAGAGGCAACTAACAAAAACGACGTTTTGAATGTCGTATGCAAGACAAAAAGTAGGATTGCGTGCATTACTGTGAACGGAAATACTGCGATAAGTTATTTTACGAACGATCCTGACAAAGGTAACGGCGATCCTGCGTACACTGAATATAAAAAGAGCAAGGATACTCCTTATGAAATTTCTTTTGATGAAGACGAAATAAAAAGACCCGGCTACAAGTTCATCGGCTGGAACACAAAACCTTCCGGCGACGGTGAAGACTATACTGAGGGTGATAAATACACGAAAAATGAAGATTTGGAACTGTATGCAAAATGGCAGTTGATAACATATACCGTAAAGTATGAACTTTTTGATGGAACACTTTCAGGTACAAACCCGACTTCTTTTGATGTTGAAAATCCACTTTCTTTGAACGAGCCTTCAAAGTTCGGTTATACATTCAAAGGTTGGTTCGATAAAAATTCTGCTAACGGGAAAAAAATAACAAAACTTGATAAAGATGCGGCGATTTCGGCAAAAGGAACTACGCTTACTCTATACGCAAAATGGCAGCTGGACGGAAACTGGGATATAAAATATGTGCTTTATGATGAAAATGTTCCCACTGCGTCTATTCCTCAAAATGCTGACGGAAACCCGGAAGGATATAATGTTTCGTCCAATATAGTACTAAAAGACCCTTCCAGAAAAGGTTATGACTTTGAGGGGTGGTATGAGGCCTCTGATTTTTCGGGCAATAAAATAACAGAAGTAAAAGGTTCTGGAAATAAAACATTCTATGCAAAATGGAAAATCATTACATACAGCATACACTATGAAATATTCGGAGGTTCTTTATCCTCTTCTAATCCTGACAATTATACGGTTGAGGACGAAATCCAGTTATCTCTTCCGATACCTCCGAATGACCCTGACCATTGGAAGCATTGCCCCGGTTTCTACAAAAGTGCGGATTTTTCAGGAACAAGTATTAATAAAATAAAGAAGGGTACTATCGGAAATCTTATCCTATATGCAAAATACGAGTATATAAAGATTCAGATAGAATATGATTTTAATGGCGGTCATTCTGCTTCGACTCTTCCGCAGGAATGGTCTTATGAAACTTCTGTAGATTTGTCCGGACATGAGCCTGAACGCGGCGGTTTCAACTTTTTTGGCTGGTATACAACCAAATATGGTGGCTATAAGATAACAAGCATAGGAAAAGACGGTTATTCCGATCGCAAGCTCAAGAACGGAACATGGGTTACGGAAGTATTCGCAAGTTGGGATGTTATTACCTATACTCTTTCATATGATTTAAATGGAGGCACAGATGACCATTCTAATCCTTCATCCTATACGGCAGAGTACTCTGAGATTGAACTTTCTAAACCTAAACGCAAAGGCTATCATTTTAAGGGATGGTTCTTTGAGGGGAAAAAATACGAATCCATAGCTCCCGGCTCTTTTGGAAACAAATCATTCAGGGCTGAATGGGAACCGATTTCTTACACATTGTCCTACAATATGAACGGTGGTAGTCTTTCAGGGCAGAATCCTTCTTCATATACGGTTGAGGATAACGTAAGTTTTTTAAGCCCGACAAAGGATGGGGCTGTATTCTTAGGATGGTATCATGATAATGTCCATTACAAAGAAATAAGGGCTGGTTCAGGTATAATTGGCAACAAGCATCTTGTAGCAAAATGGCTTGAATTAAAAGAAATGAAGCTGGTTGAAGGCGGTTCGTTCACTCGCAATAGTCTTGATGACAATGCCTATTATGTAACAGTAAGTTCATTCTACATACTCGACCATGAAGTTACCCAAAAAGAATTCCGTGATGTGTTTGGAGAAAATCCAAGCCTCTTCAAAGATGATAATTCTCCTGTAGAGAAAGTAAACTGGTACCATGCGGTTGCATATTGCAATAAAAAGAGCATAAAAGAAGGTCTTGAGCCTGTATACGATGTTGACGGAATCAACTGGAAGAATTTAAAGTATAATGATATTCCTACTACAATATCCAATGATAAGTGGGAGCTTATTACCATGGATCGGAAAAAATCAGGATATAGGCTTCCGACCGAAGCTGAATGGGAGTTTGCGGCACGTGGTGGAACAAAATCGTCCGGATATACATATGCGGGAAGCAATGATTTGGACAATGTTGCGTGGCATAAAGGCAATTCAGGGGATAAGACACACAATGTCAAGGGGAAGACGCCTAATGAACTGGGCATCTACGACATGAGCGGCAATGTTCTTGAATGGTGTTGGGATCGTTTTGGTGAAGATAATAATGCCCAGATGGGAAATTGCACTGATCCTGAAGGTCCTGTAGGCGGTAATCAAGGAAAAAGGGTTATTAGAGGTGGAAGTTTCTCTAATACCGGAAAAAAATGCGATATAAAAATTTCTTCTGGATATAAGCCTGATACAATGGACGAAAGTATTGGATTCAGGATAGTCTGTTCAAAATAAAATAAGGTTTTTAAAAACTTTTATTAAAATTCAAAATCCCCGGTTTTGAAATAAAACCGGGGATTTTTTTGTAAATCGTTAAATTTTCTTAACTTTTTCTTGCAGGCTTTGTGAATATGTGCCAGTCGGGTGCTTTTGCGCTTATCACCCATTCTCCGCTGTAAAATCCGTTTTCATTCGCTTTGGGATAGACAAATATCACCTTGCATGGGTTTTCCGTGTCGTACAGAAAAACGTTGCTTTCCCAACTTTCTTTTGCCTCTCCATTGAAAAACACCAGTTCGTTTTTTGGAGTGCTTACGGAAATCCTGTATTTTCCGTGTTTTAGGTTCAGGTGCATTGCCATTCCGCCCATAAGATACAGGGATTTTCGGTAATTGTTTGCCACATTCGGAACCGAAACCCATTCGTATGTGGCTTTGACTTTGGTTTTTGTGGCATCGTTTCCGTCTTGGTCTTCAATTTTTACCCAACAGCGAATGTTGTTTATAGAAGAATCGTTTTCGCTTCGATATATGATAAGTTCCCACGGATTGTGGTGCAGTTTTTCTGAAAAAGCGAAGGCGGAACAAAAAATCAGCGTAATAATGATGAATTTTGCTTTCAGCATTCAAAAATATTACATCGCTTTGAAACGAACTTCAATTGCCATGCAAATGCGGATTTCAGAATCGGAAACACTTCGTTCCAAAATCGATTCCTGTTCAGTCTGAAATAAAAACAATCGACTAACGAAAAAAAATGCCCTATAATGCTCGAATGTCAATCTTAACATTCATAGAGCCTTGCGAACGGTGCATCAAGATTCCTGAAGGACTTTTGCGTAAAAAACGCCATCTTACGCCAAGCGAAATTTCCGTGCTTGAGGACAATCTTAACTCCTGCGATGACGGGCTTTGGGAAAACGTTTACGTGGACGACGACAGAATGGGCTTTGACCCCACGTTGATAAAAAGTTCGCATTTTTCAGGTTTTGTGATCTTGGGGCGGATTTGGCCTGCTCTTTTAAAGCATCATGACCTTGAGCTTAGGACGGGAATCACAAACTCAAGGCTTAGGAATGTGGTTACAGGGAACGACAATGCGATTTTGAATGCGGCTTATCTTGAAAATTACAGGCTTGGCGACCGGGTGATGATTTTCAACGTGCAGGAAATGAACTGCACGAACCATTCGAAATTCGGAAACGGAATCCTTAAAGAAGGAGAGCCTGAATCGACAAGGATAACCGTGGCGGTTGCGAATGAAAACGGCGGACGGGAAATCCTTCCGTTCGAAAAGATGATTTGCGCCGACGCTTACATTTGGTCAAAATATCGAGCCGACTCTCTTTTGATGGAAAAACTAAAAGAGATGACTGAAAGGGATTTTTCAAAAAAATGCGATGAATTCGGCACTGTAGGCGACGATGCAGTGATAAAAAACACCACCTTGATAAAGGACGCTAAAATCGGCGCAAACTGCTACATAAAAGGCGCGTTCAAACTGAAAAACGTTACCATACTTTCCACACCCGACGAGGTAAGCCAGATAGGCGAAGGCGTTGAAATGGTGAACGGAATTATGGCGGAAGGAAGCAGGGTTTTCTATCAGGCGGTTGCCGTCCGTTTTGTAATCGGAAAAAACTGCCAGCTTAAATACGGCGCGCGACTTTTGAATTCAGTTCTTGGGGACAATTCGACAGTTTCGTGCTGCGAGCTTTTGAACAATCTTGTCTATCCGTTCCACGAGCAGCACCACAATTCATCGTTTTTAATTTCAAGCACGGTGATGGGACAGTCGAACATTGCGGCAGGAGCGACAATCGGAAGCAACCACAATTCAAGAAGCCCTGACGGAGAAATTATCGCCGGCCGCGGATTTTGGGCGGGGCTTTGCACAAGTTTCAAGCACAATTCGACATTTTCGCCGTTCATTCTTGCCGGAAAAGGCGACTACCATCATGAGCTTTCTATCGATTATCCGTTTTCCCTTGTTTCGCCCGGAGAAACTTCCTCGTCTCCGGTGAAGGTGCTTCCTGCGTGGTATTTCATGAACGACACGTATGCGATAATGCGAAACAGATATAAGTTCAAGGCGAGGGACAAACGGTTCATAAAGATTCAGAACATAGAAACCGACCCCATAGCTCCGGACACAGTGCAGGAAGTTCTGAAGGCGGTTTCTAAAATCCTTTCATTGACTTTTGAAAAACTTTGCGTTCTTTTTCCGGAACGATTTGAAAACGTAGGCGACAAAAAATCGGCGGAAGTTCAGGCGAAAACTTTTCTTGAAAGCGAGGCTACGGATTCCTTCGTTCTTTTTGATCCGTCGTGCCAGAAAAAATACGGTGCCCTCGTGTACGGAGCGCAAAAGGCATATGCGACATATATTGACATATTGAAGCTGTTTTCCATCGCCTCGATACTGGAATACTGCAAGGAAAAATCGTTTTCCGCACTTACAAAAAAAATCGTCCTTGAAAAACTGAAGAAACTGCCCGTCCACACCGAATGGATAAACGCAGGCGGACAGGTTATTCCTTCAGATTTGGTAAATGAGCTTATAGAGAAAATAAAAAGCGGAAAAATCGAGACTTGGGAAGAGGTGCATGATTTTTATGATTTTTGCGAAGATTCTTACACGGATTTGAAGGCTGGATATTCCGTTCACATTCTTGAAAGCGTTTATTCAAAAAAACTGGAGGATTTTACCGAAGGCGACGTTCAAAATTTGGTAAAAAGCGTAAAAGAAGCCTCCGAAAGGACATATACATCTTCGTTCGAGTCAAGAAAAAAAGACTACACGGATTCGTTTAGGACTATGACCTACGATTCTCAAGAGGAGATGATTTCTGTTCTTGGTCCTTTGGAAGAAAACACTTTTTTAAATACATTGAAAAACGATGTTGATTCGTTCAATCAAGAAACCGAAGAAATTTTTGGAGGATTTGGCTCTTAATGATAAAAAAAATACTTTTTGTCTGCCACGGAAATATTTGCCGTTCCCCGATGGCGGAATTCGTTTTTAAGAATATGGTTTCTGAGCGCAGTGCGGATTTTCCGAGCGGAACTTCGTTTGTGATAGAATCCGCCGCTACAAGCGCAGAAGAAATCGGAAACGACATGCATAGCGGTGCGAAGGAAAAACTCAGGGAAAAGGGCATTCCGTTCAGTCGCCACCGTTCAAGAAGAATCACGGCTGATGATTACGAAAAATTCGATGTTCTTGTCGGAATGGACATAGAAAATATCTACAGAATGGAAAAACTGTGGAAAAACGACCCTTCGGACAAAGTGAAACTTCTTCTTTCGTTCGCCGGAAAGGACAGGGACATCGCAGATCCGTGGTATACGCATGATTTTGAAAAAACTTTTCTTGATATAAACGAAGGCTGCGCAGCTCTGCTTGAAAAAATCCTAAAATAGACCTGATTTATTCTTTACAAGGAAAAATATGGAAAAATTCATTTTAAGAAAAGCGAGGCAAGCGGATATCAAAGAAATAATGAAGATTGAAAAAGATTCGTTCTTGCCTGAAATCCGGGAAAAAGAAGAACTTTTTCTTGAAAGAATCTGTGTTTTTCCTGAAGGATTTTTTGTATTTGAGGAAGAAGAGACCGGGCATCTTGCAGGATATTTTTCAAGCGAACTTTGGGAGACTATTCCCGATTTTAATGAGTTTTCGGTGGGACACAGCATAAAAAAAATCCATTCAGATAATGGAAAAATCCTTTATATTTCAAGTTTTGCGCTTATGGAAAGTTTTCGGGGAAAGGGAAACGGAACAAAGTTTTTTAACACCGCCATAAAAGAACTGGAGACAGATTTTTTCCCGGAAAAAGAAGTTTTGATGGTAAACGAGGATTGGGAGGACGCAAGACACATCTACGAAAAATCAGGTTTTATGGAAATCAGCAGAATTGAAAATGCGTTTTTTCCTTCAAAGGCTGGAATTGTTATGGAGAGGCATTGCATTTCGTTTTAGAACTGCAACGCTTAATTTTTTTAAATATAAAACCGGACTTACAACATAAAATAAGTTGACGCATTTATTTTTGACGGACGGATTTTCAGATTCATCGTCTGAATAAATCGCTTGTTTTATCCGATAATCTTCATGCGGACTGATTTAAGCAAATTCTTTGTCCGATTTTTAGAGGTCATATGTCTGAACGGAAACTTAAAGATTCTGTGGAAGAATTTCTTGTGTACATAAGGAACGTGCGTCAGCTTAGCGAAAACACATCGCTCGGCTACCAAAACGACCTTAAAATCATGGAAGAATACCTTGGAGGCGACGCTCCTTTATGCGGCATAGGAACGGAAGACTTGAATTTCTGCATAGCAAACCTTTCGTCGAAGGGGCGTGCCGCAAGTTCCGTAAACCGTTTTATTGCTGCCGTAAGAAGTTTTTTCTTCTATTGCAGAAAATTCGGCTACATCCAAAAAAATCCCGTCCTTGAGGTAAGAACCGTAAAACTTCCTAAATACGTTCCGCCGTTTCTTACGCATGACGAAATTGACCGTCTTTGCAAAGAGCCTGAAAGAAACGAACTTCTTTGGGAAAAGCGGGACAAGGCGATTTTCGAGTCGTTTTATTCCACAGGCTGCCGAGTGAGCGAACTTGTCTCGCTTAAAAAATCGGATTTTGACTACAGCCGTCACGCCGCTAAAATCGTTGGAAAAGGAAACAAGGAACGGTGGGTTTATTTTGAAAAAGATGCGCAGAATGCCATAAAAGACTATCTTCTTGACAGGGAACGGCGTTTTCGCTCTGAGAATGTCGATGATTCTTCGGAGTTTCTTTTTGTAAATCAAAATGCAGGTCCGCTTACTTCAGGCGGCGTGCGTTATATCTTGAACAGATACACAGGAAAGGAAGGCTTGAACCGCCATGTTTCTCCGCACGCTTTGCGCCATACCTTTGCTACAATAATGCTTTCAAGCGGAGCGGACATAAGGGTTGTGCAGAAATTTTTGGGACATTCAAGCATTTCGACTACCCAGCGTTACACTCATCTTACCACACAGCAGCTTATAGACATATATAAACGCTGCCATCCTCATGCAGGCGGGAAGCCCAAGGATTGACTTATTTTGTGATTACGCTTCCGCTCAAAAGAAGCTCAACTGTAGACGCTGGTAAATCCGAACTTACCGATTGAAGTTTTATGTAAGACACAAAAAAGCCGGGCAACGTAAATATTGTCCGGCTTTTTTATCGATTATTTTGACTTAATAAAATCAGTTTTTATTACGTATTATGCGGAATCCTGTGTCGTCGGCTTTGTCTTTTGTGCAAGGCCATTCTTTCAATGCAAGTCCGCCGTAGCCGTCTTTATAAGAGCCGCCTAGACAGACATAGCCGTATATTGTCGCCCATGTTGAAGTAAACTCCTTGGCGTTCCCGGACATATCGCACAAACCTAACGCATTCGGCGATTTTTTACCGACTTCCTGCAATGAAGATGAGTTTTTCTTAAAATGCGCAAAGTTTTGTGCTTCGGTTTCGCCTGCTCCGTCAGTATAGCCTGAGAAAGGCTGCATGAAACCTTTGTCGTAGTCATACGGGGCGTTTACAAATCCCGGTCCACTTGACGCTCCCATAGCAGCCCATCGCCATTGATTTTCATCCGGCAGATACCATCCGTCCGCATTCGATTCGGTCGTTATTTTTCCGCCGTTTATTATGTAGTAGGGCTTTTTACCTTCCCTGATGCTTAACGCATTGCAGAATTCGGCAATATCGTTGAACGAAACATTCGTTACAGGCTTATTGTCGCCTCGGTTTTCTCCTTCCGGGACGGGATTGTCTTTTCCGGTAATCTCGGCATACATTTTCTGCGTTACTTCAGTCTTTGTCATCATGAATGCGGCGACTCTTGGAGTTCCGTTCTTTGCGACAAACGAGCCTTCGGGAACTTCGATTATGTCGGAAGATTCTACAATCGATTTCGGAACTTCGTATTTTGACGGGTCGAATTTACAAACCGTAAACGAATCCGGAGGCACTTCAAGTTCAAAAGAATTTGCGCCGACAAGGACGGTGATTTTATACGTCTGCCCGACGGAACCGTTTCCGCCGCCCGGAATATTTCCAATCAAAAGAGAAATCGAACCGTCTTTCTGCTTGATTGCCGTTTTGAAAATATCGCTCGTGTAGCTTGTAGAAAGATCGCTTTCGGTTTTTACGCGGACACTTCCGGGACGCACTTCTCGGCTCATCCTCTTTAGGACATAGTAAGCAGGGTTTATGATAAGTTTGTCGTCGTTGGGATCGTCGTTTCCTTTCGTATCGACGTGGATGGGCGCATGGCACTTATTCGTAACTTCATGCGTCGGGCCTCCGTTTTCATCGAGCAGGAGATTCCAGTCAATCCAAGAACGAGAGCCGTTTTCAAAACAGTTAATCATATCGTAGATGTAGCGGCGCGCAGGATACCATTCCCGAAGAACAGGGCCGTTTTCCTGGCAGGCTTCGCTTGCATAAAGCTCCGCACCGTAATTGTCTTTCGCTTCTTTTAAAAGATTGTAGGCGCGCCCCCATGAAGTTCCGGCGTTTCCGAGACCGCCGTACCAATGGAACGCAATGCCGTCTATGTATTTTGCCGCATCCGCATCTTGGAACACGCTTCTGTTCCATTCTTTAAATCCGTCGGCATGGCTTTTTATTCCGGCGTATGCCTGGTTAGGTCTGTCCCAATCCCAGACGACCAATTTTATGCCGCCTTTTCCGCTTGCCTCTTTGTAGCCGTTATTTACCAAAGCCGGTCCAAGATGACCTTTGATAAATGTCTTTGCGGCATCCGGTTTCCACAAGCAGCATTCCCATGCAGGGTGATTTTCAGCTTCGTTGTTCAAAGAAAGCGAATAAATATCTATGCCGTTATCCTTCATCGCGTTCAGATATTTTATAAAATAGTCGGCATAAGCAGGATAATATTCTTGCTTTACGGAATGATTTTTGTACTGATTTCCCGGAAGCTGCATCCATGTTCCGCCGAGTGCGGTTCCGCCCGGACGCTGTCCGCCGCCTTTAAACCAAGCCGGAGGCGACCACGGAGCTGCAAAAACGGTAAGCTTTTTTTCGTGCTTCGGAAAATCGGAAGCGTTATCCGGATATTTTGACACGAAAGTATCGTTCACGTATTTAAGCGCAGGAATTATTACATTCGTATCCTGAGCGTCGAGCTTGAACCATTTTAAGTCCGGATTGGAACTCAAAGTTACCCCGTCGGATTCAAAAATTCCCGGGTCGGGATTAGTGTTGTTCCTGCTCGCCTTTCCATCTTTATCGTCTTCAAGCGACGGGTCATGGCAATAATCGTAGAATTTCGTGGAAAAATCGCATGAACCGATGCTTATACGTGCGACGCTGTAGCGGCTTCCCTTTTCTCCGAAGTAAAGGTCGTAAACAAAATCTCTGTTTTTCTTGTTGAGCCTGTTTATGTTGTAAAGAGCCGCATCCGTAAACGCTCCTCCTACGCCGACCATTTCTTGGTCGGTATCGTCCGTTTTTATGCGGATATAACTGCTCGCAGCGGTTTTTCCGGTCTCAACGGGAATCGGGCTAAGGTAGCGATCCAGCATTCCGTCCTTTGTGGTGCGATACACAATCACGCTGTTTCCGGTTACTTTTACATCCCTGGGTTCTCCCGTAGGCATGTAACCCATCTCAAAAAAGTTCTGCCAGTCATCGTTACTTTCTGCAGGAACATAAACCGTTTCGGTTACATATACATATTGCTTGCAGGAATACAGAGCAGGCAGTATAAGGAACAACACAGCAATGTTCTTCAGATGTTTTTGCATTTTTCCCATATAAATCTCCATAAGGTGTAGAATAGATATCCGTATCTGCGGATTTTTGTAGGCGGGATTCAATGCGGTTCTTCGTTTTTGTAAAGCGTATCGCCACATGAACGGAAGCATGATTGTTTTCGTATAAGGAATGGAACAATTCCATTTCGGCATTTATTATAAATCTTCTGTAAAATTTTGGAAAAATATTCTGAAAAAAAAATAAGAAATTTAGAAGATTTTTAGATTTGCGTTTTTCTCTGTGATATAAGGCTTTTAGAAATAATGTGTTTTCCCTGCCGTTTTCCTGTTGCCAAGAATCCGCTTTCTTCATTATATTTTATACATTAGTCTGGTAAAAAGTCAGTGAGGTTGTGTATGGCAAACGCCAAGATAAGAAGTACGACGATTCTGTGCGTACGCAAAAATGGAAAGGTCGCCATGGCTGGAGACGGTCAATGTACCTTGGGCGAGACGGTTTGCAAGGGGAATTCCAGGAAGGTCAGGAAAATATACGACAAGAAAATCCTTACGGGATTTGCAGGAAGCGTTGCCGATGCGTTCACGCTTCTTGACAGGTTTGAGACAAAGGTAAAGGAATTCAACGGAGACCTTATGAGGTCTGCCGTGGAACTTGCCAAGGCATGGAGGACGGACAGAAGCCTTCAAAAACTTGAGGCGATGCTTCTTGTTGCGGACGTGAACACCACTTTGCTCATAAGCGGAGACGGAAACGTGATTGAACCTGAAAAGGATGCGATTGCAATCGGCTCTGGAGGAAATTATGCGTATTCCGCCGCTCTTGCCTACCTTGATTGTTCCTGCCTGTCTGCAAGGGAAATTGCGGAAAAAAGTCTCAGGATAGCCGGCGACATCTGTATATACACAAACAATAATATAACAATCGAAGAATTGTAATTGATAGGATTTTTTTATGGAAAACATGGATTTGCCGTCGCTTGAGAACAAGACGGAACTTACCCCAAAACAAATTGTAGAAAAGTTAGATGAATATATAATCGGGCAGAACAAGGCGAAACGCGCCGTGGCTGTGGCGCTAAGAAATCGTGTCCGTCGTCTAAAACTCCCTGATGAGATAAGAGACGAGATTGCTCCCAAAAACATATTGATGATAGGACCTACGGGTTCTGGAAAAACTGAAATAGCCCGCCGCCTTGCGAAATTGTGCAATGCGCCTTTCTTGAAGGTGGAAGCCACAAAATACACGGAAGTCGGCTACGTTGGGCGCGACGTTGAGTCCATGGTAAGGGATCTTATGATGGTCGGATACAAGGACGTTAAGTCTGAGATGGAGGAACTTCTTAGGGAAAAATCCGTAGGAATTGTGGAAGAGCGACTTTTGGCTCTTCTTCTTCCGGGCTCAAACGAAAAAAATGCGCAGGATTCTATCAAGGATGCCGAAACGGCGGTGGTCAAACTTGAAGAGGCTTCTCCGGAGCAAAAAAAAGCAGAACCGCACGGAAACGAAGGAGAATCGACAAGGGAAAAATTCCGCCGCATGCTAAGGGAAGGAAAACTTGAGGAGCGGGAAGTGGAAGTGTCCGTAAAAAATCAGGGCGGAATTCCAAGCATGGAGATTATAGCGGGAGGTTCCCTTGATGATCTTCAGTCAAGCATGCAGAATCTTGCTGGAATACTGAATGGGGGAGGGCGGCACAAAAGGCGCACTGTTTCTGTAAGGGAAGCAAGAAAAATTCTTACCGAAGAGACGCTTGACAACATGGTGGACAGCGACAAGGTGATAGACATCGCCAAAAACAGGGTGGAAAATTCCGGAATCATCTTTGTTGACGAAATCGATAAGATTGCTGTGCACGGAGAAAGCCATGGGCAGGATGTCAGCCGAGAGGGAGTCCAGCGTGATATCCTTCCGATTGTGGAAGGAAGCAACGTTAATACAAAATTCGGCGTTGTGAACACGACACATATACTTTTCATTGGAGCGGGGGCGTTCAGCGTGGCTCGTCCGAGCGACCTTATTCCCGAACTTCAGGGAAGGTTTCCTCTGCGTGTTGAACTTGAAAGTCTGAACAAAGAAGATTTCATGCGTATCCTCAAAGAGCCGAAAAACAGCCTTGTGATGCAGTACACGTCCCTTTTGGGAACTGAAGGCGTGAGCCTTGACATAACCGAAGATGCGATAGAGCGCATGAGCGAGGTTGCGCAGAAAGTCAACACTCAGTCTGAGAACATAGGAGCTAGAAGGCTTCATACGATAATGGAAAAAGTTTTCTCGGACATAAATTTTGAGGCTGACGAACATTCGGGCGAGACCATCAAAATAGACGCATCCTATGTGGACGAAAAACTGAAGGATATAGTTCAGGATGAAGACCTTTCAAGGTACATTCTTTAAATCGGGGGATTTTCGATGCTTGAAGAACTAAAAATGCCGATGACGGAACTTGGAAAGGACATAGAGGATGTCTGGAATCGTCTTGATTCTGCTTCAATCGAAAAGAAGATAGCCGAAAAAATGGCGTTGACCGAAGCCGGAGATTTTTGGAACGACCACGACAAAGCCGAAAAAGTCATGGCGCAGGTAAGAAAACTGAAAAACAGGATAGAACCTTGGAAGGCACTTCGAACCCAATACAGCGATATTGTTGCAATGTATGAGCTTGCGATGGAAAGCAAAGATTCTGCGGATGAGGCGGAAGTTGCGTCCATGCTTTCTGATGGCAGAAAACGCTTCGATGAACTGAATGTGCTTAATCTTTTGAACGGAGAGGTTGACGATTCTTCGGCGTTCATAAGCATCCATTCGGGGGCAGGCGGAACTGAGGCGGAGGACTGGGCGGCTATGCTCAGCCGAATGTATACTCGCTGGGCGGAACGGCACGAATACAAGATAGAAATCGTCGATGTGCTTGAAGCTGAAGGCGGAATAAAATCAATAACGATGCAGATTGACGGAGATTTTGTTTACGGTCATCTAAAAGGAGAAGCCGGAATCCACAGGCTTGTCCGCATTTCGCCGTTCGATTCCAATGCAAGACGGCACACCTCGTTTGCAAGCGTTTTTGTCTTTCCCGTGCTTGACGATTCCATAGAAGTCGAAATAAGACCGGAAGATCTTAGGGTTGACACATATCGTGCAGGCGGAAAGGGCGGTCAGCACGTGAACAAAACCGATTCCGCCGTCAGGTTTACCCATCTTCCTACAGGAATAGTGGTGGCTTGCCAGAGCGAACGCAGCCAGCTTTTCAACAGGCAGGCGTGCATGAGCATGCTTAGAGCAAAACTCTACGAATATTACAGGGAACAGAAAGAAAAGGAGAATTCCAGGTTCGCCGCAGAAAAAAAAGGAATATCGTGGGGAAACCAGATTCGTTCCTACGTGTTCCAGCCTTACACGATGGTAAAGGATCACAGGACAAAATTTGAGTCCGGTAACATTCAGTCGGTGATGGACGGAGACATAGACAGTTTCATGGACGCATACCTTATGGCAAAATGGAAGGGACTTCCAATGGCGGACGAAGCCGAAGACGAGGAGGTCTAGTTCAGGTAAAAATGACTGTTCGGAAAAAGTCGCTAATTTTTTTTTCTCTTCTGATTTCGGGTCTTTTTTTTGTGTCCGCTGAGGGCGGAAACTGGATTTTGGCTGCCGAACCGTTTTCCTTTTCGGGAAGGAGCATGGATGGTTCTTCCGTCGAGGCGATTCAAAAGACAATTCCTTCGCTTATTCTTGAGCAGATAGCAGAAAATCTTACCCGAATGCCAAGGTCTCTTGAAAAACTCGACAGGACGCTTTATGGACTGAAAACGGAAAGGGGGTCGCTTTTCCTTCAACTTTCCGCAGAAGTGCAGAAAAGGGATTCTCTCGTCCTTGGAAAATATTCTTCCGGTCAGCTTAAAGCAAAACTTAAAGACAGCGACAAGAAGATAAAAGAAATCAGAGACAAGATAGCCGAAAATCTAAAATCCGCCGCCGACGAGGAAACTAAACGCGCTCAGGAAATTCTTAGGGACGACGAGCGTTCAAGGCATATCGAAGAAGGGAAATTAGTGGAAGACGATTCGTCCTCCACTAATTTTTTCAGGCGATTCATAAAAGATTTTGCGCCCGGCGGAATTTACGAAGCTCCGGTCATAGAAAATATCGTGCTTTACAAAAACGACCCGAACCAACTTTTTCCCGCGCCTGAAAATGTCGCTTCGCTTGACAGGAAAAGTTTTGAGTTTTCAAGCGCATGCAGCCAGGAAGGAATCCGCGGGCTTGTATCGGGAACGATTACTGCATACGGCTCGTATATGTCGGTAGGTGTAACGATATATCAGTATCCGGGCGGACGTATAATCGGAAACGCAGCCGATGTCGGAAGCATGGACGAACTTAGGACTTTGTGCGCAAGGCTTTCGGGGCAGATTACTCCAAAAATCTCCGACAGCATGCCCATAGAACTTAAACTCAATGTATCTCCCGCCGAAGCACTTGAAAATCTTGTGGTTACCGTGGACGACGTGGTCTACTCGGATAAACCTGAATCGCTTGTGGTTTCAAGCGGAGTTCATTTCATCCAGTTTTCCTCAAAAGGCTACGACACTGAATCCACAAGTTTCAATTTTGAAGGGAACAGGGAATTCCTTATTTCCGTTGACATGAAAAAAAAGAGCGCTGGAAGTCTTAAAATTGCGTTTACCAAACCTGTGGAAGGCGACCTTTTTGCGCTTGGGGAATTCAGGGGAAAAATCAACGGGGAAAACAGATTTTCGTCAATCAGCGTGAATAACAGACCCGTTCTCGGACATTTTGTCTCAAAAAACGGATTTCCGTCCGACTTCATAGTGGACAGGGCTTTGCTTGAGGAAGACGCCGTTCTTTCTGTAAAGCCCACGGATTTTGACAAAGGAAAATACATCGACAATCGTAGGATTTGGATGTACAGGGCGTACACTTCGCTTATAATTTCGCTTATGCCGACTTTTTATGTCCTTGGAAATTACAAAAACGGTTCTACAGGATATGCGTTTCTTTCGGGGACGGACGAAAAGGCTTTCCTTACCGCAAGCCGTTATGTTACTGCAGGAATTTCCATAGGCTGCGGAGCATGGTTTATGGTGGAACTTGTGCGTTATCTTATGGCGGCGAACAAAACGCTTCCGGTTGAGGCAAAAAAAATTGACCCCAAAAAGAAAACTTTGATAGAAAATGAAGAGACGGCGGCAAAAATCAAGTCCGCTTCGGAAAAAACGTCTTCCAATAAAAAAACTGCGGAAGAGGCGATTTTGCCCGATGAGAAAGGCGAGAGTTTGTCTCATATCGAAGAAAATGAAAAATCAAATACGGAGTTTTAGGAAATGGGAAAAAAATCTTTTGCGGAAAAACTTAAAGGCCTTTTTTCAGGAAAAAAATACGATCGGGAATTTTTTGAGGAACTTACGGACAGTCTTATCGAAGGCGATGTCGGGGCAAGGACAGCATTCGAGATTTCTGACATTCTTGAGGAACGTTCAAAGAAAAAGCATCTTTCCAAAGAAGATGAAATTCTTCTTGAATTAAGATCAATTCTTCTTGAATACGTGAAGGAAGCGGAGCTTTTTCCCGATGCCGGAAAGAACAACATATGGATGGTGCTTGGCGTAAACGGTGTCGGAAAGACAACGAGCGTCGCAAAACTCGGAAAATATTTCAAGTCTGCCGTTGAAAACACTGTTCTTGCAGCGGCGGACACGTTCAGGGCGGCGGCGATTGAGCAGCTTTCCACCCACGGGTCTAATTTAGGCATTCGTGTGGTTAGCCATCAGCACGGCTCCGACCCTGCGGCTGTGGTTTTTGACGCTGCTTCGGCGTGCTTTTCAAAAGGGCCGGGGCTTGTGCTTGCAGATACGGCGGGTCGGCTTCACAACAAGGAAAATCTTGTTCGGGAACTTCAAAAAATCGACAGAATCTGCACTGAAAAGGCGGACGAAGGATTTTTCAAGCGGATATTGGTGCTGGACGCGACCACGGGGCAGAACGCATTCAGGCAGGCGGAAGTTTTTAACGAGGCTGTAGGAGTCGATGCGATAATCCTTACAAAATACGATTCCACGGCGAAAGGCGGGCTATTGGTTTCGATTGGAAAAGAACTTTCCGTTCCCACAGCCTTTGTCTGCGACGGGGAAAAATACGATTCAATCAAAAAATTCGATTCAGAAAAATATGTGGACGAATTTTTGGGGCTATGACGGTGATTTCGGGGCGTGCGAAAAATTTTTTTTTGATTTTCCTCGTTTTTTTTGCAAAAGAGAATGCCTTTTCTTTCCAGAAAAACACGCTCCAATATCGGACGATTATTCGCTTTGTGAACGTAGTTACGGGAGTCCTGCTTGACGGCGATGTTAAAACGGAAAAACTGACTTGCAATGCATTGGCGTATTTTTATGCGGGTGCTGAATGGACAGAAGACGGTTCTCCGGAAAGAAAAATCGATAGAATTTTCCCTGATTTTTCAGGAATTTTTGATGCCGCTCAGCAATATGACTCTTCAAACGACAGCGGATTGTGGATTTATTCCCTTGGCGAAAAAACCGATAATCCTTTTTTGGTGGAAAAACCAAAGGAATTTGAAAAAGCGCAGAAGGAAATCGAAAATATTTCAAAAGCGAAAAACGAAGATTCTTTTTTGAAAGACGATTTTTCAGGCGGTTCTGCTTCCAGGGACGACGAGCCGCTTCTAGACGGAAGTCTTCTAGGCTTGCAGAAATCAAAAAGTTTTTCCGAAAGGCGGCTTTTGGAAAGCGACAGGACGCTTAGGATTCATTTTTTTGAGGACGAAGTGTTTGCCGTTCAGCCTGCGACTTGGCAGAAATCCGTGGTTGTTTCGAACGGCACCGGATTTTTCAGGAAATTCTATGATTCTGAAATGCGGCTTTACAAAAAAGAGGCATGGACGAACGGCGATTCGCTTGAAAAAATAAATCTAAAGTCAAGCGAGGAATATTCCTATCTTGAAAACGAGACCAAGCCTTTTTCGAAAACTCTTGTCGCAGAAAACGTTATGCAGGAAACTTTTTACGACAAAAACGGACGAATAACTGAGTTCAAGAATTATGTCCGTTCTTCCGAAGAAAAAAACGGAGCGGAAGAGCCTTATTTTGTTCTTTTGAACAGGACAAACTTTTCGTACACGGATGAGGGAAAATTGAAGGAAAAGCGTTACGCCGAGTACGAATATTCAAAGTCGGATAAAAAAAAGATTTTAAACACTTTTGAAAAGCGTGATGTTTATGACTATAAAACGCAAGAGCGGCCGCCGGATTATTATTATTACGAGGGTGAACGCCTTTGCCTTGAGACAATATACAGTTCCAAAGATTCGTGGATTACGACTATGTATTTTGACGACGGTTTTTCGGCAAAGGCTGTGTGGCTCGAAGGAAAACACGTAAGGGACGATTTTTATCTGAACGAAAAGATTAGGAGAAGCAGAAGTTATGAATAGAAAAAGTTTTTCTTCGTCGCTAAGGTGGATTTTTTTTGTGTCGAACCGTTTTTCCAATGTTGACAGAAAAGGCAGGTCCAGGGCTACGGGGCTTCTTTCCATGCTGGGAATATGCGTAGGGGTGATGACCCTTGTTACTGTGGTCAGCGTGATGAACGGTTTTCAGATGAGTTTTATAGATTCCATAATGGAAATAAGTTCGTTCCATCTACAGGCAAGGGACATAGACGAAAAAATGTTTCCCGATTTTGAAAAAGTCTGCATGGAAGAAAAAAACGTGAAAACAGTCTATCCGTTTTACGAGGCTCAAGGGCTTTTGACATCCGGAAAAAACAATCAGAATGCTGTCGTTGTAAGGGCGGTAGAAAACGATGTGCTTGAAAAAGATTCCGGGCTTAAAAATGAACTTAGGATTGTTTCCGGGGATTTTGACCTGTCCCTTCCTGAAAACATTGTAATCGGAAGTTATCTTTCTCGGCTTCTTGATGTTCGGGTGGGTTCTTCGGTTACGCTTGCGGCATTAAGCGGCGGAAAAGATGTAGCACTTATTTCCGATAGCCGCATCTTCACCGTAAAAGGAATTTTCGAATCGGGCTACATGGACATAAATCAGGCTTATTCTTTTGTCAGCATTGAGTCGGCAAAAAAATATTTCGGCAAAGATTCGCCGCTTGTTTATGCGATAAAACTCAAGAACCGCTCGAACGACGCTCAGACTTTAGCCTCTCTTTCCGAAAAATTTCCCGGCGCGGACATAAAATCTTGGAGAGAATACAACAGAAGTTTTTTCGGAGCTTTGCGAATCGAAAAAAACATACTTATGCTATTTGTTTTTCTTATTTTTGTGGTTGTGGCCATAAACATCTACAACGGAATGCGCAGGCTTGTGTTTGAGCGAAGATCCGAAATTTCTACGATGTCTGCGATGGGGGCGGCAAAATGGGAAATCCACCTGATTTTTGTCTTGCGGGGATTTACCGGCGGACTTTTGGGGACTTTGCTTGGAGTCGTCCTTTCCATGTTCCTTTGTGCCAACATGGCAAAGGTTTTCATGTTCGCCTCGGATTTTATGTACTGCACGGAATATTTTTTCACGGCGATTTTTTCTCCCGGAAACGCGATGTTCGTTCGGGAAAACCCTATGTATCAGGTTTACGCATCCATTCCTGCAAAGGTGGTTTTTCACGAGGTGATGATGATTTCTTTTTTTGGAATTGCCTCGCCTCTTGTTTCAAGCGTCCTTGCAAGTTCGAGCGTATTGAAAATCAAAATAGCGGAGGTGCTTCACGATGAGTGAGATTCTGATGATTGAAAATCTTGTAAAGACCTACGAAAGCGAAGGCGAAAAACTTACTGTTCTAAATTCCTTAAACCTTTCCGTCGAGGAAGGAAGCAAGACCGTTATATGCGGAGAAAGCGGGAGCGGAAAAAGCACCCTGCTTAACATAATCGGAAGCATGGACAGTGCCACAAGCGGAAAAGTTGTCGCAGGCCCATGGAACGTTACAGAACTTTCCGAAAATCAGATGGCGGAATACAGGGCGAAATTCATCGGGCTTGTTTTTCAGTTTCATTATCTTCTGAAAGATTTTACAGCTCTTGAGAATGTTTATATGCCTTGCTATATGCTCGGTGTTCCTAAAAAAAAGGCGATTGAAAGGGCGGAAAGTCTTTTGGAGGACGTGGGGCTTTCGAACCGGAAATCTCATCTTCCAAGCCAGCTTTCAGGAGGGGAACGCCAGCGTGTGGCTGTGGCGAGGGCTTTGGTAAATAGTCCTTCTTTGATTCTTGCCGACGAGCCTACGGGAAACCTTGACCCCGCTAATTCTTCCATGATAGGCGAACTTCTTTTTTCCATGGCGGACAAATACAAAAAAACGCTCCTTTTGGTAACGCACGACACGGCTCTTGCTGAAAAAGGAAGTGCGATATACAGAATCACGCCCGAAGGCGTTCTTGTAAAGGAAAAATGATGAATATTCAAAGTTCATTTATGTTTGCAAAAAGAATGATTTTTCCACGGACGGGGAAGGCTTCCGACGCACGCCGCAGCATAATCGGTGCTATAGCCTGCATCGCGATAAGCGTAATTCCGCTTGTGGTCGTAATAACCGTAAGCGACGGAATGTTCAGCGGAATGACAAGCCGAATCGTAAACCTTTCGTCGGGGCATGTTCAGGCGCTTTTGAACAGAAACTCAAGCATTGTAAAAAATTATGAGTCGTTCAGGGATTTTTCAAAGACTTTTCTTGAAATTAAAAATGTCAGGAACGCATTTCCTGAGATTGAATCCGATTCGCTTGCCTTTTCAAAGACGTACAGGACAGGAGCGAAAATCCGTGCGGTCGAGCCTGAACTTTTTTTTGAATGCAAGGAATTTTTCTCCCTTTTTTCCGTGAAGGACGGCTCTTTGGAAAATTTCGGCGGAAAACGAAAAACTTGCGTTATCGGAGAAAAAATTGCGTCCACGCTTGCTCTTCGTTCGGGGGATAAAATCCGCCTTGTAACATCGAGCAAAGTCGCTTCATTCGAAATCGCCGCTGTGGTTTCGTCGGGCTATCAGGAACTGGATGCGCTTTGGGTTTTCATTCCGCTTGAAACTTCCTATGGATTTTTGGCGCATGAAACTTCAATGCATTCCGTGAAAATCATGGCGGACGACACGTCGATGAAAAGCGTGATTGCTCTTCAGCGTTCCCTTGAAGATTCATACCAGGGAATAATCAGGGCGTACAGGTGGGACGAGGTGAACGCTTCTAAATTCGAAAATTTTTCATCGACAAGGCTTATGCTTGTCCTTATCATGTTCATGATTGTGCTTGTAGCTTCTGTGAACATTTCTTCGGCACTTGTCATGCTCGTGATGGAACGCCGAAGGGAAATCGCTATCCTAAAAAGTTGCGGCGGCTCGTCAAAAGGAATTTCGACCGCGTTTTTGCTGGTCGGAGGATTTTCCGGCTTTTTAGGGCTGATTTTGGGTCTTCCCGTTGGACTTTTGTGTTCGGTTAATGTAAATTCAATCGTTAGAGGACTGGAAAAATTTTTTAATCAGGCGATGGCGTTGTTCTGTTCGATTCCGGGAAGAAAAACGCTTCCTCCTTCGCATATAAATTTGATGGACCCTGCCTATTATCTTCAGGAAATTCCAATAGAAGTTTCTTTTTTGAAGTTGTTCTTGATTGCGTTTTCGGTCATTTTTCTTTCGCTGATTGTGTCGATAATTCCTTCGGTGAAAGCGGGCAGGGAACGTCCTATTGAATCGTTCAGGAAGGTTTGACCTATGATGTGTGATTTATGTAATGAGCGACCTGCCGATATTTTTCTTGAGCAGCGTTCTGGCTCTTCGTGCAGAAAAATAAATCTGTGCGCAGCGTGCGCTTCCAAAAAGGGAATAGCTGCGCCCGCAGTTTCCGCCGAACAAAAAAATCTGGATTCCGTTTTCAAAGAAATTTTTGAAAAAAAGACAAAATCTTCCCCGGATTTCAAGAGGCTTTGCCCCGGATGCGGAAAAAGCCTTGGCGAGATAAAACTTTCCGGTTTTTCAGGCTGTCCCGAATGTTATTTGGTCTTTTCGGACGAAATAAAATCTCTTTTAAGTTCCAACGGAATCGAAGCAAAATATACGGGAACTCTTCCGCACAGAATAAAGGATTTCAGGAACGATATAACCGACAGGGCTGACCTTCAGCGAAAACTTGAGGAAGCCGTCAGCAGAGAAGACTACGAAAAGGCGGCTGTGTACAGGGATTTCCTTAGGGCAATCGAGAAAAAGAGCGTGGGCGATGGAGAAGAAATCTAGCCATGGAACACGGAATCGATGAGGCTGGAAAAGCGTGGTATTCTACTGAAGGCAAAGAAAACGATGTCGTGCTTTCTTCAAGGTTAAGGCTTTGCAGGAATCTTGCGAATTTTCCGTTCCCCGAAAGGTTCAGGGGGGACGACGAAAACAGGGTGCAAGCCATAATCATTGATGCATTTCGGAAAGTCCCCGCTTTTGAAAGTTACCGTTCGATAGAAACGTCTCTTTTAAGTCCGTTGAACCGCCGCCTTCTTGAGGAACTGGGCGTGATAAAATCTCAAGCCGAAATTGAAAGACGGAATATTGAGTTTGAGTCCCTTGCGCTCATGAACAGGGAGGGAAATATTTCGGCTGTCATAAACGGAACCGACCATCTGAAACTTTCAGCGTTTTCTTCGGGGCTTGATTATGAAAAATGCTTCAATGCTGTAAAAAGCCTTGATGCAGAGCTAGAAAAATCCCTTCAGTTTGCGGCGACATACGATTTAGGCTATCTTACGTCCGCCTTGAAAGATACCGGAAGCGGAATGAAAATTTCTGCAAGACTTTCTCTTCCTGCCGCGCTCAAGTCCGGAAAAATTCAGGCTGTAATCGACTACGTTCGAAGCAAAAAGGCAGCGATTATTCCTGCATTCCCGCAAGCGAGTTTGCCAAATCTTCCGCCGCCTGGTTCTTATTTTCTTTTGTTCGGACTTAATGCGGCGAACGGAAGCGAGATAGACCAGATTGCCGAGATGGAATCGATTTCAAGATTTATAGCCGAATACGAACGAAAGATTTTGCTTGATTTTGCCGATAATCATACAACGATTGTAAGAAATTTTGTCCTTCGCGCTTATTCTTTGCTGGGCGCAAGCCTTCTTCTTTCGCTCAGGGAAGCTTTGGACATAATTTCCGACCTTCAGGTTGGGCTAAGGTTGAGCCTTCTTGACGGAATCGACGGCAAAACTCTCGCAGGGCTTTTGTACAGGATTCAGGATGCGCATCTTACCTATCTTTTGGAAAAGGGAAAATTCAATTTTCCGGACGACATTAAAGATGAGCGTCGCCTGAAACTCGACAGGCTGAGGGCGGTGGTTTTGCAGGATGCGCTTGAAAACATTTCTTTGAGGAAATTATGAAAAATCTTTCTCCACGGGCATCTCGTCTTGTAAACGGCTTGAGCCAAAACATCGCAAGGGCATTCTCTTCAGGAGAGATTCAGCCGGAACACATAATCCTTGCCATGATTAAGACAAAGGAAGGGACGGGATATTTTGCCCTCAAAAAGGCAGGAATAGACTTGAACTCGTTTTCGTTCTGCCTCGAAAAAAGCCTTTCGGGTTGCGGCCAAAGAATCGGCGAAAATGAGATTGAACTGATTCCGATGGGAAAAAGAACCGAAAAACTTCTTGAAGCAGCGTCGATGGAATGTGAAAAGCTTGGGGACGATTCTGTCGGTACGGAACACATACTTCTTGCCGCAATGCAGGAATCTGGAAGCGTAAGTCTTGATTTTTTTTCCGAGGCAAAAATAAGCGCAGGCACAATGCGGGATTTGGTGAAGTTTTCAAGGCATGAGCTTAAAATCTCCGAGGAACTCATGAAAAGTTCAGGCGGAATGCCGACCGATGCCTTGCACAGGATTTTTAAGAAACTCGACAGAACTGGCGAAAATCTTGAAAATCCTTTGCCGCCGAAAAATATTCAAGAAACGGAAGCGTTTCATGAAAAAAATCCTTTAAAAGAGCGAAAGGAATCTAAAAGTTTTCTCTCGGAATTCAGCAGGGACATCACCCGTCTTTACATGGAAGGAAAAGCAGACCCCGTCGTCGGGCGTGAGAAAGAGATTCAAAGGCTTATTCAGATTCTTTCAAGGCGCACTAAAAACAATCCTGTCCTTGTGGGCGAACCCGGAATCGGAAAGACTGCGATTGTGGAAGGACTTGCGCAGTCCATCGCAGGCGGAAAAGTTCCGTCCGCATTGGCAAAAAAGCGGATTCTTTCGCTTGATCTTGCAGCCCTTATCGCAGGTACAAAATACCGAGGCGAATTCGAAGAGCGGATGAAGCGGATGATGAACGAAGTCCGCCTTGATTCCAATATAATTCTTTTTATCGACGAACTTCACACAATCATAGGAGCTGGCGGACCTGAAGGCACTATGGACGCGTCCAATATGCTAAAGCCTGCCCTTAGCCGTTCGGAACTGCAGATAATCGGAGCTACAACCACAAAAGAATACAGCCGCTACATCGAAAAAGATTCCGCCTTGGAGCGAAGATTTCAGATGATAAGGGTGGAAGAGCCTTCAGACGAGGAGACGGTGAAAATCCTTGAGGGAATAAAAAAACAATACGAGGATTTTCACGGAATCGTCTACGACGATGATGTGATTCCTTTGATAGTAAAACTTGCAAGGCGTTACATTCCTGAAAGATTTCTTCCTGACAAGGCGATTGATATTCTTGACGAAGCCGGAGCTGAAAAAAAACTGAACGAAGACAAAGAGCCTGAAGAATTTTTGGAACTTGAAAAGCAGATTGAAGCTCTTGTTGGCGAAAAAAAAGAGCTTGTAAAAAATCAGGATTACGAGAACGCCGCCTATGTACGGGACAAAGTTATACAGCTAAAAGGTCAGCTGGAACTTTATGCAAGATACTGGAAAGAAAAAGGCCTGTCAAAAAAAAGCCGTGTAAGTTCCGACGACGTGTCAAAAGTTGTAAGCACACTTACGGGAATCCCCGTGGAAAGGCTTGACAGAAACGAATCCCGGCGGCTTGTAGACATGGAAAAAGAAATGCACGGAATGGTCATAGGGCAGGACGATGCCGTCCGTTCAATTTCCGGTGCTGTCCGAAGAAGCCGGGCGGGAATATCTTCTCCCAAACGGCCTATAGGTTCGTTCATTTTTCTTGGTCCTACGGGCGTTGGAAAGACGCAGCTTGCAAAGGCCCTCGCAAAATTCATGTTCGGAAGCGAGGATTTTTTGGTGAGGGTCGATATGTCGGACTTCATGGAAAAACACAACGCAAGCCGGCTTGTCGGCGCGCCTCCGGGCTATATCGGCTACGAGGACGGCGGCATTCTTACGGAAAAAGTCCGCAGAAATCCGTATTCGGTTCTTCTTTTGGACGAAATAGAAAAAGCCCATCCGGATGTCTTCAATCTTCTTCTTCAGATTCTTGAGGAAGGCGAGCTTAGCGACAGCCAAGGACACACCGTGAATTTCAGGAACACCGTTATAATAATGACGAGCAACGCGGGGGCAAGAAAAATCACCTCGGAAAGCAGGGTAGGTTTTTCTGCGGATAAAGGAACTATACTTCCTTACGACCAGATAAAGGCGAATGCCGAAAGCGAACTGAAAAAACTTTTGAATCCGGAACTCATAAACAGGATAGACGACATAATCGTGTTCAAAGCCCTTGAAAAGAAAGAGGTTTCCCAAATTCTTGACATACAGATTGACGAACTTGCCTCTCGGCTTGAAGAACGGAATCTTACAATTTCGCTGAAGCCTTCGGCACGGCGTTATTTAATCGAAAAGGGCTACGAACCTTCAATGGGTGCTAGGCCTATGCGCCGCATTATCCAAAAAGAGATTGAAGAGCCGCTTGCCACAAAAATCCTTGACGAAAGAAACAATGGATTCCACCGGATTTCGGTCGAATGTTCCAAAGGAAGGCTAAAAATTTCTTTTACCGACAAAAAAAACGCTAAAAGCACAACCATAAAATGCATCTCCATGTCGAACGAGAACGAGGATTCTTCCGTGCTTGCGATGGTGAACGTTTTGGAGAAAAAATAGTTGCGCATAAGAAAAATTATTTTCGTGGTTTTTGCGATTTTTCTTTCCGTGCCTTCGTTCTGCAAAACTAACATTGCGCTTGTAAAGGGAATGTCGTCCGTCCCGTATGCATTCATGTTCTTGGAAAAATCTGATGGAGAGCCTTCGTATAATTTTATTCGCTTTTCATCTGTGAAGGATGCCGCATTTTCTTTGATGGAAGCAAAAACCGACGCTCTGATACTTCCGGTAAACGCCGCTGCTCTCCTTTACGATTTTTTGGACGGAAAAATCCTATGTGCCGCCGTAACGCAGAACATGGATTTTTATTCCGTGTCGTCGAATTCTTCTTTGAAAAACCTTTCCGACCTTCTTGGTAAAAAAATCTCCGTGACTAAAGGCGGAATAGGCGAAGGATTTATCTCATGGGTTATGGAAGAAAGCGCTCTTTCCATGGAAAACGGAGGCGGCGTTATGAAAATTCAATGGGAAGAAAACGAGGCTTTTTCCGTCATAAAACTCTTGAGCGGAGAGGTCGACAACGCTTTTCTTTCAGAACCCGCCGTTTCGAACGTTTTAAAACACTCCGGATTTTATATTTCCGCCGATTTTCAGGAAGAATTTTCTGCGATAAAAGGAAGGAACAGGCATCTTCCAAAAAACGTGCTTGTGGTCCGCCGAAATTTCTGCTCGGAAGAGATGGAATCTCTTGAAAATCTTCTTTCTTCTGTAAAAAAATCCATAGAATCCGTGAACAAAAATCCTTCTTCCGCGGCTTTCCTTTGCAAAAGGTTCGATGCCGTGGGCGAACATTCCGTCCTTGGAAAGGCTATTCAAAGAGCGAACTTTACTTTTGAAAGGGCGGAGGACGCCAAAAGCGGAATATACGAAGTCCTTGAACTTTGCAACAGGGTAAGTCATGAAAAAATTGCGGTTCCCGACGGGGAGTTTTTGCTGGGATATTAACAAGTGAATTGAGAATTATGTCGATTTCGTTTACAATGACCTGTCGATTTTTCATAAAAGAGGTTTTTTTCGATGTTTAAAGAATTTTTGCCGTTCGATACCGTACGAGACGATGCGTTGAAACTCGCCCACAAAATGTACAGCGAGGATGGATTCGTTCCCGACGTGATTTACTGTTCTCTTAGGGGCGGTGCGTACATGGCGAACGTGATTAGCGAGTATTACAAAATAGCGCACCGCTCACATCATCCTGTTTTGTTTGCCGCCGTGGTTGCCCGTTCGTATACGGACGTAAGAAAATCCACGTCAAGGGTTTATGTGGACGGATGGACATATCCTCCTGCAAATCTTCGCCCCGGCGATAAGATAATGCTTGTGGACGACATTTTTGACACCGGAAAGACAATAAACGCCCTTGTGGATATTCTGCTTGATTATGGAATGAACAGGGAGGACATAAAAGTCGTCGTCCATGACTACAAGGAAGACTCTCGAAGGGAAAAACTTTCCGTGATTCCCGACTATTATTGCAGAAAAATCGTAGTAAACACCCCTGAAGAGGACAGATGGATTCATTATATGAGCCACGAGCTTGTAGGTCTTTCTGCAGATGAACTTGAAAAGCATTATTTTTCAAAAGATTCGGAACTGAAGCGAATCTTAAAGCCCCTGTTTGCCGAAAACGAAAGCAATAACGGCTAGAAAAATGCCTTAAAAAGGGAGCGCAGATGAACAGAAAATTTTCGCTTGTGGCAATGTTTTTTTTAGTCCTTTTCGTGGTTTTTGTCCCGAAGGCGTTTTCGCAATCGGTTGTAAATCCCGGGAACGGCGTTTGGGCTAACCGTCAAATTTTGGTGCTGGATTTACCCGGCGGAATGAACGCCTATTATTCGCTTTCCGGAAACGACCCCGAATCTTACGGTTTTGCGTACGACGGTCCTGTCCTTTTGGATGTTGAAGGCGACGTTTATCTTAGGGTGGTTTTTGTTTCGGCGGACGGTAAAAAACTGAACGAGAACATTTTCTACACTGTAAAAAATGCGCCTCTCCCAAAAGATTCGGCTGCCTACGATTTTATCGAGAATGTTGTCGCAAACGGACTTGTCGATTACACAGCCGGAACGAATTTTTCGATTCCTTCTTCGCTTGAATACAGTTTCGGAAACGGCGATGAAAGTTTTCAGCCGGGCTCTTCTCTTTTTCTGCCTGCGGATTCCGTTGTTCAAAGGACTGTTTCCTGCACGGTGTCCGACGGAACTTCTTTTTGGAAATTCGCTGTAAGGATAAATCCTTCGCTTTCAGGGATTTTCAGCCGCAAGGATGTTCCGTTTACGATTGAGGACTGGAAAACCGTTCGGTTCACGGACATGAACTTGATATACAGGATTGACGACAAATGGTGGGAACAGCCGAAAATCCCTTTGACATTGGACAGAAGCGTAAGCCACATGATAAGCTGGCAGAGCGTGGATTATTCTTCTGAAAACACGGTGAAATTTTTTGTGCTTCCGCCAAGACCTAAAATCAACGTCGAAACCGACCCGAACGGTGTAAAGTATATCCGTTCCCAAGGGGATTCAGGCTACAAATTCGGCATCGTTGACGGCGATGGGGATATTTCAGGGCTTTACGATTCCATCCGATTCGATACTTTTCAGGGAGACCTTTTTTCAGGCTCTGTTCGGACGGGCGTTTATTACGATTCCGTTTATCAGGGCGAGATTGGCATAGATTTCAGGGTGAACAAACGCCTTCCTTCAAAACCGGTGATTTCATCTTCCGCAGAAGGCGGTTGGGCTAGAAAAGCGGTAACGTTAGATATAAAAAAAGTATCGGAGATGGAACTTTTCGTTTGCGTGCAAGGACCTTTAATCGTTGAGGAGGGCTGGAAAAACGGCGATGTCATGTTCAGTTTTATTGAGGAAGAATTCAAAAAACTGGATTCGGGAAAAATCCTTCTTTCTCCTTCGATAGACGGTGCGGTTGCATACAAAGTAAGCGCATATGCCATGGATTCAAACGGAAACAAAAGCGGAACAAGCGAATATTCGGTTGTAATCGATTCGTGCAACTATTACGTGGATATGGAAACCGGAATGAGGCTTTCAGTGCCTGCGGACGGAACAAGCGAGCGGCCGTTCGGAACGTTTTCGGAACTTCTTTCGCACATTGACGGCTCCGGTTTTGTACGCATTAACCTAAAAGGAATGATGGAAATGCCGCGCGAAAGATTTGAGCTTACTTCCAACATGGAGATTTTAGGTTCGGGCGACGCAAGAATATTTTTCCCTGAAAACTCATCGTTGGTCGTACGGGACGCAAGCCTTGCGATTTCCGATTGCCTTATAACCTATGCGGAAAAATCTTCGTCAGATGAGGCGGAATTTTCCGAAAACCATTCGCTTTTTTCTCTCGAAAGAGGAGTTTTGATATTTGATTCCGTGGATCTTTCTGCGATTTTCGGAAAAAACGGTGTGATAGTCGATTCATCGTCGTCCGTAGTTACCATAAAGGATTCCGGAATAACAGGCTCGGCGAACAATTATTCTGCGTGCGTTGCGGCTGTGGATTCAAAAATTTCGGTGAAAAACTCAAAAATCACGACCGTCGCATCGACCGGGGTTTCGTTCACGTGCCAAGGCGGACTTTTTGAACTGAGGAAAAGCCGTTGTTCCGTGATTGGCGTGATGGGGCGGATTGCAGAACTTTTCAATACACATTCATCGATAACGGACAACGAGTTTTCCGCACAGTTAAAAAAGACCATGGGAAACGGAAAAGCAATCTACATGGATGCAAAAAATCTTTCCGTAGAGGATTTTTCTAACTCAAGTTCAGGATTCTAGTTTTATGGCGGATTTTATATGCGGTTTGGACGAAGCGGGACGAGGGCCTTTGGCAGGTCCTGTAAGCGCAGCCGCTGTTATATTGCCTCTAGACTTTCCTTTTGAACTTTTAAATGATTCTAAAAAACTTTCCGAAAAAAAACGTGAAATAGCTGAAAAGGTGATAAAAGAAAAGGCTCTTTGGGCAGTTTCCTTTGTGAACGCCGAAGAAATAGACAGGATAAACATTCTGAACGCAAGCCTGAAAGCCATGAAACTTGCCTTTGAAAGCCTTTCTGAAAAACTTTCGCCTTGGTTAAAAGCAAACGGATTTTTGAATGATGAGTTTTTCCTTCGAGTAATAGCGGACGGAAACAAAACGCCGCCGATAGAAGGCTTCGGTGTCGAGTGCATGGTAAAGGCGGACGCAAAAATTCCTTCCGTGATGGCGGCAAGCATACTCGCAAAAGTTGAGCGGGACAGGCTTATGTACTCGATGGATAAACTATACCCGGAATACGGTTACGCAAAGCACAAAGGTTATCCCACAAAGGAACACAGGGAAATATGCCGCAGACTTGGACCTTCTCCGATTCAGCGAATGAGTTTTAAATATTGAAAAAGCCGCTTTTTTTGTGAGTGGGTAGTTCAAATCTGCGTTCCGTTTTATTCGTCTGATTTTTTAAGGAACGAAATTATTTTCCGTCGCTATCGGTTTTTCGTTTTGAGACAACGTGGATTCTTCCGGTCTTCTTTACCTGCGGCGGAAGAGGTTTTTCTTCCTCTTTTTTAAGGCAGTATTTTTTTATTTTTTCAGCTTTCCGTTCCGCCCTTATCTTTGCTCTTGCCTTGTTCTCTCTTTCTATATAGGCAAGCGAGACGTTCAAGCCTTGAAGAAATTTTTGCAGGTCGTCCGCAAAAATGGCAATCTGGTGCCTGTTGATGTCCGAACCTTCTTTGCTTTTCGATTCCACTATCTGAAGAAAAACGTCCCCCGCTCGGTTTTCCTTTACGTTAAAAAAGTAGGAGCGGTTGTCAAGATAGACTTCATTCGTGTAAAGTTCTCCGCGTGCACCCATATATGCCTTCCTTGGTTTGTGTGTAATTGTTCATGAAAGAACTGCAGCCCATAGAAAATAGCCTAAAACCGCTGTCCTTGTCAATTAAAGTTTTTCCCGTTGAATCTTTTGCAGATTTCTTCTACTTTTTCGAACAGTTTTTCAATGTCGCTTTCACTCGTGGAAAAGCCGAAACTGAACCTCACGGAATTTTTTGCCGTATCGGAAGGAACTTTCATTGCGTTCAAGACGGGTCTTTCGTCTTTTTTTGAGCCGCATGCGCTTCCAGTCGAAATGCAGAATCCTTCGGAATCCAACGCCCTCAGCATCACCTGTCCCGGAATGTTTTCGAACGAAGCCTGTATTATCCAAGGCGAATAGTTTTCAGGATTTAAAATCCTTTCTTCGGGAATCACGACGCATCCTTTCAAAAGCGAAAGTTTTTTCACAAATTCCGATGTCGTCTTTTTCTGTTCTAAAAACCTTTTCTCTGCGGCTGGATTTTTTTCTGATATGAAATATTTTTTAAGGACTTTGGAAAACGCGATTGCGGCAAAAACGTTTTCAGTTCCGCTCCTTGTTCCGTTTTCCTGACCGCCGCCTCTCAAAAAAGGTTCTATCGTGTTCTTTGAGTAAAGAAGTCCTATTCCCCGCGGTCCTGAAATTTTGTGCGCGCTGAACGATGCGCTGTCAATTCCCTCGTGGTTTAAAAAAAACGGAATTTTCCCTGCCGCCTGCACGCAATCCGTGTGGAATTTGGGACGGCGTTTTCCTTTGGAAACTTCTACAAGCATATCGGCGATTTCTTCTATCGGCTGGATTGCTCCAGTTTCGTTGTTCACCGCCATTACGGAAACGAAAACCGTGTTTGTTTTCAGCGATTTTTTTACGTTTTCAGGTGTTATTATTCCGCCTTTGTTTGAAGGAATTTCTTCTACTTCCCAGCCGCATTTTGAAAGTTCCGCCGCCATTTCACGCACGCTTGGATGTTCTATTGAACTGAAAAGCACATGACCTTTTTGTGGCTTGTTCAAAACCGAAAGAAGCGGAATGTGGTTGCTTTCAGTTCCGCCGCTGGTAAAAAAGAGCGTCTCGCTTTTTACGCCAAGCACTTGGGCGCATTCTTTTCGTGCCGCCTCAAGAAGAAGTTTTGCCTCTTTTCCTTTTGTGTGAAGGCTTGACGGATTTCCCCAGTTTTTCATCGAAAGTTCAAGGCTTTCTCTAAGGATTTCCTTGTCCGGAGGGCTTGTTGCAGCCCAGTCAAAATAATAGCCCGGTTTTTCTTCGTCCATATAAGTTCCGCATGAAGAATTCTTGAATTTTTCGGGCGTAAAAGGATTTTTCTTAAAAGCCCTGAGTGGAGAAGATTTTAATAATTTTTTGATTCCATTGCAAGAAAGTCGGCTTTCACTTTTTCAACTCTGCCGATTTCCCGTGAAAGCATTTTTCCGTAGTCGAGTTCGCCTGTCTTTATTCGCTCCCGCTCGTCCTCCCAGTTCTGCATCTCCGTCATAAAAAGAAACTTGAATCCCGGTGCATTAGCTTTTTCAGCCCATTGAAGTGCTTCCGTCCAATAGCTGAGCGATGCTTTGTAACACGAAACGGCTTTTTCAAGATTGCGAAGATATTCGTCTTTCCATGGAGCGTCGTAGAAATAGGCGACTTTTTTGTCGTATGTGCGCCCAAGCCGCAAATGCTGCTCTATCAGTTTTAAATTTATGTGCATCTGAAAAAGATAGCGGTATTTTTCCCATTCCTTTTCGTTTGAAATTTTTACTCTTGCGTAAAGCGGATTTGCAAAGTCAGCTTGCAACGCCTTTTCAAGCCAATATATGTTTTCAATGCAGTCGTCAGGATACTGTTGGTAGTGGACATGATATAGCCTGTACCAGTCTTCCTTGAATTTTACCATGTACGAGATGGCACGGGTTGTGGGAATTGAAAAAAATACCGCCGCAAGTAAAAGAATCTGCAGTGTTTTTGAAAATCGCTTTATCACTCATTTATTATCGGTATCAGGAAAAATATTATTAGACTTTGAAATTCATGCAGCGTTTTTTATCGCAAATTTTTGAAAAACACAGGGAACGAAAAAATCGATTTTTTCGGTTTTTAACGCAGTTTTCCGCCTTTTTAAATCGTTTTTATTTTATGAAAGGATTTCCGTAACGAGATTTTAATTAACATTTTTTCCGGCGATTTTTTTCGGATTTTCATAAAAATTTCCGCCTTTTTTCAATTTTATCCGTTCAGTTTTTTATTTTTTTTAGTTCTTCCACGATTTTTTCCGTGAGTTCCTCGACCGTTCTTTCAGCGTCAAGCGTAACGATTTTCATTCCCTTTCCTTTTTCCGTTCCGTCGAATTCTTTTATAACCGAATCGAACATTGCCGCGGTTTTTTTTTGGTAGTCGATTTTTTCGTATATTTCGGAAACTCCGCCTCGCTTTTCCACACGACGAATAGAGACTTCGGGATTTATCTTGAAATAAAAAAGCAGTTCGGGAAGTGGAAATGGGCTATTTATAATGGAAGGAAGTCCGTCCGGGCATGAAACCGCCTGATACGCAAGGCTTGAAAAAATATATCTGTCGCTTACCACGAACATTCCTTTTTCCGTGTTTTCGATGATTCCGCCTTTTCCGTAGAGATGTTCGGCTCTGTCCGCCGCAAAAAGATATGCCGCCGTCCTTGGAGAAAAATCCAGTTCCCCTTTGAGCATTCTCCTTAAAAAAAGTCCGGTCTCTCTGTCCGTGGGTTCTGCGGTTGTAATAAGCTCTTCCTTTTTGAAAAAGTTTCCAAGCCTTTTTAGCTGCGTCGTAGTTCCTGCGCCGTCGATTCCCTCGAACACTATAAATCGTTTAATAATCATTCAAAGCACCTACAATAAAACCGATAATTTCTGTAGTATAGTCAAGCGGATTTTTGTTGTCTAGTAAATGCCGTTCAGTTTCAGTCTTATGAGTAGGAAAAGACTTCCGATAAAGGAAAGCGTCTCAGTCATTGTGTTTTCTCTTGTCCTGTGCCTTTCGATTTTGGCGGTTCGGCCGATTCTGAAGGTTTTGAACGACAGAATGAACATTTACGTCGCAAGTCTGTTCGGTCAAGTTGAAAATACGCTCGGAATAAAGATTTCCTACAGCTCTCTTTCGCCGTCGATTCTTTCCGGAATCAGAGTGAAAAACATATCGATAAAAGAACCGGACGACGGAGAAAATATCCTTGACATAAAAAATGTTTCGATTCGTTACAGTTTTCCAAAACTTCTTAGAAGAAAATTTCCGGATATGTTCAAGGACATCACTGTTGAAGGCGTTACGCTTTCTTTTGACGGAGAAAACGATTTTTTGCTGGTCGAAAAAATAAAGCGTCTTTTTTCATCTTCTTCGGATTCAAAAAAAAATCCCAAAGAAACAGAAGATAAACCGGATGACTTTTCTTTAAAAAACTTGATTCAGCTAAAAAGCCTTTTTGACATTTACATAAAAAATCTGCGCATAAGTTATTCGATTGGCTCTGACACGGCGGATGCGTTTTTCAGGCGAATTTCCATGAACATACTTGAAAATACAGGTCAGGTTTCGCTTAATACTTCGGGTTCTCTTATTTATTACAACGGCGAAAAAGAAAAGAGCCTTTCCTGCGGCTTTGTCGCAGAAGGTGCGGTTGAAGAAAAACTTGACGGAAGTTCACTTCACCTGAATATCTCAAATTTTACTGACGGAAATTTCAACTTCAAGCGTCTGAACCTGCTTTTCGGCTATGCAGACGATGTTGCCTCTTTTACAACCGTGCAGAATTCCTATCCGTTCGTTTTTGCAGGCTCTCTTGACATCGAAAAAAAACGCGCGGACGTTTCGCTAAGAGCTTTCGAACTCACTCTTGGAAATCTTATTTCTTCCAAAAAGTCGGGAAAAATCCTTAATGCGCTTGACAACATCACAATGACGCTTGAGGCAAAGGCTTCGTGCGACATAAAAAGCCGTTCCGTGGATTACAGCTCAAACGGAAACATTGCGTTGAAAGACGGACTTTTCAAGGGCGGAGAAAAAATAGAATATTCGTTTTTCGGAAACGAAAAAAAAATAGCCGTAGAAAAACTGGACTTAAAAGGAAAACGCCTGAACTGCGATTTTTCGGGAGACCTTGCATTTAAAGACTTGCAGCTTTCGGGAAACCTGAACCTGTACAACTACACGCTTTTAAACGGAGGAGAAATCTCAACGGAAGTGTTTTTCGAGCCTGAAAAAAAAGGTTTCATGGCGTTTTCGCCCCAGCTGATGTTCGGCGAAAAATCGTTCACCGCCCTGCAACTTGAACTTGCCCCGTCGGACGATTCTGTGGATTTTTCTTTTGAACTTTCCGACTATGCGCACAGCGATTACGGAAAGCCGGGGACTGTGGCTCTTTCGGGAAGTTATCTTGGCGGAAGCAAGTATGTACAGGCAAATCTTTCTGCGGAAGATATGTTCCTTGACAGCGTAACTGATTTTGCGCTTTTCTTCTCGGACGGAAAAAAAACTTCTCCTTCATTTTTGAAGCCTTATCTTTTTAACGGGGAACTTTATGTCTCCTCCGATTTCAAGACGCTTTCGTACAATATTCCGTATCTTCTTGTGGCGAACAGCGAAAAGGACGGAAAATTCGTTTACGCTTCCATTGACGGAAACGACACTTCGCTGTCCGTGAGCCGTGTGGATTTCATTTCCGGCGGAAAGTTTTCAAATCTTTCTGCCCAGGTGGAACTTTCCCCGGACTACAAGGAAGCTTTCTTTACCGTTGATGCGACCCGAGATTCCGTTCCCTATCATCTTGCCGGAACTTACATGGGAAAATCATTGAGCGTTACCGGAGACTACGGATTTTCGCTTGAACTTAGAAACGCTTTCCCCCACCGCTATGACGGAACGTTTTCGATGGAAAGTTTTCCCGTCTCTTTTGTCGAGTCGATATTCAGCGTCTCCATGGATTCGGGCTTCACATATTCAAAGGAAGACGGCGTGAATCTTATTGTTACAAGATTCGAGGCGGAGGAAGGCGGCGCGAAATTCAGTTTCAAACCTCGCTTGATTCTTTCGGGAAGCGTTACAAAATACGGGGCGATATTCGACAACATAACTTATTCGGACAGATTTTCTGCCCTTGAAGGACCTTTGAGCCTTGCGTGGAACATAAACGACGGTATCTTCTCGGGTGCGACGCTTGATTTTTCGCTCAAAAATCAGATTTCTTCCGAAGGATTCGATATCACGGCGGAAATCACAAATCCGGGCGGAAAACAAATCGACTCGAATACATTGAAGTCCGACCTTTATCTTAACTCCAAAATAGAAGTGAACCGCTTTGCTTTAAGCCGTTTTCTTTCGGAAGCGAGCGACAACAATCAGGCTACGGGAACGGTTGTGGTTTCCGGAACGCTTGAAAGCCCCTACATAGGAGCGAACATCGATTCTCTTAAACTTCTTGTCGCGGGAAACGTATTTTCCGCATCGGGAAAAGGCTACGGCGAAGGAAAGAACCTTTTTATAGAGGACATGAATATTTCTTACAACGGCATCGAGTTCAAAGGCTTAAAGGCGGAATACGATATCGGAAAATTTTCTGGGAAAGCGTCCGGCGTTCTTGAATCCGGCGTTCTTTCAAAAAGCATAATAATTCCCATGGAACTTTCGATGGAAAGTTTCGCTTTTTCTGAAAAAAACTCTTTCCCCACGGATTTTGACATCGTCCTTGACATAAAAAAGGCTGGCGGCTCGTTTTTGACCAAAGAACTTTCTGAACGTATTTCGCTTGTTCATTCATCGGGGAACACAGCCGTAAACACGTCGGATTTGCTTGGAATTTCCGGTTTCATAGCAAAAAACGGCGACATGGATTTTTCCATCGCAAAAGGAAAAAGCGTCTCGGCTTCCGTTTCGGGAAATATCTTTTCAAAAAATCTTGACATAAACATAAACGATGTCACGGCGGATCTTGCGTCGGCGGCTTCCTATCTGAACATTCCGGATTTTAAAATCTACAAAGGAATCATGAAAGGGAACATGACAATCAAGGGACTTAAAAAAGACCCGGATTTCGGCGGAAGGTTTTCCGTATCCGGGGCGGACATCACACTTCCCCAAATCGTTCCTAGCCATATAACCGCACCCAGGCTCGAAGTCCGCCTGAACCAAAACGTAATATCCGTTCCCGAATTCAAAGGAATGGTAAAAAAAACAAATCCTGTCTACGGAAAAATCGATTTCTTTTTTGACAGATGGTTTTTCGACAGAATGGAAGCAAAAATCCGTACTCCGGAAAATGCGCATATCCCTGCGAACTTGAAACTTGCTTTGATTCAGGCAAAAGGAGATGTTGCGCTGGACTTGAACCTCACGATACAGGACCGCTACCTGGATTTGGGCGGCGCAATCTCGCTAAAAAAGACGAACGCAAAAATCGTTACAACTGATTTTTTTTCGTTGAACCAGAATTCGGAACCATCGTTCTTCTTTCGTTCCGACCTTGACGTGTACATAGAGCAGCACGTAAGTTTCAATTTTGACCCCATTCTTAGGACGGTTTTTGTTCCCGACAAAAAGTTCACGTTCAAATGCGACACCGAAGACGGAATGTTCAACATAGACGGCGACATTCAGCTCCGCTCCGGGGACATCGCCTACCTGAACAGAAACTTCTATCTAAAGAACGGACTTTTACGTTTTGATCCGAACGAGACCCGGCTTAATCCATACATCACTTTGACGGCGGAAACAAGGGAAAAAGACGCATACGGAAACGATGTCAGAATAATTCTTTCTGCGAACAATCAGGAACTTGATAAATTTCAGCCTGTGTTCACATCGATTCCGCCTAAATCCGAGATGGAAATCAGGGAACTTTTGGGTCAGATTGCAACGGGAGATTCCGACAAAGTGACTAACCTTCTGATAGCGACCGGCGACTATGCCATCCAGTCAACTATAGGACGAACCGTCGAGAATACATTGCGGGAATATCTTAATTTTGATATATTCTCTTTAAGAACAAATGTTCTTCAGAACGCCATAAAGCAGACATTGTCAAGTAATTCCGAGAACATGAAAATCGGTAACTATTTGGATAATTCGACTGTTTACATAGGTAAGTATTTCGGAAGTTCGTTGTATGCCGATGCTCTGATGCATCTTTCCTATGATGACAGTATCCTGGGAAACGAAGGCAAGGTCGAAGGATTTTCGTTCCAGCCGGAAATCGGTTTCGAGATGGACATCAGTCAGATGTTCGCACCTCTTTGGAATGTGTTCCTTCCCAAAATAGGGCTAAAACCTACGACAACGGTAGCAAATGTCCGTCTGTCTCTTTCGCCTGAAATCGGAAGGGGATTAGACAGCATAGATTTTGCGACTTCGACTTCGGTTACGCTTTCATGGAAGTTCTCATTTTAAACATAAACGGATGAATGTATGTTTTCAAGGAAATTAAAAATCATCGCCTCTTGCCTTGTTGTGTCTCTTTTTATTTGCGTTCCTTTTTGGTCCGAGGAAGAGGATTCGGACTGGTTTTGGGGAAAGACAATATCCCAGGTTTCGTTCGAAGGTCTTGTAACGGTAAAAAAATCCGAGCTTTCAGGCGTAACATCGTCGTTCATCGGAAAAGAATTCAACGACACTGTATATAACGATATTCTTGACCGTCTTTACAGCCTTGACTATTTTGATGAAATCGAGCCGTTCGCAAAACACGACCCCAAGTCGGCGGACAAAATACTTTTGGTCTTCAATGTAAAAGAACGGCTTTCGATTGAATCCATAGAATTCAAGGGGAACCGAAAGATTCGCAACAACGAACTGAAGGAAACTGTTTCCGCAAAGGCAGGAGATATTTTCGTGGATTCTGCTGTTCTTCTTGACGAACGGGCGATAAGGGATCTTTACATAAAAAAAGGATATTCCAACGTGAAAGTAACGCACTCCAGCCATGAGACTGAAAGCGGCGTGAAGGTCGTTTTCGATATTTCCGAGGGCAAAGGAACTGTGATTACTTCCATAAAGTTCAACGGAAACACGGTCTTTTCGGAAAGGACGCTCAAAAGCAAACTTTCACTGAAGGAAGAAGGCTTCATGAAGGACGGAGCTTTTCAGTGGTCGTCTCTTGAAAGCGACAAGCAGGCGGTTCTTAATTATTACAATACAAGGGGCTATGCGGACGCACGTGTGGTGGATGTCCTTCAGGAGTCCGTGCAGAATGAAGAAAAGGAGCGTGAGGAACTTTCGCTTACGTTCCTGATTCAGGAAGGCGCACAGTATACGTTCAGCGGTCTTTCCGTTTCGGGAAACGAAATCTTTTCTTCGGAAAAACTGTTGGCGTTCATGAAACTGAAGAACGGCGATATTTACAATCAGACTAAATTGCGTGAAGGAATTTCTTCGATAACGAATCTTTACTATGAAAACGGTTACATGACAAACGAGTTCATTCCTTCCGTGAACAAAGATTCCGAACTTCACACCATAGGTTACAGCCTTACTATAGTCGAACGTTCACGCGCGCATATTGAAAACATAATCGTCAAGGGAAACACAAAGACAAAGGACGAGGTAATAATCAGGGAAATCCCTTTGAAGCCGGGGGATGTTTTTTCGCGCGACAAGGTGATGGCAGGTCTTCGAAATCTTTATAATCTTCAATATTTTTCGAACATCGTTCCGGAGCCTGTGGCGGGGTCTGAAGAAAATCTTGTGAATCTTGTGATTTCCGTTGAGGAAACATCAACCACCATGCTTCAGCTGGGAATGACTTTTTCCGGTGTCTCCAATGCCGAAGACCTTCCGATTTCTTTGTTCTTTAAATGGCAGAACTCAAATCTTTCGGGAAAGGGAAGAATGCTGTCGGCTGGGGTAACTGCGGCCAAGGGAGAGCAGTCGGTGGATTTTTCTTTCGGTCAGAACTGGATTTTTGGAGAGCCAATCCAGATTTCCGAGAGCCTTTCTTTTTTCCATGAAAAATCTTCCTCGCTTGTAATGAATATGCTTCCAAATGGTCTTTCAAATGAGGAAACATATTACATGGCGTACGATTCGATAGGAACGTCATTGACTTCCGCCGTCGGACGAAGGTGGTCTCCGATGGTCGGTGTGCTTACTCTCTCGGGAGGACTTACAAATACACTTCAAAGAAATGACTATGACCAGTCGCTGTATTCACCTCTTGATTCGGGTGTGAACAAATATGCGAACAGGCTTGGGCTTAAAAACTCGATATTCGCTTCATTTTCCGTCGATGCAAGGGATTTAAGTTACGACCCGTCCAAAGGTTGGTTTGCAAGCCAGCGTTTGACGTGGTACGGACTTATTCCTCGCTTTGAGCAGGAGTTCTATTTGCGTTCCGATACAAAACTTGAAGGCTATTTCACTCTTTTTAATGTTCCTCTTTTCAACGATTTTTGGAATTTCAAAGGGGTGCTTGCGTTCTACACGGGATTTACGATGCAGTTTCCTCTTGTGGGGACGACAATTCCTCGCTCAAGCATGACTTACATAGACGGTATGTTCAACGCCCGCGGCTGGCAGGATGTGAGTTCTTTCACACGTGGAAGAGCAATGCTGTCAAACAGGGTGGAGTTTCGTATTCCGATATTTCCCGGTGTGATTGGAATCGCAGGATTCTTTGATTTTGCCGCAGTAAAAGAAACTCCGGAAAAAATATTCACGGATCTTTCGTTCAACGATTTTTATTTCAGTTTCGGACCTGCGCTAAGATTTTTGATTCCGCAATTCCCTCTTCATCTTCTTTTTTCTAACAAGTTCAGGGTCATTGATGGAAATGTGGTTTGGAACAAAACATGGGATTTCTCTCTATCATTCAACATGGTAAACAGGTAGAATCAAGGTCCAAGGGGTATTTTATGAAATCATCAAGGAAGATAATTGTTTTTGCATTGCTTTTTTCAGTCGTTGCGTCCTGCTTTTCCCAGCAGATTACAAAGTTCGGCGTTGTTGACACGGCGAAGGTCTACAACGCATATTTCAGGAATTCCGCTCCTGTCAGAAATTACGAAAAAAAACGCACGGAATTTCAGGAAGAGATAAACAAGCAGACTGAGGAACTTAAATCCATGCAGTCAAGAAAAGTCGAACTTGAGAAAGCCGGAAACGACATTCAGGCACAAAGGCTTCAGGCGGAAATAACGAAAAAACTTGATTTTCTTACCGAATACACAAACGCTAAAAACGTGGAACTCGAATCTATGCAAAAATCTCTCCAAAGTTCGGATGCGTTCTACAAAAAACTGTATTCCACGCTTGCAAAGATAGCGGAAGGCGGCGGATATTCAATGATATTGAGTCTGCAGCAGGAAAACGCGATTCTTTGGTATTCTTCGTCTGTAGACATCACCAATCAGGTTATTTCCGAACTGGGACTTTGATTGTCCAACCTTTTACGGATGGTTCATTGATGGAAGTGAACGAAAATCTCACGCCTGTGATGCAGCAGTATGTGGGCATAAAAAAGGAATACATGAACGAGGTTGTGTTCTTCCGGCTCGGAGATTTCTACGAGATGTTCATGGATGATGCCGTGGAAGTTTCAAGGCTTTTGAACCTGACATTGACCCACCGAGGCGACAAGCCCATGTGCGGTATTCCTTGCCACGCCTCAAAAGTGTACATAGCCCGTCTTCTTCGGCTTGGAAAAAAGGTCGTGATATGCGAGCAAATCGGAGATCCCAAGGCAAAGGGGCTTTCCGAAAGAAAGGTGGTTGAGGTCATAACGCCCGGAACTGCCGTTGAATCCGAATATCTTGAAGGAAACGTGAACAATTTTCTTGCCGCACTGAGCGTTTCTCACGGAATGGCAGGTTTTTCGTTCATTGATGTTACGACTTCCGCCTTCTATGCGACAAGCTGGCATTCTTCCAAGATGCGTGAAAATTTTTCAAAGGAACTTGGTCGATGCAGTCCAAGGGAACTTCTTCTTCCGAATTCTTTGAAGGGAAACGAAATTATCCGTTCCGTTCTTGAAGAAAATCCCGACATGACAGTTTCATGGTATCCCGACTGGGATTTCAATGTCGAGCAGGGATTCAAGCGGCTTTGCCGTCAGTTCGGAACTCATAACCTGAAGTCTTTCGGGCTTGAAGAAAAATCTTCCGAAGCATCTTCTGCCGGTTTTCTTCTTGACTACCTTGAAAAGACTGCGAACACTACCGCCCCTCATGTGAGCGGCATAAATGTCTATCACGATTTCAACTATCTTATGATGGACGATTCTTCAAGGCGGAATCTTGAGATTGTTCACAACCTTAGAGATTCGTCAATTCAGTATACGCTCCTTGAATGTGTGAGCCACTCAAAGACAGCCATGGGAAGCCGAATGGTGCGCGAGTGGCTTTTGTTCCCTTTGACGAAAAAAAACGAGATAGAGGCTCGCCTTGACCATGTTGCGCTTTTTGTGGAAAACAGGGCTTTAAATGCCAGAGTTCGTGAAAAACTTGAGAAAGTTCTTGACATCGAACGTCTTGCAGGTCGAATCGCCATGGACAGGGCTCACCCTAAGGATCTGCAGGCCTTAAGACAGAGCCTTTCTTTTTGGCTTTCTGTAAGGGATGAACTTTCGGGCTACGATTTTGCAAACCTTGATGAAGAAGATGCGGTGAACATAATAGACCTGATTCAGTCTTCTATTCTTGAAGAGCCGTCAACTTCGCTTACGGAAGGCGGAATAATAAAATCCGGCTGGTCAAAGGAACTTGACCATTGGCGAAACGTGCATGACAACTTTGACAAGATTTTGGGCGAATACGAGGATGAAGAGAGGCGCAACACAGGAATATCCAATCTAAGAATAAAATACACGAATGCGTTCGGTTACTTCATAGAAATCTCCAAGGGAAAACTTTCTTCCGTTCCGCCGAATTTTATCATGCGCCGGGCGTTGGTGAACGGCGACAGGTATACCACATCAAGGCTTCAGGAACTGGAGCATGAGCTGAACGAAGCCGGAACAAGAATTCTTACACTTGAGCGAGATCTTTTTGTCGAGATAAGGGAAAAACTCAAATCCTATGTCGCTTATCTTATGCAGACGGCAAAAGAAATTGCCTGCACCGACGCTTCGTCGTCCTTTGCCGAAGCGGCATCTCTTTACGGCTGGGTGCGTCCTGAAATCGATGAATCGCCTATACTTGAGATTGAAGGAGGCGTTCATCCAGTTGTCGCCCTTCATCTTCCCAAGGGCGAGTTTGTTCCCAATGATATAAAAATCGGCTCTGAAAATGATTCGCTTCCTTCGTTCGCCCTTATAACCGGACCGAACATGGCTGGAAAAAGCACGTATCTTCGCGAGAATGCGCTCATAACGCTTCTTGCGCAGTCGGGGAGTTTTGTTCCGGCAAAAAAAGCGAAGGTCGGAATTGCGGACAGAATATTCTGCCGTGTCGGTGCAAGCGATAATCTTGCAAAAGGAGAATCTACGTTCCTTGTGGAGATGACTGAAACGGCGAACATACTGCGTTCCGCGACTTCCCGTTCGCTTGTCATAATGGATGAAGTCGGACGTGGAACTTCCACGGAAGACGGACTTTCAATCGCTTGGGCTGTAAGCGAATATCTTCTGAACCGCATAAAATGCCGAACGCTTTTTGCGACGCACTACCACGAGCTTACACGGATGGAAAACGCATCTCTAAGGCTTTTGTGCATGGACGTTCTTGAGGACAACGGAAGCGTAACTTTCCTTAGAAAAGTGAAGGAGGGCGCATCCGAAAATTCCTATGGAATCCATGTTGCCCGCCTTGCCGGTGTTCCTTCCGAGGTCATCGAAAGGGCGAACATAATACTGAACCATATCCAGTCCGTGGCTGAAAACAAGCCCGTTCTGTCGGACATTCCCGAATTTTCTGAGACAAAAAAATCTTCTCCCGTTTCTCCCGGACTTTTCAGCGACGAGGAGATTATATTGGACGAAATTCTTTCCGCCGATCCTGACAACATGACCCCTCTTTCCGCTCTGCAGACAATACAGCGATGGAAAAAAGCGTTGAGCGGACTATAATTTTTCGTTTTCATTTCAGTTTTTTTGCTTTTTTTACTATGTATAAATGTGATGGATTTTTTGTTCAATTTGCGCCAATTTTTTCTTTCGGTATTCAGGATTTTTCTTTCGCCCGCAAAAAATAATCTTGATTGTGTCGTTTGCGGAAAATGTTGCCGTTTAATTCCTGTCTGCAAAGAATGTCAAGAAAAATTTTTTGCGGTTCAGCCGATTGACGAAAATCTTTGCGAAAAATGCGGAAAAAAACTCATTTCGGAAAAAAGAAAATGCATGGAATGTAGAGGGCAGGGCGTTCTAAAAAATCTTGACCGTGCGTTCCCGATTTTTTCCTACAGGCTTTGGAATACGGAACTTCTTTGTCGATGGAAACTTGAATGTGAACGCTCTCTTTCGCCTTTTTTTTCAAGGATTTTGAAAGTCCGGCTTGAAGAGATTTCCCGGCGGTTCGGAAAAGTTTCGTTCGTTCCCGTTCCGCCTAGACCCGGAAAAATAAAAAAGGAAGGCTGGGACCAAATCGAGGAACTTTCGCTTTTCCTTGAGCATAGATATGGAT
>CAJPOF010000013.1 GCA_905372235.1 uncultured Treponema sp.
AGCAAATCAGAACAAGAACAACGACAAACATGGCTAGTATTCTAAATCTGTTTTACAGATAAGTCAAAACAATTCTTTATTAATATGAACGAATTTTTAGAATGTACTAGACACGCAGCCGCACAAAATGCATATTAACAATACAATATTCAGATTCATTTTCGGAGGAAAAAAATGAAAATAAAATCAATCTTGCTTTCGATAGCAGCGACTCTTGCATTTGTGGCATGTGCCACCGCAGAAAGTCCAAAAAAAATTACCCCGGCACAGGGAAAAGCCATGATAGAAAAAGGAGAGGCGGTCCTTGTCGATGTAAGAAGGAACGACGAATACAAAAGTTCCCACATTCCAAGCGCAATCCTTATTCCGAACGAAACGATAGGCATAAAAATGCCAAAAGAACTTCCTGACCTGAACGCAACCATAATCGTTTATTGCCGCTCAGGACGACGAAGCGCAATGGCGGCAAACAAACTTGAACTTATCGGTTACAAGAACGTCTTGGACATGGGCGGAATAATGAGTTGGCCCTACAAGACCGTATCCGGAATGGAAAAAGGAACATTCTGACTTTATAAAAAAACAGAAATACGGCGATTCCGATTCATCCAAGAAAAGGAACGCCGCTAATCATTGTCAAAGCCCGCCGACTTTCAGCTGGAAATGGCTGAATTCCATAGCAAACCCCGCCCTTCCTTGGGTCGCAGAACGCAATGAAGTCGAAAAACCGAACATCTTCGCCATCGGTGCCTGCGCATGGACAATTTCACCGTTCGACTTTGAATCCTGTCCAAGGATTATCCCGCCCCTGGCTGTCATTTGGCTCATCGCCTCTCCAGTGAATTCCTTAGGGCAGTTTATGTCCACGTTCATCACAGGCTCAAGAAGCTCAGGACCTGCCATGTTGCACACCTTGTCAAAAGCCGAGGAAGCGCACGCTGCATAGGCGGCAGGATTTGCGGTCTCTTCGTTGTATTCTATTCCGGTTACAACAATTCCCGTGTCGGTGCAAGGATAACCGTAATTGATTCCGGATGAAAGAGAACTTTCAAAGCCTTCCTTGACAGATTCAAGAATCTCTTCGGGAATGCCTGAAGCCGTGCCGACAAGACATTCGTAACTGTTTCCGCTTCCCTGCTCCCTTCGAAATACCTTGCACGTAATCTCGCACTCCGCAGGCTTTCCTGCGATAAGTTTCTCGAATTTTTCCGTAACTTCGGCATTTCCAGCCACAGACTCTCGGTAAGTAACCTGAGGAGAACCTACTCTGCACTGAACCTTAAAATCATCCTTCATCCTTGTAACAAGGACATCAAGATGAAGTTCTCCCATTCCGCTTATTATGAGCTGCCCCGTCTCCGAATCTTCATGATAAGTGAAAGTCGGGTCTTCCTTTGAAAGAATTTCCAAAGTCTCGTTCATCTTCTCCCGTTCGCTCATTGTTTCAGGCTCAAGAGAAACGGAAATCACAGGCTCGGGAAAAACCGGCTCTTCAAGGAGAACAGGCCAGCCTTCGCTTCCGATTGAATCCCCTGTCTGAGAAAGTTTAAGCCCGACAAAAACGGCTATGTCGCCCGCCTCGATTGAATTAAGCGGTTCGGATTTATCGGCGTGCATCCTTAAAATTCGGTTCACACGCTCACGTTTTTTCTTTGTCGTGTTGTAGATTTGAGTTCCGGAAGCGATTTTTCCAGAATACATCCTTACATAGCAAAGGCTTCCCATCTCACGGTCATATTGAATCTTGAACACAAGACCCAAAGCCTGTTTTGAAGAATCGCATGGAACTTCCACGGATTCTTCGGCATTCTTTTTTATATGAATACCTTTCGCCGCAGGAACATCGGTCGGGCAAGGAAGATATTCGACTATCGCATCTATCAATGGCTGCACACCCTGATTGTGGCGGGCAGAACCCATCACAAAAGGAACTATCGCACGCTCTATAGTTCCCTTTCTTATGGAAGCCTTGAGTTTTTCATCAGTGATTTTTCCGCCCTCAAGGTAGATTTCGGTAAGTTCATCGTCCGCGGAAGCCACCGTGTCGATCAGTTTCTCACGCCATTTTTCCGCAAGCTCCTTTCTTGAGGAATCTATCTCGCTTTCCGTGATATTTTCGCCCTCGTCCCCCTCAAAGCGAATTTCCTTCATTTTTATAAGGTCAATAACACCCTCGAACGCCTGCCCTTCTCCGATAGGAATCTGAAGAGCCACGCATTCCACTCCGAACTTCTGATGAACATCCTCCATAGAACCGAAAAAGTCCGCCCCGATTCTGTCCATCTTGTTCATAAAACACATCCTGGGAACGGAAAATCTGTCCGCCTGCTTCCATACGGTTTCCGTTTGCGGCTGAACGCCATCCACGGCGCAGATAACCGCAACCGCTCCGTCAAGCACCCTCAAAGAACGCTCGACTTCGGCGGTAAAATCAACATGCCCCGGAGTGTCGATTATGTTTATCTGATAGTCCTTCCAGTAAGTGGTAGTGGCGGCAGAGCAGATTGTGATTCCCCTGTCCTGCTCCTGCTGCATCCAGTCCATAGTAGCCTGCCCGTCGTCTATTTCGCCAATCCGATGAATCTTTCCCGTGTAAAAAAGGATACGTTCGGTTGTAGTGGTCTTTCCGGCATCTATGTGCGCCATGATTCCGATGTTACGCATTTTTTTAAGGTCAGCCATTTCCGTCTTCCTGTGAATGTAGAATATTGACTAAAGATATTACAGGATTTCATGCTGTTGTTCAATTAACGGGAAAAATGGCGCGAAAAGAGGTGTTGCGGATAAAAACCGCCCCCCCTGCCAAGCCAGACTTACAACAAATTATTAAATTAACAATGCATAAAAAAGTCCGTCGCCTGCTAAAATTTTGGGACGGACTTTTTTATAAAAGTTTTCTGCAAAAAAACTTGAGCGACGGAAGAAAATGAAAATCTGTAAAACATATTTACCGCCACCCGTGGTTTCTATTCTAGAATGAGTGAACCAAGCGTAAGCCCCTAGAATTTTCAGGAGAGTTTGGACTTTCGTTATTACGCAAGGAGACGGTACAATTATTCGCATCATCATCACAGGAAGCCCCTCGATGGGAACGTTGAACTCCATTAGGCGAGCCCCTAGGATTTACCGCATAACCTTCGCTATCTTTGTATTTGTAATCATAACCGTCCACATTGTCATCATGCAAATCCCAGCACCACTCCGAAACGTTTCAGTTCATGTCAAAAAGACCAAGCGTATTAGACTTTTTTAGTCCAACCTCATGAGTTTTTCCATCCGAGTTGTGACTGTTCCATGCGTAGGCATCAAATTCTTCTTCCTCATGCGGAGGCTTGTTGAAGTTTTCCGGTGTCTTCTTTGTGTTCAGTCCTGCATACGAATACTTCCATTCCTTTGCGCTTGGGTCTCCGCCACGCGCCGCATACTCCCATTCAGCCTCGGTCGGAAGCCTGTAGCCAATTTTTGTCCATTTTTTAGTTTCAGCATTGTAAGCAGGATAGGGTGTACGGTACGAAGCGGCATCGTCTTTTGTGTACGCTTCAGTAAGCCCTTCATCGCTATAATACACACAGGAGTATGAACCAATCACCTTTTTTGTAAATTCATTGCAAAATGCGATTGCATCATACCATGACAAATTCTCCACAGGGCGGAGTTCTTGATTTTCCCCGGCGGCTACATCTGATTTATGACTGCTGGGGTTTCCTTCCATTATGGTGTTGTATAGTTTCTGTGTAACTTCGTATTTTGACATAACGAACGGACTCAGTTTTACTTTTCGATCTTTAAGGAAAACACCTTTTAAAAAAGGAGCTCCCTCAGCTCTAACGAATCCGTTCCAACTTGAATCGTCCGTCATTTCTACAAGCCCTACAGTCTCGCAAGGAACGACAACGACTCCGTCTAATTTATCTATTTTCGTTCCGTAATAGTTAATGGTTCCGTTCTTGTCCATCCACCACTCACTCGGGTCCTCTCCCTTAGGAACGACATCAAAACCAATAAGAACATTCATCTCCTTGGTAACCGTGAGACTTGCCTTGTTCTTGTTACTCGGACTTACCACAAACTCGGGACGCCAAACTACCCGGTAACCTAACTCAGGATTTGCAGCGAACTCAAGAACCCTGCCATTTTCGACAGTGTTTCCGCTTACGAAAGTTTTTCCCTCAAGTTTAACGATGACAGTTCCCTTTCCCTTAATTGAATAGGAGACCGTGTAAATCCCCGGATCGCCTGAAACGTCTGTATTGCACGATGCAAAAAGCAGCGCAACGCAGATGGAAAACACAAAAAAAATCTTTTTCATTATTTTTCTCCTTAAAAATAATCTTCTCCGAATTGACCTTTCAGAATCAAAAGGAACGACCACATTGCCGCGATGCGCACACATCAGGCAATACGACATTAATTTAGACATTTGCACGGAATCGGAACGGAGATTTTTGTAAAAGAATTTTAAGTCAGAGCCGTGGAACTGGAACTTTAGTCTCCGTTTTTTGTCCGCTCCATGCATATCACGACCCTAACACAATTTTATCCTTTCTTCAACAAGGACTTACGCACGAGAATCTATATTCTCCAAAAATAACCGTTCCCGAAAAAATCGGCTGCTCTCCCGGCAGCAGCCCTGCAGTTCACCATGGCTGACCGAAATTGAAATCGAACTGTGCAAAACAATTTGCGTTTTTTGTAAAAAATGTTATAGTAAAGCCGACCTCCAGATGCGGAACTATCAAGTATGTAATGTATGCGACCGCATGCTGAGGTCATTTTTTATTATGATTTCTTCCCTATCAAAAATATAACGCCTGCGCCATCTATTCTGCAAACAGACTAAAATAAATCAAAAAGCATTTCACCTTCCTTCTTTTTCATGCTATGTTTAGTCCCATGGAAAAGGCTCTTTACCTTATTCCCGTGACGCTGGGAGACTCTCCGTGGGAGAACACAATTCCGTCGTTCAACAGGAAAATTATAGAAAAAATCGATTATTTTATCGTAGAAAGCCGAAAATCAGCGGTCAGGTTTCTTAAAAAAATCGTCCCTGAAAAAGACATCGACTCTTGCACTTTCAGAGAACTAAGCGAACATACTGACATCAAAGAAATTACGGACTATCTTGACCCAATCACAGACAAAGGAAAGAGCATAGGTCTTCTAAGCGACGCCGGCTGCCCTGCCGTAGCAGATCCCGGAAGCGAGGTGGTCCTTCTTGCCCACAGAAAAAAAATCAGGGTGATTCCGCTTTCAGGTCCTTCATCAATCCTTATGTCGGTTATGGCAAGCGGATTTTCAGGACAAAGTTTTTCGTTCAACGGCTACCTTCCCGCAAAACCCAGCGAAAGAGAATCCAAACTTAAAATCCTTGAAAATAGAGCGTACAGGGAAAATCAGACCCAGCTATTCATCGAAACGCCTTACAGAAACAAAAAAATGTTCGAATCCATAATCCGAGTAATGAAAGACGACACGATGCTGTGCGTGGCATCCGGAATCACCTGCCAGGAAGAATTTATAAGGACGCAGAAAATTTCCGACTGGAAAAAGACGGAATTTCCCGACATTGAAAAAATCCCGACAATCTTCTTGATTTTCAGATAGTAAAAATTACGGAGTATTTTTGTGAACAAATCCTATCTTTTTTTTGACATAGAATGCGCAAACTGTTTTGACGGAATCGGAAAAATGTGTTCATTCGGCTATGTGCTTACCGATGAAAATTTCAACGTCATTGACACGGATGATGTTGTGATGAACCCTGAATGCGAGTTCGACTGGTATCTTTTTTCCAAAAAGAACCAATGTCCGCTCGCCTACTCCAAGGATTATTTCAGAAGACAAAAAAATTTTGAAAGCTATTACAAAGGAATCAAAAAACTCCTGGAAGAGTCGGAACGGAAAGTGATCGGCTTTTCCAGTCTGAACGATGTGGGTTTTGTCGTCTCCGCTTGCGAACGCTACACACTTCCGCTCATAAATTTTTCCGCCTTTGACATCGCAAAAATAATCGAACAGGAAAAATCGGCAAAAATGAAACTGAAAGAATGGTGCGAATTCTATAAAATCGACCTTTCCCAAATCACCGCCCACAAAAGCCAGGACGACGCAATGATGACAATGCTCCTTGCAAAAACTTTCTGCGAGGAAAAAAGCATTTCGCTGTCGGAACTTCTTGAACTCGGAAAAGGAACAAAAATTTCCACGGAAAAATACATCGAACAAAGAGAAAAAAGCAGGCGCAACAAAGAACTGAAGGAAAAACTCCAGTCGCTCTACGGGAAAAAATGCAGGGCATGCCTTTCATCTCGACTTAGCGGAAAAAAAATTGCGTTCGGCTACAAGATTTCCGAAGATTTTGAGAACGCCCTTAAAATTGCGAACCTGGTCTACAAGCACGGCGGAATGATTTTTCGCCATCTGAACGAAAACGGCATTCTTATTGTAAAGGATGACATAAGCGAAGAAGAAATAAATGCGATTGAATCCAAGGGGTTTGAAACAATGACGATAAAACATCTTACCGAAATCACGCACCTTGGATGAATGTGCCCACAAACAAAATCAGAGGAAATATAAAGCCGCCTCTCCTGATTTTAGTTTTATTTTCATCAAAAATCTTTTCAAGGTCTAAGCAGACTTATTGACACTTTTTTCGTATAACACTATATTGTTTCCACGTTCTTTACTGAACGATGGGCTATTAGCTCAGGTGGTAGAGCACCGCCCTTTTAAGGCGGCTGTCGATGGTTCGAGTCCATCATAGCTCAAAAAAGAGTCTCCGTTTTGGGAGGCTCTTTTTTTTTACGAATCGACTTAAAATCAGCGGAACAAAAAAAATCCTGTAATTCCGTAAAAAATAATTCATCGCTTTTGAAAAATTGACTTTTGATTTGCGGCTGTTTTTTCTAAAAAAGCAAATTTTCCGACTTAAAAACGCACTCTTGAATCTATTAAAAAAAATAAAAAAAATCGTTGACAATCCATTTAGGGTCGTGTATATTGTAGTCAGCTTGTAAATAAGCTGATAAACTCTCTCCGATGTCCACATAGTGGACGGCAAGTTCCTTGGATAGTGTTACTGTTCGAGGAACTTGTTTTTTAACTTTACACTTTTTGTTCGGCATCCGCAAAAAAATCCGCCAATCCTGTGAGTTCTGTTGTTTTTTTTTATTTTTACCACTATCTTTAAATACTGACTTGAACAATAGGATTTCCAAAAAATTGTACATTCCGGATGCCTCTTTTTGACTTCCGCAAGTTTTTGTCACAGAATTATCCCAAAACATGCACGCCCATCAGTTTGGAGCGTGGCGCAATCGACAAGGAATTTATATGGCAGAAGAAACCTTTCAGAAAACAAAAAAAATAAAAAAGTTCGGAACAAAAATGTTCGGCTGGCTTTTTGTTCTTGCGATACTTGCAGGAGCGGTGATAAGCAGCGCATTTATCATAGACGAGACGGAACAGGCGGTAATAACGCGACTTGGAAAATACGAAAATACGCTTGGTCCGGGTCTTCACATCAAACTTCCGTTTGGAATAGACAGAGTGTATTCCGTTCCGGTGAAAGTGGTGCAGACAGAGCAGTTCGGTTTCAAGACGCTGAAATCCGGGCGCGACAACGAATACAGGAACAGCATCACGTCCGAATCCACAATGCTTACAGGCGACCTGAACATCGTGGATGTCGAATGGATAATCCAGTACAGAATCGTTGACCCCAGACAATGGCTTTTTGGAGTGAAGGAAAAATCCCAGACAATCAGGGATATTTCCCGTTCCGTGATAAACACTCTTGTAGGCGACCGGGCGATTCTCGATGTCATGGGAAGCGAACGTTCTTCCATAGAAACCCTCGCCCTTGACATGATGAACGAAAACTTCAGGTCGTTGGGTCTTGGAATAAACATCATCGCCGTAAAACTTCAGAACATTGTCCCGCCAAGCGGAGTGCAGGAAGCGTTCGAGGACGTAAACAAAGCCATCCAAGACATGAACAGATTTATCAACGAGGGAAAGGAAGCGTACAACTCAGAAATTCCAAAAGCTCAAGGAGAGGCGGACAAGCAGCTCCAGATTGCCGAAGGATATGCGGCGGAAAGGGTGAATATGGCAAAGGGAGACGTGGCAAGATTCAATGCCGTTTACTCAGAATACATAAAATCTCCAAGGGTAACAAAAGACAGAATCTACCTTGAAACGATGGATGAAATCCTTGGCGACAAAAAAAAGCCTACTCTCATAGACGGAAAATTGAACAATGTGCTCCCGATAAAAACTCTTTCGGATTCGTCCAAGCAGTAGGCAATTTTTCGATGAACACCGCCTGAATATGACGGTTTCAATAGTTTACAGGCTGAGCCAAACGGAATCGCGCAAGGCATAAAATCAAACTGCGTTCCCAAATTATGTTCCGGGAATTGCTAAAGTGGACGGGAAAACCGTCTTTTACGGAGGAAGAAAAATCAAAGCCGTACAAATGGCACGACTTTGATTTTCCAAAGTTTGCTAAATCGCAAACTTGTATATTATCCGCACATTCTAATTTCATTGCGAATGTGCATAAAAAAGCCAATCGAAAGTTGAAACTTTCAATCGGCTTTTTATATGGAGGAAGAAAAATGTCCAAAATGAATCAAAAGACAAAAAAAAGCATAAAGACAATCATAATTCTTGCGGTTGCCGCAATCATTTTCTTTATAATGGGACCGTTCTACATCATTCAGGAAGGAAACCAGGCTGTCGTTACCCGCTTTGGCGGAATCGTTGCGACACGAACAGAAGCCGGTCTATATTTCAAGATTCCGTTTATCGAACAGATAACGACATATCCGAAACTGGTGCTTTCCCTTGACGGCGACAGGCAGCGGATTCCCACAAAGGAAAATCAGTTCATAATCGTGGACACGACAAGCCGCTGGCGCATCGTAGACCCCGGCAAATTCTACCAAAGTTTCAAGACGCTTGAAAACGCCTACAATAAACTCAGCGATATAATCGATTCTTCGACAAGAACGGTAATCACACAGAACAGGCTCAGCGAAATCGTAAGAAGCTCGAACATCATAAATGAAAAGACAGCGCACGATGAAAACGACCAGGACGAAGAGACAAAAGAGATAGAATCTTTGGTAAACGTGAGCAATGTGAACGAGTCGGTTACAAAAGGAAGGAGCGAACTTTGCAAGCAGATGACCGTAGATGCCAACAAACTTGTCCCGGAATACGGAATAGAACTGATAGACATAGTTCCCCGTCAGATAAAATATTCGGACGAACTTACAACCAGCGTCTACAACCGAATGATAAAGGAACGCAATCAGGTGGCGCAGGCGTACAGGTCTCTTGGCGAAGGAAAAAAGGCTGAATGGCTCGGAAAACTTGAAAACGAAAAGAGAACCATTCATTCGGAGGCATACAGAAAGTCCGAAGAGACAAAAGGAAAAGCCGATGCGGAAGCCGCAAAAATCTATGCGCTCGCATACAGCAGAGACCCTGAGTTCTACAATTTTTGGAAGAGCATGGAATCCTACAAGCAGACTCTCAAAGGCTACGATGCCACATACAGCACTAACATGGATTATTTCAGATACCTATATTCTTCCGACGGGAAAAGATAGATTTTGATTTTTAGAATTTCTGTAAGACTTTTCTAAAACCTAAGGGACAAGGATACGTTTATGTACGAAATTTTATCTTCTTCCAAAAGCACATTACTGAAGACTTCGCTTGACGAAGAAATGTTTGCAAAGACCAAGTTTTCAAATCTTCTTGAGGAAACCGGAACGTTCGTCGTAAAACTTGGCGAAAACGAATTCGATTTTTCGCCATGGAAATTCAGCGGAACAAAATCCGATGAAAGTGACGTTTACTTCGAAGGAGACAGATTTGAAGGGGCGACAATTTCTTCTCTTCTGATGAAGGCAAACGACGGTTCAAACGAAGACGGAGAGACTGCCCGAAAAGCCCTCTCGCTCCTTGTGGAAGTCTACACGTATGCGCTTGAAGCAAAGCCGGATTTTTCTTTCGAACTTCCGTGCTCCGGCGTATACGGAATCCTATACGGTTCTTCCGACGGAAAAGAAAGCCTTGTCTTTGTTCCGGAAAAGACATTCGACAAATGCGCTGCAAATCTAGGAAAAGAATCCTACAGCATAATGCAGGAACCATGGCGGGATTCTGCATTGAAAGGAAAAGAGGCTCTGACTTTTTCAAGAGCTGTCGCCTGCTACTTTGCGTTGACAAAAAAACTTCCCTATCCGCCAAAATCCACCGACAAAAGCGTAGACATTTCCTATAAAAATTTTGTGCCGTTGGAATACGCACTGAACGGAGTGGACGAGAATCTGGCTGCAATAGTGAACGAAAATCTTTCGGGAAAAATCGGAAAGGCTACTTTTCCGCTTTCAAAATTCAAGGAAGAACTTTTTTCGCCCGAAAAGCGCATTCCACAAAAAAGTGCGGAGGAATTCGAAAAAGCCCGGAACGAATTCATGGCAAAAAAGGAAAAAAGCATTTCGGCAAGAAAAAAATTCAACAGAACAAAGGGAACAATTTTAGCTTCCTTCGTGGCGGCAATCTTCATTTCAGTCTTTATGCTGAACGCGTTCCTTGAAAATTCAAAAAAGCCCACGACAATCGGTCTTTCCTCTTCCGAGACGGCGGCGGTATTCTATCAGGGAATCCACCACATGGACACCGACCTCATGCTGGCATCCGCAAAGGACTGCCCGGAAGCCCAAAGCTACATATCAAGAATTCCGCAGATATATGTTGTTGCCAACATGAAAAGCGCATTCAATTTCGAAAGCGGAATCTCAACTCCTGAAAACTGGCTTTTCTTTGAGCCGGGTTCTTCAAGAGCGTACTCGCATTTTGTGTACGGAGTAACGAATTTCACGATAGACGGAAAAAGCGACACGCTGAACAATCCGATTCCGCAAATCAGAAACCATAAGCCGCGGCTAAAAAAAGAGGACGGACTTCGCCTTGACGACTATTCAAGAAAATCGCACAGCGTTCATTACTGGCTCGTCCATACTGTTGATGACGAACTTAAAATCGAAGAATTCACGACAAAAGTGAACCTAAAATGGGTGAAAAACAAATGGCAAATCTCGTTTTTGGATGAGGTTTCATCCTCGCAGATGATTTCGCCCGCATTGTTTGCAGCCGACTACAAGGAAGCTCTGGAAAACTTCGAACAAGACCAAATATCCGCCTCAAATGCCATCCGTCAAAAATATCCGTGGATTCCATCGGAAAAATCCATTTCGGAAGAAGCGGCTCGTCTTGAAAGCATAGGATATTAGAAAAATTATTTTAAACGGAGGTCGTTCAGATTTTGAAATTTCGAAACCAGAAGCGAACGGAAAATAAACTAAGTCCGTAAAGAAAGTTTTCCTATCCACAAAAAAACAACCGTTACCACAAAAGAAATCATGACATTATTTCAATTTTTGTCATATTGACCATCACATTTCTTTTTTGTATCATTTATTCAACTTTTTATAAAAATTTGAGGTCTTTTCATATGGAATACAATCTGGGAAAACAGCACGAAAAGGGAAAACTGCACGCAATCGAAAGGATTACAAAACTTTGCGATAAAGGTTCCTTTGTGGAAATCTATTCTGGTGTGAAGCATAACTGCACCAGTTTTGGCATGGAAAAAAAAGACATTCCCTATGACGGAGTAATCACCGGATTCGGAACTGTAAACGGAAAAAAAGTTGCGGTTTACGCACAAGATTTTACCGTGCAGGGCGGCTCTCTTGGAAATATGCACGGCGAAAAAATAGCCGAACTCATAGACAAGGCGATTCAATACAGATGTCCCGTAATCGGAATAAACGATTCCGGCGGAGCAAGAATTCAGGAAGGAGTGGACTCTCTTTGCGGCTACGGAGACCTTTTTTATCAGAACGTAAGGGCTTCCGGAAGTGTGCCGCAGATTTCTATAATCGCAGGTCCATGTGCAGGCGGAGCGGTCTATAGCCCCGGAATCACTGACTTTATTTTTGCCGTTGACAAGATAAGCCAGCTGTTCATCACAGGTCCAAAAGTCGTAAAATCCGTTATGTTCATGGACATAAGCGCAGAAGACCTTGGAGGAGCCTCGATTCATTCACAAAAATCCGGAGTCGCTCATTTCAGATGCGAAAACGAAGAAATCTGCTACGAGCAGGTTCGTCATCTTTTGGACTATATTCCGCACTATTACGGAGAAGATTTGACTCAAAATCTTGAATACAAGTACAACCTCAAGGAAAAAGCTGCGCATATTCAAAAAATCCTTCCTGAAAATTCAAAGCAGGGCTACGACATGAAAGATGTCATAAACGATGTTCTTGACGACGGCTCGTTCTTTGAGACAAGCGCTGAATTCGCAATCAACTGCGTTACCGGATTCGGAAAAATCGAAGGAAAAACGGTTGGAATCATAGGAAACAATCCTGCAGGAATGGGCGGAGTGCTTGACTGCGACGCATCCGACAAAATCGCCCGCCATGTCCGCTATTGCGATGCCTTCGATATTCCGCTGGTAAATTTTGTGGACGTTCCGGGCTTTATTCCAGGTCCGCAGGAAGAACAGAAAGGAATCATCCGGCACGGCGCAAAAGTCATATACGCCTACTCCGAGGCTTCCGTTCCGAAAGTAACGCTTATAACCAGAAAAGCGTACGGCGGCGCATATATCGCAATGTGTTCAAAGCACCTTGGAGCGGATTTTGTGTACGCATGGCCTACATCAGAGATTGCGGTTATGGGTGCGGACGGAGCGGTTGGCATCCTATACGCAAAGGAAATGAAAGATCCGCAGAAAGCGCAGGAAGTCGCCGAAAAAAAGGCGCAGTACGAAAAAGAGATCATGACTCCGACCATAGCGGCAAAACGCGGCTACATTTCCGAAGTAATACATCCGATGCTCACTCGCCAATACATAGCAAGAAGCCTTGAGTTCCTTCAGGACAAGAAAAACACAACTGCAATTCCTAAAAAGCACGGAAATATTCCGCTATAGAAAAATGGTGTGTCTAAAAAGACGATTAATTTTTAGGCACAGTTTTTCTTACGAAAAGCAAAACTTTTCCGCTCGGTGAAAAATTTGCACGGACGCAAGTTTTTCGCCAAGCACGGAAAGTTTCCTCTGCAAAACCTCCGCTTACATTCGTCATTGAGAAAATCTTCCAAGGGGGTCTTCCCATACGCTCCCGTCGAAATATTCTATGCGTTCGGCATAAAGATAGTCCGCCATCAAAAAATCGTTTTCTTCCATAACGACATCCTCCTTGAACTCAAGCATGCCGGACACTTCCTCGCCGGGAAGAACGCTTTTCTCAAAAGGAAACGACACTTGACTGGTCGCAAAAACCGGACACCCGTCGCCGTCAAAAACATTCAGCACAAGAGAAAAGCTTTTTATCTCTTTTTCAGATAGATTTGTGAAATCGAATTCAAGCGAGCAGTCTTGAACCGATATGAGCGAAGAATCAAAACTCAACCGATAAGGAGAAGCCGTTTTTTTTGTCGAAAGGCATCCTGTCATCAGAAAAAGCAAGTCAGCTGTAAAAAGAAACATTGCAAACAAAAAAAGATTTTTTCGTATCATAAAAACATTCATGCAGATTTATAGCAAAAACTTTTAAAAAACTGAAAACGATTTTTGCAAAACTCGCATTTTTGTCCGTTAAAGTGTTTTCAAATTGCCATGAAACTTCCGTTATCTTGATAAAATCGGTTTGCCTATAATCTTCCTTTGTGCTATAGTTTCGGCGAGTTTGTTAAACGTTCTGATTCTATTTTATGGAGGTGAAGCCATGGATCCCAACGATTCGGCGTATCATAAACGTATGTCATACGTGCCATCTCTCATCAGGATGTCTTGCTTGTAAATATTTGTGTCCTGTGGGTGGAATTTCTATTTTCAGGATATTGCAATGATAAACTACTGGCAGCACAACGAAGAAAACAATCTGGAAAAACTAAAAGCGAACGAAGTCGATTCCGCCAAGCGCACATGGATAGACGCAAGGGGCGTTACTAGAGATGACGTGGAACTTCTGCAGAATGTCTACGGAATAGATCCGGAACATATTCTTGACATCCTTGACCCGGACGAGCAGTCACGCCTTGAAGATGCGGACGATTATCTTCTTACGATTCTTCGGCTTCCGATATTCGATCCGTCGGCGGAAACTCAATATTTTACCTGTCCGCTCGGAATAATAATCAAGGGAAATTTCATAATCACAATCTGCTGGACGGACTGCGAGGTTCTGAAGGACTTTACCGCAGGGCGAATCAAAGGAGTGAGCCTGAACGATTTTCCGGCATTCATAATGCGAATCCTTAGCCGCGCCGACACAACATTTCTGCGTTACCTAAAAGCAATCAACAGAAGATCCGCGGCAATACAAAGCGAACTTCAACTTTCTATAGAAAACAAAGAAATTCTCCTTCTTCTGAGCCTTGAAAAATCCCTGGTCTTTTTTACCACGTCCCTGAAAAGCAACCAAATGCTCCTTGAAAAATTCAGAAAAACAAAAATGATAAAGCTTGACCTTGATGACATAGATTGGCTTGACGATGTCGAGATAGATAACAGGCAGGCAATTGAAATGTCCGACACGTACAGAAACGTCCTTATAGGCATAACGGATGCGTTCAATTCGGTGATAAACAACAACCTGAACATACACATGAAACGCCTTTCGATCCTGAACATAATAATGATGGTTCCGACGTTCATAACGGGTTTTTGGGGCATGAACATTCAGCTTCCGCTTGCAAACCTCGGACGGCTTTCTGTTCTGCTCATAAGCGGAATCTGCCTTATCTCAAGCCTTGTTACGTGGGGAGTCCTTGGAATCCTTGAGCGAAGATTTCCGCAACCGCGAAGGGAAGACAAAGTGAACTCAAGGCTCGTGCAGAACAAGGAAAGAAAGAACGCCCGACGAATGAAATCCATCGTTCAGGCACTTGAAGAATAGCGGCATCGGAATATTAATCGACGCATTGCAGTTTTTTCGGTTTACGCCTGCGTTTGTTCACACTTGTGAAAAGCCTCATTAAACGCTAGAATACAGCCTATGGCAGGCAATGTAAGTATCGGCTCTTTGCTAAGACATTTTGCGACAAAACAGCAGAGCGCATTTGTAAGTTTCAAGGATTTTTTGAACTATGTGAAGCACTACGCATCTCGCCACCTTGAGGAGCAGGCTAATCTTATACAATATATTGAAATTTCCGACACAATGCTTCTTAAAGAAATCGAAGAACTTTCCACAAAGCATGAAGTTTCAATTCTGAACCAAAACACCGGAAAAGTCATAATAATCGTCCTTACATATTATTCGGTTTATTTTACGAACAGATACAAAGAAATTCAGTCGAATCCGTCTATACCGTTTCCAGTAATCTCTGATCTACCAAAACTTGTCCCAAACAATTCCGTGGAACAAAGGGATGCGGTGGATTTCATTCCAGAAGCGCTTTCCAAACAGACTTCAGGGGAAGTGGCTCTTTTCAGCCTTCTTCTTCCAAGGGACATAACGCCGATACTTTTTCCTTCGGGAGTCCCGATAGAACACCTTCTTAACGCATCCATATCAAAAATCAGGCAGCGTCTTAAAAAAGATGAATACCACGATTATTTTTTGAAAAAAATGAGGGTCGCAAACCCGAACAAAGAAATCGGCGCAAGAGGATTTTTCGAGCGGTTTGTCCAGCACCCTGAGATGCAAGACTTCCTTGACGTAAAAAGCGAAGCGTTCTACTACTGGAACCAGCTGTGCTATTTCATCAGGCTTGATTTTGAAAAAGTGAAGGACCGCACAGCAGAAGACACGAACATTCTTCAGGCGATAGCGGTTTCCGAAATTTGGCTTTCGCACCTGAAGGACAAGGACAGCATGGAGCAGAAAAAGCAGCAGGCTCTGAAAACTCTGCAGGAAAATCTTGCCCGTCCGCCGTATTTTTTCACGATGGAATCAATCCTGAAATTCAAGGACGCAAAGGGCGCCCCTCTTTACGGTCAGTTCAGCGAAGACGACCTTACCGAGCATCTTCAAAAGCTCACAACGGAAACGGACGGCACGGATCTTCCGAAACTTCTTGTGTTCAAGATAGACATGGGAACAAGATATTTTATCTACAAGACCAATGTGCTTCCGCTAATTTTACGGCTTGCGAACGAAGCCCATACATCAATCGAAAAAAATCTTGTCGACAAATGGCACAAAGCCCTTTTGAACTTCGACAAACTTCCTGAAATGAAGGACGGCAAAAAATTCGACATTGCGCTAAAAAAGGAAGTCGAGGAAAACTCTCCCGTCCTTTACACCCTTCTGAATTCGAATTTTCTTCCGCTTGTTAATATGGAACTGAACAATTCGCCAGACGGAAACTCATTCAACATTTTCTCCGGCGTAAAACTTCATTCGTACAGCGAGCTTCTTATGCTAAGAAATTCCTCGATTCTTTCAAGGGCAAGGGGAATGCTTCCGTTTTGGTACACGATTCCAATCCTCTCTTCCATGATTGGATTTTTATTAGGAAAGAAAAAGCCTGCACGCAAAAAAGAACCCAAACCTGCGGTGACTCTGGTAAGCGAGGAAGTCCCCGTCGGACAAGAAAACCAAGGCGGTAAAAATCTTTCAAAAAAAGCCATGCTTCAGGCTCAAGCAAAAAAACTTTCGCAAGAACTGATTCCGTCCGGCTCAACCGTCGAACGGGAACTTGCCTCGTACGAAAGCCTTTGGAACAAAATGATCACAAAAGAAGCAAGAATCCAACTCACCGACGACGTGAACTCTCTGATAAGGGACTATATGCGAAAAATCATAAAGACCATATCGTCGGGAACGTTCACGCTCGAACGAGTCCAAAGCCTTGCAAGAACTTTGGTAAAAACTCCGAACATGCAGAAAATCCGGGAAGAAGAATCCCTTTACATGTATGTTCAGCTTTACATACTAAAACTTGTAGGAAGTTGATTTTTTTCCTGAAACACCTCAGTTTTTTTTAAGTTTTCACTATAAATAGTCGAAGGGTTTTTTGCTCTCCATTCCGGCCGGATAAAACTATTTACTGAAAGCAATGAGGTAAAAATGAATCAACTAAATTCTTTGATTATCGAAGGGAACGTAACCCGCACTCCCGAACTAAGAGAACCGTCCGCAGGCTTCAAGGTCTGCACCATACCGCTAGCCGTAAACCGCTTCTACAAAAATAAGGCGGGAGAAGGCGTAAACGAAGTTTCCTACTTCAACGTGGAAACATACGGAAAAATGGCTGAAGTCTGCATGGAAAGATGCGAGAAAGGCCGCGGTCTTAGGGTTGTAGGTCGCCTGAAACAGGACAGATGGAAGACCAAGGACGGAAAAAGTTCCAGCAAAATCTGCATAATCGCCGAACACGTGGAATTCAAGAGAAAATTCTCGAAACCTGAATCCGCCGAAGACATGGAAGCGATTGCGGACGCAAATCAGGCGGCATTTGAACAGGAAATCATGATGGAAACAGAGGAGGAGAAAGAACTTGAAGAGACGGTATTTTAGCCACCGCGTTTAGTCTCTTTTTTGGAAATCCTTTTTCCTTTGGAGCCGTAATCATTTCCTCTTGAGCCGCCGTGCGCCGAAGAGTTTTTGCAGGATTTTTGCCTTCTATCGTTTTGAAAAGGCTTCTTTCCCTGCGATTCTTTTTTGAGAGCGGCGGCTCTTTCGTTGGACGCCTTGTATTCCTCGATTTTTTCAGGAGAATAAAATCCGTCCTTCCAGTTGAACCTTGATGAATCGGGAAGGAACTGTTTTTTGTACATGGCGGAGTTTATGACTTTCGCTTCGTTTTTGTTGATAGAAATTTTCGAAAAATCTATCAGCATACGCCTGAATCCTGCCTGCGCAAGAAAATCGCTCTTGTCAAGAAGGGAAAACGGAATATCCGGGACAACAAAAGAACCGTCCATCGAAGAGACAAGTTTGAATCTTTCTTCAGCCTTGTCGGAAAAAGAGGCAAAATCGTAAGAATCGGGAAGCCTAAACCGTATCCTGAAAAGCGAAGGGTATGCGAATATCGGAACAAGAACCTTTGCCCTGACGTTCCGCTCAAAAGTCGCCTCAAGATTGCGTCTTGAATTTTCATACGGCATTATGAACGCATCTATGTTCTGATTCTCAAGGAACGAAACCGCCCATCGGTTGAATGTATAAAGGTACGGACCTGCCACTAGATTACAAGGCTTACCTTTTAGCATCTGTATGTGGGCGATGTTGTTCACCACAAAATTCTTGTAGCCAAGCTCAAGGAGTTTTTCCAGATTTTCCTGCAACGCCGGAACATTCCCCTCCGCACAGAACGGATCAAGCGAAATGAACGTTGCTTTCTTGCTGAACGGAATAACTGTCTTTGAGTTCAAAAGGTCGTAGGAAGTCTCGCTGTTCAGTTCTATTATAATCCGAACGGGATTGAACGCCTGCGCCTTGAAAACGTCAGAAATCGTAGAAACCTGAACGTATAGTCCTTCAGGGAAAAAAGCCGGTCCGTTCTGTTCAACGGGCGTAAGGTCCAACGTGGGAAGAAGTTCGTCAAGCGGTTGACGCCTGAATTTCCCAAGTTCCTTTGGAAGCACGTGCGGATAATGCTTGGACATGGATTTTATCTGCAGAAGATAAACGCTATCGCCCACATCAAACGCTTTGGGAACGTCAATCCACCGTGAGCCGTCCGCATCTATCTCTACCGTCCTTACCTTATGGCTTACACGCCCCGTGTCGTTGCTTGCATGAAGCCGAATCGAATCCCCCGGATCCGGATTGTACGAACCGCCGGCAAGCTGAACCATCTTTATGTGATAATCCCTTGGGTCAGCGCCTTCGGGAACGGATTTCATTATCTCTTCGATAAGGTCATCGTCAGGCTTCCGGACTTTCGATATTTTTCCAAGATATATTCCTGTTCCGCCCGCCTGATCGGGATTTAGAATTTTTTCGCCCGCTTCTTTTACGCCTTCGTCGATGTTCTTGAAGCCGTACCAATAATCGGTCTTGGTTCTTGCAAAATCGCTTGAAAGCATACGTTTTCCTGTGGCTATCGCACCTTTTTTGTCTTCCTTCCAGTGGTCGATTACATATCTATAGGCGGAAACTACGCTTCCGACGTATTCTGCGCTTTTCATTCTTCCCTCGATTTTAAAGGAATCCACGCCGATTTCCATCAATTCAGGGATATGCTCTATGAGCTGGAGGTCGCACGGAGAAAAATAATATCCCTGCTTCACGCCTTCAGGATATTCCGCCGTGTAAAAACGTCTGCAAGCCTGGGCGCACATTCCCCTGTTCGCAGATTTTCCGCCAAGAAAACTTGAAAACATACAAAGCCCCGATTCGCTTACGCACAAAGCGCCATGCACGAACATTTCAAGCTGAACATTAGTTCCGTTTTTTATGCTTCTTATTTCGTCGAATCCGAGTTCCCTTGCCACGACCACCCGCTTCAGCCCTTCTTTTCCAAGAAGATTCGCCGCCGCCGCACTCGAAACGTTCATCTGTGTGGACGCATGAAGCTCAAGGTTCGGGAAAAATTCCTGGCACATTCGAATCACGCCGAAATCCTGAACGATAAGTCCGTCCGGGGAAACCTTGTCCAAATATGAAAGAAGCCTGTAAAGACGTTCGGTCTCGCGCTCCTCGCAGACGGTGTTGACGGTTACATAAATCTTTTTCCCCTGTCGATGAACAGACTGAACAGCCGCCTCGAATTGATTCCATGCAAAATTCGACGACCTCATTCTGGCGTTAAAAGTCTTTAGCCCAAGATAAACGGCATCCGCACCTTCGGCAATCGCTGCGTCCAAAGATTCGATGTTTCCGGCAGGTGCTAACAATTCACACATATTTTGAAGTCTCCCACACTTGAAAAAATTACGGCAATAAGTAGGCGTTCCCGTTTTCCGTCGGATTGTTTTTCGGAAAGCAAGAACGAGCTGTCTTTGCCTTGCAAAACAGAATCAGATGCTTTCCGAAAGGATTAAAGCACCTTCCACTATCGCCTTGTGTTCCTCGACCGCTACACGGGAAGCAAGGCTTTCAGGCGTATCGCCTTTTACGACAGGAACTTTTTTCTGAACGATGATTTTTCCGCCGTCACATTCGGAAGTTACAAAATGCACCGTACAGCCGCTTTCCGTGTCTTCGGACAAAAGAACAGCCTCGTGCACATGATGACCCCACATTCCTATTCCGCCGAATTTCGGAAGAAGGGACGGATGAAGATTTATTATCCTTTGCGAATACGAAGAAATTATCTTCCCCGAAAGAAGCGTAAGCCATCCTGCCTGAACGATTCCGTCGATTTTGTGTTCAACGCAAAGTGAAAGCACCCTGTCGCTTACGGCAATGCGTTTTTTTTCACGAGACGCTTCCTTCGCTATTTTTTCGCCCAAGACAGCATACGGACTTGCAACAAAATACGGAATCCCGGCGTTTTTTGCCCTTTCCAAGGCAAACGCATCCTTTCTGTCGCTTATCACCAAAGCCACAGAATATGGGCAAGATTCATGAGATTTCTGGTAATCCATCAAAGCCTGAAGGTTTGTTCCGCCTCCGCTCACAAGCACCGCAATTCTTTTAGGCATATTCTAATCTTCAAAAATCACAAGTTCGTCTCGGTTTTCAGAACTGACCGAACCCTTTGAAACTCGCCCAATCTCGTACGCCTTCATATCGGGTAAGCCGTCCACATGATATTTTTTTGCGTTCGAGTTGAACATTTCTATTATGGAAGATGAATCTTCGTTTTTAACGGCAAGCACAAATCCTATCCCCATGTTGAAAGTGTTGAACATCGAAGTTTTATCCGCACCGCGTTCCGCAAGGAAATCGAAGATAGGCGGCACTTCCCACGAACCTTTATGAATCACAGAAACCAACTCATCATTTCCGTTGGATTTTGCGAACATTCTTGGAATGTTTTCGTAAAATCCTCCGCCCGTGATATGAACCATTCCATGCACGGAATCCCTGAATTTTTCAAGGACTTCCATCACCGGTTTTACATATATGCGGGTCGGAGAAAGAAGAACCTCGCCGATTGTCTTTCCGGTATCTTTTCCTTCCGCAACGAATTTTTCGTCCAAATTTGAGATAAGTTTTCTTACAAGGCTGAATCCGTTGGAATGAACTCCAGTGGAAGAAAGACCTACAAGAACGTCCCCCTCGCGAATGTTTTCGCCTGTAACAAGATTGTCCTTTTCGCCGACGCCCACCCCAAAACCCGCAAGGTCGTATTTTCCTTCGTCGTAGAATCCGGGCATTTCGGCAGTCTCGCCGCCAAGCAACGCACAACCTGCCATCACGCAGCCGTCCGCAACACCCTTAACGATTTCAGAAGCAACTTCAGAATCAAGTTTTCCGGTCGCAAGATAATCCAAAAAAAACAAAGTCTTCACGCCGGAACAAAGAATGTCATTCACGCTCATCGCAACGCAATCGATTCCCACCGTGTCGTATTTTTTCATGTGGAACGCAATGTCCAGTTTTGTGCCTACCCCGTCCGTTCCGCTTACCATCACAGGATTTTTAAGCCCCTTTGGAATCTCAAACATTCCGTTGAAACTTCCAAGACCGGTCAGAAGCCCCGGAATCGCAGTTCTTTTCGCATGAGCCTTGTACTTTTTAACCGCACGGTAGCCTTCCTCAACATCAACGCCAGAATCTTTGTAATTTGCCATTCCGTGAACCTCCAAGAAAAAATATAAGCGAATTATAGAGATTTTAAGTCTCATTTACAACATAGCGAAAGGTTCAAAAAGATTCGGAAAAATCCAACGAGATTGTTTTTATTTGACAGCCCCAAGGTTGAAAAAGTATGAATAATTATTTATATTCATAGTATATTTATTCAGAACTAAAAGAAGGTGTCTGTGAAAGAAAGGCTAACTCGGCTAAAAACAATCCGAAAACTCATAAAAAACTACAGAATAGAAAGCCAGGACACGCTTCTTGCCTATCTTGAAAAGGAAGGCTACGAAGTTACGCAGGCGACCCTTTCACGGGACTTGAAACTTCTTAAAGTGGGCAAAGTTTCGGACGGCTCTACCGGCTACGTCTATTCGCTTACGGGCGAAGAGGAACGCCAGGAATCCGAACAAATATATATTCAGGATTTTTTACGCGGCTATGTAAGCATCGACTGGAGCGGAAACATCGTGGTGATAAAAACCTATCCCGGTCATGCGAACACTGTCTCCAGCGCGCTTGACAACCTGAACATGGACGAACTCCTTGGAACTGTGGCGGGCGACAACTGCCTTTTCGCCTGTCTTAGGCAGGGAGTTACCGGAAACCAATTCATGGCGGAATTGAAAAGGCGGATTCCTGAAATAGACGACTGATTATGAATAACAAAAGAAATACAAAAGCGGAACGCACTGAATTTTTAGAAATGGGCAGAAATTCCTCGTGGATTTTCCGAATCTCAGGAATAATATTTTTTGTGGCGAACATGATAACCGTGGTCGAGATGATGCAGGTAAACACCTCGACTTATATGTATATCATAAACGAAGGTCAGGTCGTCTGGAATATTTTTTTCCTGTTCACCGCAATCCTTTACACAACATCGTTTTTGCTTGCGATAATATCCAGCGGAACGGCGGCGCTGTTCGGCGGAAAAAACAATTACACCCAGTCCGTATGGAACACCCAAATCGTAGCTATAGTAACATTGGCAATGTATGCGGGACTTCAGATAATCACCGGCTACGACAAAAACAATCCCGAAGAAGCGGAAACTCTTTTCATACTTGTTACGACGCTTGTGATGGAAATATTTTTTGCCACGATAGCGTTTTTCTGCCTGAAAGAACTCCCGAACTTCAGCTGGAGGGACATACGTCCTAAAGACCCTAACTCAAAACTCTGCATAAAAGTTTATCTTGTTATGCTTGCTCTTGTGGAAATCGGCTGCTTCATCTATGCGAACAAACTGATTCGAAGCTAGAAAAATCAGTCGTCCCAAGTCTTGTTCTTAATCTGCTCTCTTATCCTGAACCATGAATCGTAACGTTCCTCAGCGATTACGCCGCCATGCACAGCCTCAAGGATTTTGCAACCCGCCTCGTGAGTGTGAGTGCAGCTCATTCCAAAAGAACATTGCCCCAAAAGCGGACGGAATTCCCGGAAGTAAAACGAAAGTCCGTCGGCATCTATTCCGTCAAGAATGAACCGCCTTATTCCGGGCGTATCGATTATAGATGCCATGCGACCTTTTATTCCGCCTGTAAGCGAAGTATTCAGCTCTATCCTGTTAAGGGAACCCTTGGTTGTAGTGTGATTTCCCCTGCCGTATTTTCTTGAAAGGCTACCGGTTTTCAGCACGCACGAATCGTCAAGCACGTTCACAAGGCTGGATTTTCCGACTCCACTCTGTCCCACGAATGCGCTCAAGCGACCATCCAGAATTTCAGCGAACTCGGCAATGCCTTCTCCCGTCTTTGCCGAAACCTTCATCACTTTGTACCCCAGCTCCTCCCAAATATTGAGCCGATATTCCACGTCGGAATCTCCTTTTTCCAGCAAGTCGTATTTGTTGCAGACAACCAGCGGTGTAAGCCCAAGAACTTCAGATTGAGCCAACGCCCTGTCAACAAAGCGCGGTCTGAATGGAGGCTCTGCTGGTGTCGTAACCAGAACCATAAAATCTATGTTCGCCGCCAAAAGTTGCGGACAACGCCCCTTTACATTGAACCGGACAAATTCATTCTTCCTTGGAACAAGCGAAACAATCTGCGCCTTGCCATCGTCAATCTCGTCAATTTCAACCTGAACCACATCTCCCGGCGCCAAAGGATTGTAATACGACTTTTCCTGCTTCAGCACCTTGCCTTTTATCGAGCATATGCGGACGTTTCCGTCATCACATTCCACATCAAAATAATTGTTGCTCCCAGAAAGAACAGTTCCACGCATAATGGGCTAATTTTCCATCAGTAAACAAAGGTTGTCAAGAACGAAAACAAAAGCACATTTTTCACGATGCTTTAAAGATTTTGAAAAAATTAAATGTCGATAAAAAGATTTTTTTGTTCGCAAATGAATTTTCTGAATTTTTTAAAACGGTTTTTTACTCACCGCATTTTCCAAAATAAACGCATACGTTTTTTTTCGGATTCGTTTACAAAATTACGCACGGAATGCCATGCGTGTGGGGAAAAATCGGGCATGCTGGATTCGAACCAGTGACCTCAACGTCCCGAACGTCGCGCGCTACCAACTGCGCTAATGCCCGTTTTCAATAAAAAAGCCTTCCTTATGAGGTGGAAGGCTAGCGCGAGTGACGGGGCTCGAACCCGTGGTCTCCGGCGTGACAGGCCAGCGCGATAACCAGCTTCGCTACACCCGCATGTCGGCTAATATATACCTATCAAAAAAAAAGGTCAATGGATTAAAAGAAGATTTTTAAAAATTTTTCTTCTTTTGCTACAAAATCCTAAAAATTAAGCCTGATTCATCAAAGCCTGAACGGTATCCGCCGCAACATCAAGTTCCTTTAAGTCAAGACTTTCCACATCGCCTGCGTCCACGCAAGCAGAAGTCGCCTCTTCCATCGGAAGTCGGGCAAGAACCGGAACGTTAAAACTTTCCGCTATTTTTTGGATATTGCTCTTTCCGAACACAGAAATTTCCTTTCCGCAGTCCGGGCATTTAACGTAGCTCATGTTTTCGACAAGCCCAAGAATCGGAATGTTCATCATGTCAGCCATTTTCACAGCCTTCTCTACTATCACTCGGACAAGCTGCTGCGGAGAAGAAACCACAATTATTCCGTCAATCGGAAGCGACTGGAACACTGTCAAAGGCACGTCGCCTGTTCCGGGAGGCATATCCACGAACATAAAATCCACGTCCTTCCATTTTACGTCCGTCCAGAACTGCTGTACCGCCCCCGAAATCACCGGACCTCGCCATATTACAGGATCGTTTTCGTTCTGAAGAAGAAAATTCATCGACATGAGCTGGATTCCCAAATCCGTTACGACAGGATTCAGGGCTTCCTCTTCGGCTTCCGCTCTTTTTTCGCCCACACCAAAACTTTCCGGAATGGACGGACCTGTAATGTCCGCGTCCAAGATTGCGGCTGAAAATCCCCGCTTTTGCATCTTTACGGCAAGCATGCTTGTTACCAATGATTTTCCGACTCCACCCTTACCGCTTACAATCGCTATCACTTTTTTGACGGAACTTCCCGGCATCAACTTCACGTGAAGATCTCTTTCTCCGCAGTTTTGACCGCAGGAAGAACACTCATGACCACACTCACATTCTTCAGACATTATTCGCTCCCAGTCATAAAAAGACTAAAAATTAAACTCGTTCTAAATCTAAAAGATAAGAACGAAAAAATCCAAATTCAACTAAAAACTAAGACGTTTTTTGCTTGCCGCCGGACGCACACACGTGATGCCCCGAAAAATCAAAAAAATCCGCTCCGTCAGATTTTCCTTCCTCATGCAATTTTTCCACAAGACCGTCGATTTCCTCGGCGGAAAAAATCCCTTCCCTGATGAAAAAATCCTTGAACTCACGTGAAAGATTTTCGCAAGATAAGGGGTCTTTTCCGAGCATTTTTTTTAGGCTGTAACGAAGAAGTCTTGCGTTCCTGTATTCGGCGATTCCCGTGTTCGACGTTTTTTCATAATCCGAAGAAATTTCGTCCCACGAAGCTCCGCAAATAGCCGCGATGATTGCGGAAATGACACCCGTCCTGTCGCTTCCAAGTCTGCAATGAATGTAAAACGGCGAAGGATGAGCCAAAATAAATTTCACGACCTTTTTTAAAGCGACGGAAAAATCGAACGCATCGGAATGGAAATAAACCAGATTGTAATCAATGTCGAGACAAAGCCTGTTTCCTTCTTTTTCGATGGTCTTTATGACATCGGGAATCACCTCATTGAAAAAAACGTTCGCCCCCTCGCAGCCGCTCAACGCAATGTCGCTTTTTATTCCATAGATTTCAAAAGCTTTCTGCACAAGAGAAATTCGCGTGTTTTCTGTATCCATTTCGTTTTTGGAACGCTTGAACGGATTGTAGCCCCTGTAAAGGCATTTTGTTCCCGGCACAATCCTAAAATTCGAAATCTCGGAACGGCAGGCAGGACAGTTCATGTCAAAATCGGAAAGTTTTTTTTCAAACGCAAAAGTCGATTTTATAGTCGCGAGTTCATCTATTTCGCTTTGGTTTTGCAAAATAAGTTTGTTTCCATGAAACGTGAATGCATCGCAAGGTTCTTTTTCAAAAAGAATATGACTCGAAACGGACGATATGGCATAGAACCTGAATTCGGGATAGCCTGTGTTTCCCGGAACAAGGACATCGGAAATCTTTTTTTTAAGGACAAAGCAAAGTCTTTTGTCGGAAAGTTTTTTTTCCATTTTCCAGGAAGAATCGGCGGTATTCACCCAGCCATTGAATGAGGCTGTAATGTAAACGTCCTCATTATCCTTTAACTCATAGTTTTCCGCATCGCAATAAAATTCTATCGTGCTGTCATTTACGAGCCTAAAGCCGGTGCGCCTGAAATCATTTTCCATCGTTTTACTCCCAATTCAGGCTTTTATTATACACCGCTTTTATAAGTAATTGTGGAACATTTTTATGCCGCCATTTTCCGAGCGGACGATTTTTCCTAAATCCGCAAAGAATCCACGTTCAGCAAAAATTTCCTACAGCAAGAAACATCGCCTTTTTATCTCTGCCATTTTATTCAAATCGCCTCTTTTGTTGTCGCTCGGCGTAGAAGAAAAAGAAACTTGATATCGCTCGTCATAAAAGTATGTTTTCGGATGAGTTTTTGTTTTATCTATTTTTATAAATCCCTCGTGCTTCAGTTCTTCAAGAGAAGGACGGTCGTTCGATTTCAATATTTTTTCAATCCTGTCTATTTTATTTTTTGTCTCGGATTCAGAAACACAATGTTTCCGCTCTTCAAGTAAAGCCTTCACCACATCCTTTTTTCGGGATACCTCGGTTTCTTCGTTTTTCGGAAGATTTTTTTCGTCCTCCTCGATTTTTTAATACAGGCAGAATTGAAGATAGTCCGTTATTTCGCCGTCAAAAAGTTCTTTGCACGAACACGGAATTGCAAGGGAATACCCTTCCCGATTATTTTGTTGGCTTTCCTTTTTATTTTCAAGAACGACTATCCTACTTTTCAAACTGGAACTTTCATTTTGCAGCATCTTTATTTCATTCTGCAGCGCTTCGTTTTCCTTCAATAAAAAATCTTCGGTTTTAGAATGCATATCCTTTTTTGCCGAAGGCGATTCCGTGAACTTCGTTTCAATATTTTCAGCTGCTTTTTTATAATCAGCCGCTTTTTTGTCGATGGAAGAATTTTTGGATTTCAGAAATTCGATTTCTTTTTTCAAAGAATCATTCTCCAATTTTAGATTGTGATTTGCTTTCAAAATTTCTTCCAAACTTCCCCTGTCAAGCCCGGACTCTTTCAGCTGAAATTCCACTTTTTCATCGAACATTTTTTCAGCCGTTTTGTCTTTTTCCAAAAGATTCGGAATGCTTTCCCTGATTTTTTCATTCACTTCAGAACTGCGGACATTCGGACAAAACGAAGAAATGATTTTGTTCTTCAGGATTTCATAACCGTTTTCATCGAAATCAAATTCCACATCGTCCGAAAGGATTTCTTTTTCCCATGACGAATATGAATTTACAGTTATTTTTGACCTGATGTCGACATCGTCAGAAACAAGCCGCCGCTCTTTTTCCACATCCTTGTCTACTTTAAAAGTTCTTTCGAATCTTTCTTCCATTCCACGTTCTTTGCTCTGCTTCTCGAACTTTTTTATGTCGGCTTTTTTCTTATAATTTTCCGCATTTATCGCAGAAAGCATTCCATATGATTTTATGAAATTTGCGTTCAAGAACCATAATTCATCCGAAAGTTTTTCAATCCATTCCGACGGAAAAAAGAATTTGCCGTTTTCGTCCGCAGAAAATTTTATCGTGTTGCAAAGCCACGTTTTTCCCGATTTTTCAACTTGCTCTTTTATCATGTTTGAAAGTTCGACTGACGATAAAGACCCGTGCAAGTAAAGTTCTTTTGCGATTTGTCTGTCGTCCAAGACTTTTGCCGAAAAATAACCTTTAGGAACAATTTTTTTTATCATGGGAAACAAATGCGTGCAGAACATTAAATCTGAATTTTCCGCAGTTTCTTCGTAAAAAAGAGCGTGAACATCTCCCGCCTTGTGCCTATATAATTTTCTGTCAAACGCAAGCCTCAAAGATTTTTTTTGTCTTTGAAGAGCGGACTCGTTGTCGTAAGACTTTTTCAAAAAACGGAATTCGACCAATTCATTTTCATCTTTGGGGCAATTCCAAATAAAAATCTTATTTTCATTTTCAAACGAAAATTTGCAAGGCACAGATTCCGAAAACGAATGTTCCCTAAAATCAGGAAAAACATTCCTTAGACAATCCCATATATCGTGAACGCCGGCATTTGACTTCAGAAAATAAACATCGCTCCATAAACTCATAATTTTCTCCATAAAATATAGAATTTTTAAAACGCTTGGGTAAAAACGTACGCACACTTTTTCCGCACAAAATGTTTTTACCGAAACATAATATCACGTAGAATAAGATTTTTCATTAAGTCGCCACAGCAAAGTCCGCTCGAATTTTCGACCGAGCCGCAGAAAGTCCGGTCAAAACAATCCGTCATACACATTGACACCACATCAACGCTCATGTTAAAATCACCTACTTTTCCAAAAAAACAGACAAAGGGTTTTAAAATGAGAAAAAGCGCCTACACTATCGGTTCGCTAATCATTCTTTTGATTTCGGCATTCATATTCGTTCTTGTTCCTATGCTTTCCGGCGGAAGAAGGGGAAAAAGGATTCCTCCGTTCGGGAAATACGCTGGAACAGAAATCCGCTACGAGCAGGGAAGCGACTTTGCCGAATATGTAAGCCGCTATGCGGAGAACTACAAGAGCAGGGGAATTCAGTTGTCCCCAAGCGACTATCGCTATCTTTTTTCCATGGCATTCAACACGAGTGTAAGTCAACTTGCCTTTGAAAAAGCCGCCACGGCAAGCGGCTACATCGTTCCAAAATCGGCGGTGAACCGTGCCATGATGCCTAATTTTGCGGATGAGACCGGAAAATATTCCGAAAAAATCTACAAGCTCGCAGACCCGCAGAAAGTTCTTGAACTTAGAAATCTTATTGAAAAATCTCTTGTCTCGCAACGTGTCCGGGAAGACCTTTTCGGAAGTTCCGAGACAATCGGCGACTATCGCCTTTACGGACTTAAAACGTCGGACGAAGAAATTTCGTATCTTCAGAACATTGGCGAAGAAATGCGAAAATTCAATATGGTCTCGTTCGACATGAACAAATATCCGGACAGCGAAAAAGCGGCATACGGGGCGGAAAATTCTGAAAAATTCAAGAAATACGATCTTTCCGTTATAACGGTTTCAGACAAGTCGACAGCAGAAACGGTCGCAAAAAGAATCGCAGGAAATGAGATTGTATTTTCCGATGCGGTAGGCGAATATTCTCAAAAATCGTACACAAACGATTCGGGAAAAATGAACTTGAAATTCAGTTACCAAATAGAAGGAACTCTAAAAAATTCGGCGGATTTTGAAAAAATCCGTAACCTGAAACCGGAGGAACTATCCGGCGTTATTCAGACGACCGTTGGATTTTCGATTTTCCGTTGCGATTCCGAAGCGATGGATGCGGATTTTACGGAATCCGATACATTGAAAATTGTCTACAATTACATAAACATGAACGAGGCTTCAAAAATCGAAGACTATTTTAAGGCTCAGGCAGAAAGTTTTATCGCCATGGCTAAGGAAAGCAATTTTGACAGTGCCTGCAAAAAATTCGATGTTCCAAAAACGGAGATTCCCGAACTTCCGCTGAACTACGGAAATGTAAATGTCGCCCCTAAGATCGACACAAGCATCGAAGGGCTTTCGATGGCAGCCACCAACGAGAACTTCCTGAAAGAAGCGTTTTCTCTTTCTGCCGGCGAAATCTCAAAGCCTATCACGAACGGAAGAAATATCATTGTCCTTCAGTTTTTGGCTACGGTGGCAAACACGGAAGACCCTGCCACCCGTGAAGCGTTGGAAGACGAAATCGCTACATACGATTCAAATGCGGCGCAGAAAGCCTTGCTTTCCAGCCCGAAACTTCAAAACAATTTTGACGAAGTGTACGCCGCCTACTTTAGCGACAACCGCTAGAAGGATGCGTTTTGCAAATCGATGAAAACAAGCCCTGTCTGGTTCAAACCGGGCAGGGCTTTTCTGTTAAGTACAAAGAAAAATTTCTCTATTCAAAATACGCCCCCCAAAAAGCAATAATTTCCGTAATCCAAAAAATTGACGTACTGCAAGATAGTCTTGTACTGTGCTTTTCTCCGCTTTTGGGCTACGGGCTTTTGGAACTGCTCCAAAAACTTCCCGAAAATTGCCTTGTCCTCGGAATCGAAAAAGACGATGAACTTTTCGATTTTTCCACGGCGGAACTAAAAAAACTGAATATCGCCGGAGGATTCCGTCTTCTATCCGAAAAAGAAGCGGAGGATTTTCAAAATCGGCTGGCGAAAACATTCAACGGCGAATTCAGGCGAGTTGTAAGGCTCGACTTTTCTGCCGCCGTAAACCTAAACCGGACTTTCTACGATGAGTTTTTTCTGCTATGCCAAAATATTGTGAATCAGTTTTGGAAAAATAGGTTGACGCTAGTGAAATTCGGACGAAACTACAGCGGAAATCTTTTCAAAAACCTAAGATTTTTCCCAGAAAGCAGCATTTTTTTCAAAGTGGAAAAACCGATTCTTGTGGTAGGCGCAGGCGAAAGCGCACGGGAAACTCTAAGTTCCATCAAAAAAAATGCGAAAAATTTTTACATAATCGCAGTTGACGCAAGCCTTCAGACTTTTCGTTCCATCGGAATAGAAACCAACGCAGTGGTCTGCGAGGAAAGCCAGAGCATAATCGCAGGCTGTTTCAAGGGCTGCAAAGATTCCTTCGATACGCTTTTTTTGAGCCTTACCGCAAATCCGAACGTCGCAAAACTTGCCCCTCAAAAAAACGTCTTTTACATTCCCATCTATTCAAATGCAAAGTTCCTCAAAAACCTAATCGAAAAGAAAATTGAAATCGAATCTTTTTTGCCGCTGGGTTCGGTCGGGCTTTCCGCACTTCAGATTGCAATAAAACTTCGCGCGGAAAAGTCCGTTCCGATATTCGTTACGGGGCTTGATTTTTCATATTCACTGGGGGCGTCGCACATAAAAAGTTCGTTCCACGAAAATTCCCGGAGAGAAAAATCCTATCGCCTTAAAGGAATCGAGAATTTTTCATGCAGCCTTGAAAAATCCGCCATAAAAGAAACGGGAAAAAATGGAGCGTCCGTCTACACAAATCCTGCACTATCCGCATACAGGACGCTTTTTGTCGACAGGTTTGGAAATGAAAAAAATATTTTCGACGCAGGAAAAACGGGACTTGAACTCGGGCTTCCGAAAACGGACACGGAACAAATGCTCGTGATTTCAAAAAAACTTTCCGGCGGCGTGCGGCACGGCGCAAAAAAACTCTCCGACAAACAAAAGTGCGTGGAAGAATATTTTTCCGAAGAAAAGAAAACGCTTTTGGAACTAAAAGAAATTCTTACCGGAAAAACAAAACTGAGAGAAGCCGAACGGAATGAAAGAATCCTTGAAATCATAAATCCGAGGGAATATCTTTATCTTCATTTTCCGGACGGAACAAAGGCAAACCTTTCGCTCGGCTTTTTGAAGCGGGTCAGAACCGAACTGGAATATTTTTTGAAGATTTTTTCGGACTGATTAATCTTCCGTCTTTTCTTTTAGCACGGCAAGGAAGGCTGACTGCGGAAGTTCCACATCACCGAACATTTTCATACGCTTTTTACCTTCTTTTTGTTTTTCAAGAAGTTTGCGTTTTCTTGAGATGTCGCCGCCATAACATTTTGCAAGCACGTCTTTTCTGTATGCGCTTACGGTTTCCCGTGCAATGATTTGACCTCCGATTGCACCCTGAATCGCAACCTTGAACTGCTGGTGGCTTATTTCGTCCTTTAGCCGCTCGCAAACTTTTCTTGCCCTTTCAACGGCGTTATCCCTGAACGCAAGGAACGAAAGAGCGTCGACGGGTTTTGAGTTCAGAAGAACATCGACCTTTACAAGATTTGTGGGTCTGTAGCCCGTAACCTCGTAATCGAACGAAGCGTAACCTCGGCTGTAACTTTTCAGTTTGTCGTAAAAATCAAAAAGCACTTCCGAAAGCGGCATCTCGTATGTTAATTCCACACGCTTTTCATCAAGATACTGCATATTTGTCTGAATTCCACGTTTCTGCTTGCAAAGTTCCATAAGAGAACCGATGTACGTAGCAGGCGTTATTATGCTCGCCTTGATGTACGGCTCTTCCGCACTTAAAATCCGTCCTTGCGGATATTCGGACGGATTATCCACGAATAAATCGCTTCCGTCCGTTAATTTTACTTTGTAGCGAACCGACGGAGCCGTAAATATTATAGACTGATCATAATCCCGTTCAAGCCGTTCCTGAATTATCTCAAGATGAAGAAGTCCAAGGAAGCCGCACCTAAAACCGTTTCCAAGGGCGATGGAACTGTCCTTTTCATAGACAAGGCTCGCGTCGTTCAGTTTCAGTTTTTCTATGGAAGCCTTGAGTTCTTCGTAATCGTTTGAATCCATAGGGTAGATTGAAGAATAGACGACAGGTTTTACGTCCTTGAAGCCGGAAAGCGGCTCGGAAGCGGGATTTACCGAAGAAGTTATCGTGTCGCCTACCCTTACATCGCTTACGGTCTTCAATCCTGAGATTATGTAACCGACATCGCCAGCCTCAAGCCGCTCTTTTTCCTCGTAGTCGATTTTAAAAATTCCAAGCTGCTCAACCTTGTATTCGATTCCGCTGCTCATCATTTTTATTGTGTCGCCAGCTTTTACAGAGCCGTCCATTATTCTTACGTGAACGACCACGCCTCTGTAGATGTCATAATGGCAGTCGAAAATCAATGCGGTAAGCGGTGCATCAAGCTTCCCCGAAGGAGAGGGAAAATAGTTCACGATTGCCTCAAGAAGTCCGTCTATTCCTTCGCCTGTTTTTGCCGACACAAGCTGAGTCTGACTATCATCAAGCCCCAGCTCCTTGTCAATCTGATGACGAACAGAAGGAATGTCCGCAGATGGAAGATCGATTTTGTTTATCACGGGAACAATCGTAAGGTCATGCTCCAACGCCATGTACATATTCGATACGGTCTGGCTTTCGACACCTTGGCTTGCGTCTATAAGAAGAAGCGCGCCTTCGCACGATGCAATTGCCCTGCTCACCTCGTATGAAAAATCGACGTGTCCCGGAGTGTCAACAAAATTCAGTTCGTAATCGTTTCCGTCCTTTGCGTGGTACGGAATCGTTACCGCTTGGCTTTTTATCGTGATTCCCCGCTCTCTTTCTATATCCATGTTGTCAAGAATCTGATTTTTCATTTTTCGTTCATCGATGATTTTTGACTTCTGAATAAGGCGGTCCGAAAGCGTGGATTTTCCGTGGTCTATGTGCGCCACTATACAAAAGTTTCGTTTATATTTCATTTCCATAAAAAATTCCTTTAGTTTTTCTAAAAATAATAAGGTCCGTCAAGTTGATTTGCAATACGCATAGAAACATCAAGATAGCCTTTCTTTTTCTTGCGGGTGTATATTCCCGCATAGATAACATCTTTTTCTTTTGAAAAATCAACGCCGACGACGGTCAACGGGTCGTCCACGGAAAAACCAGATTCATCGGCGACCGAACCTGCCAGCACGTCGGAGACCACATATTTTCTTGAAGAAACGGTTGACGACGGCGCAAGTTCCATTCCGAAAATCGGTATGAACGAGTTCTGCAAAAGATCGCTTTTAAACATTTGGTAGCCCGGATTTTTCGGACGCTCCGAAAGATACATAAGCACGGTACTTGCATTCCCATCCCTCTCAAAAGAAATCGGAAGTATCGTCTCGTCCGTAAAATCCCTTAAAATATCCTGAAACCGCTCCAAATTTTTTACGATTTTTCCGTCAATAGCTGTTATCACGTCGCCTTTTAAAAGCCCAGCCCTGAACGCATTGCCGCCGGGCATAACGTACTGAAGTTCAAGACCTTTTTCCGTTTCCCCGGCTTTTTTTGTGCGTCCGTAAGAGCCAATCCAAACCTGCCTGCGTTTTCCGCCTGCAAACATGAACGGAAGATCCTGCTTTAAATATTCAACCGGAATCGCAAAATTCAGTCCCTGATATTCCATAATTCCTGCAAAAACTACAGCCTGAACTTTTAGAGCCGAATCTATTAGCGGACCGCCCGAATTTCCCGAATTTACTGCCGCATCAATTTGAAGCACACTCCCTGTGGTAAAAAGTTTTCGATTTACAGCAGACACAATTCCCGTTGTAACAGTTCCGTGAAGTCCCAGCGGAGTTCCGATTGCGCTAACTTTGTCGCCTACCGAAAGAGATTTTGACGAGCCCAGCAAAAGCACGAAGGGTGCTCTCACCTCCGCCTTTAAAAGAGCCAAATCCAGCGTCTCGTCGTAACCGATTACTTTTGCAGGAATCCTGTTTTCTTGGTCTTGGGCAAGTTTTACAAAAAGACGGGCGTATCCTTCGTATTTGGGGTCAACAAGTTCGCTTATCACATGATGATTTGTTACTATGTAGCCGTCTTGTGAAATGAAAAATCCCGAACCGAGGCTTCTATCCGCATAGCCGACCCCGTTTTGAATCTTTATTCCTTTGTCCACCCATATCGTTACCGTTGCGTTCACGCAATCCGCCATGTTTTTTGGAAGACTTGATTTTTCCTCTTTTGAAGGATCGAACGATGGAACTGTAGCCAAAAAACTCGAATACACGGCATTGCGGCTTACGCCAAGAACCTCTTCCACATTTTCGTAAAAAGATTCAAGTGAAACATAATATTCCCACGCCTTAATAAAGTCTTTTTCAGAAAACGCCTTCTTAAAAAGAGAGACGACAGTTTCCTTGTAAAGACTCAACGTTTCCTCGTCGCCCAAAAGACTTGCACGCCACAACGCCATTACAGGATTTTCTTCGCTTAAAGCTGCTATCCGAGCTTTTTCGTTTTCCACAATATCTTTTTCCGTGTAATCCGGAATCTGAAAAACTTCCTTAGGCACTCCGAGCGAATTGCAAGAAACGACGGAAAAAACAAGCAAAATCAGAGATAAAAATAAAGACAAATGAAAGATTTTTCTCATTGCGAATCGGCTTCCTCTTCCGTGTCAAAAACCGGAAGAATCTGAGCGTATATGTTTTTTCCGATTTTTACAGCCAACATTCTATGCCCACGTTCTTCAAAAATAACAGAAAGTCCTTGCTCCAACGAAGAATCAATGTTCTTTAGAATATAGCCTTCGTCGTCAGCATCGCCTTCATCGCCTATCCAGTAAAACGCCTCTGAAAAACCATGCCTTACCTTGTTGGAAAAATCCCCGATCTGAACACTTACAGGTTCTCCATCCCAATGTGTAACCACCACAAGATTACGCTCGGCGTCGTAAAATTCGGAATCTTCGACAAGCGGACTCGCTTCATCTTTTTGGGGATATTTTACATAACGGACATCCCAATTTCCATCTCCGTCATTGTCCCACGAAACGATTTTTCCGCCGTCAGTAAGAATTTCCTCCGAAAAATCAGGAACAATATCGCCGTTTCTGTCGATTACAACCATCCGCAAGTTTTTTTTCATTCCATACGACGAAAGCTCGGAAATATTTTGGATATTCTGAATAGGATTTTTTTCATCCACATCAAAAGATTCTTTTTCGTCAGGATAAAAATATTCTATCGTCTCAAAAACTCCGTCGCCATCGTTGTCCACGGAGCGATTCGTCATAATGCCGTTTTCAAAAACGCCTTTGGCATACACGATTCCGTTTTTGCTGTACTCCGCAGATTTCAAAATCCCGTCCAAAAGCAGAACAGTGAGCAAAGCACCGTCTTTTTCGTCGCACGGAACTTCATAGGACGAACACGAGGCAACCAGATTTTCAAGAGAGATAAAAGAAATCTTTTTGGGGTAAGGAACGAAAAAATCCAAGCCCAAGACTGACTTTGCAAGTTCATTTACTTTTATGTCGAACGGCGACCATTCAAAAGCGCCGTCCACAAGATTGAAAACGGCTTTCTGCGTATTCGTCTCGGACGAACCGAAAACCGCCTTCACCACGGAAGGATAAGTTCCGTACAAAACAGACGCGTCGTTCAAAGTAAGAAAAATGCTTTCGGGAACGCCGAAATCGCATTTTACAGACCAATCGGCAATTCCGTCATCATTTGAATCCCAATAAAACGATTCCGCCCGCCCTCTGGAATACTTCACGAAAAGTTCGGGTTCAAGGTCTGAATTTGTGTCGACGGTTAAAATCCCCGAATACGAATCAAGATATTCACGGGCAAGTAAAATAGAATCTTCTTCGGTAAGAAGCGGAAAAAAATCTTCCAACAACTCGAGGCTTATTTTTTCGTCGGCAAAAGCCGAAACATATTCCAACGCCTCGTTTTGAGTCATAAGACCGCAGGAAAGACAAAGCGACGCATAAAGCGGATGAGACATTCCGTGTGACGAAAAAGCCTCAAGAAGCCGCTTTTGCCTTTCGCCGGAAGCGAACATAGCAGCATAGACTTCAAGTTCAGCATCGGAATTTTCATATTCGGGCATTTTTGCGATAAAAAAATCGGCAATTTTTTTTACCAAAGCCCAAGAAGTTTCACCGAAATAATCAGCGGAAAATTCTTTTTCAAGCGAATGTTCGTTCCTAAAAAAGAGACGAGGAAATCTTGTGTCGTCCGAATATATTTTTCTTGCGGAATTGATTTTTTCGCGCGCTTTTTGAACGGAAGGAATTGTCCTCATTCTGTAATACGCCTTTGTCCTGATGAACTCCGAATCCGCATTGTAGACAAAAGGTTTTGAATCCAAAATAGAAAGAGCTTTTTCGTAATTTCCCGTGTCGCACAAAAGATCCGCATAAAGAATCCTTGCACCGTCCCTGTTGTAGTCAAGCCACTCGCCTTCCTCAAGCGATTTTTCCACAAGCGGAAGAAGATTCGCCCGTGCCTCCCCCTTGATGTTTTTTGCCGCAGCCTTTATGTACAGAAGATCGGAAACAGTGCTGTCATAAGAAAGTCCCAGTTCCGCCTGCAAGATTGCGTTGTCTGCGTCAAGCGAAGAAAGATACGATTTTGCAAGGTCAAGGCAACGGACGGCAGTTTTTCGGTTCACGCTCTGAACCGACGGAGGCAAAGCGAATGCAATTCCAAGAGTAAAAGAAAACAGGGCCAAAGCAAAAATATTTTTTTTCATACTATCCTCGAACAATCCAGTTTTTATAACCGCTCACGCTTCCAACCAAAGCCTTGATTTTCTGTCCAGATTCCGCAATCGACTGCACCAAGGGAATCAGATTCCTTTTATCCGCAGGAACATTCCAGTCCGAAAGTATGTCGCTTACTTTCTTCAGGTTCCCGTCGGCGGAACAAATCCTGTCGTCAAGCGCTCGGCTTCTAACCAAAACCGGAAGGCTTTGGTCTTCTATGCGGCAACCCTTGAACTCAAGGACGAACTTTCCGTTTTTCCCGGAACCGACATTCAGGATTCCGAATGGAAATGGAAATTCCCCAGTCCTTTCGATTATAGCAAAAAAACTGGATTCAGTCGCTACGTCTTTTTGCTCAGTTGAAAACTTTTTGAAAATCACACGATTTTTATCGACGGAGGCGACGATGTTACTAAAATGCATCTTGAATTCTTCGGCTGAAAAAAGCAAATCCATAAAAGAAAAAATTTTTGAAAACGGAATCCTTTCTTCCGCATGAAGATTTTTTAATGAAGAAAACACAAGCCTTGACAAAACGGATTTTTCAAGCGTCTGAACGGAAGAACGGCTAAAAACGATTTCGGAATCGGTTTTGAATGTCGGAACGACGGACGAAAGTCGCCCTAAAAAAAATTCTTCGTCAAGCAAGTTTTTTTTCGAGCCTGAAAGAACGGCTTTTTCCCAGCCGGAAAATTTTTCATTCAGAAGAGGAACAAGACTTTTTCTGATTTTGTTTCTTAAATAATTTTCGTCAAAATTCGTAAAATCCGTCCGCCACGAAAAACCTTTTCGCCTAAGATAGGATTCTATTTCCTCCCGACGAATGTCAAGAAGCGCGCGTACGTAAAAATCACGTTTTTCTTTTATTCCGGAAAAACTGGAACCCTGAAGAAAACGCATGAGGATTGTCTCAAGGTTGTCGTTCAGATTGTGGGCAAGAAGAACGTAATCAAGCGAAAACTTTTCTTTGAATTCGGAAAAAGCCTTGTAGCGCAAAAACCTTGCCGCAGCCTCCGTGCCGCACTTCCGTTTTTTTGAAAGCGAAAAAACTTCGCCATCTTCAAGGCTTTTTGTAAAAAGCTCCACGGAAACGCCATCCTGCCGGATTTTTTCGCAAAGTTCAGAGACAAAAATAACGTCTCCAAGACTTTCCGCTTCCGGACGAATCTTGTGGTTCACTGTTACAGCATAAAGTTTTTTTCCGAAGCGTTTGCATATCTTTGAAACGCTTAAAAGAAGGCTAACGGAATCCGCTCCGCCTGAAACCGCGACACCAACCGAAGGAGAAACCGGCTCTGAAAAATCGATTCCGTTTTTCAAAAGATTTCTGTAAACACGCTCCTCAAAATCATCCTCAAACTTTTCCATAAATCACAAAACCACGTTCCATCTCATCGCTTTAAAATGAATGAGGACCGCCCAAAATGAAACACAATCGGACAGCCCCCAATACAACTTAAAAAAACAAGACCTAGCGAGCAGGAGAAATGCTTACAAGCTCGGTTTCAGGGTCTGTAAGAATCGTAACGTTTTTTCCAAGGTTCAGATCCTTTACTTTGAGAGAATCCCCGATGTTCATGTTGGAAACGTCAAGAACTATTTTTTCAGGAAGATTGTCGATTGTTGTCACAAAAGTAACGTCCGGAGCGTGCTTCAAAAGGAATCCGCCCTTCAGCACACCAGCCGCATTTCCGGAAAAATGAACCTTCAGCCTGTACTTCAATTTTTCGTCCTTGGCAGGAACAAAAAAGTCCGCATGAAGAACTTTGTCGTTTCGGATATTGTATTCAACATCCTTTATGACAGCCGTAAAAACTTTTCCGTCCACATTCAAATCGATTGCGGTCGTACTGGTTATGGCTCTCCATACTTTGTTGAATTCCACCTCGTTCACTTCAAGCATCGTGGATTCGCCCTTCTCGTTGTACATGACCGAAGGGATACTACCTACTTTGCGAAGTCTTTTGGCAGCCACTTTACCCTTTGAGGTTCGCACTTTAGCGTTGATTGTCTGCTTTGCCATTTCTTAAAGCTCCTTATATCCTTTAATTGAGATTTATTGAGACGATTTTATCAGAAAAAAAAAATACTTTCAATCTGACGCACAAAAACAAAAAAGTCGTTATAAAAATCAAAAATCTTTCACACTACGTTTTTTTGATGCTTAAAAACGAATTCAAAATAATTTAGAACTTTAATCCACCGTACACACTTGTGCTTTGCTTTTCTCAAAAAAATATTCGTTCGGTTTTCAAAAAATCCGAATCCGATTTGTAAAATCCATTTTGAAATCGGGATTAAGGTAAACAATTGCGATTTTCGATTATTGGCATTATATTTAATTATCATGGATAAAATTTTTAAGCCCTATCTAAGGGAAATAGAAGCGGCTTTGCAGGAACAGCTTCCGTTACGGACAAATCCTGAATGGCAGGAGGAAAGTTTTTCGTCGCTTTCCAAATGTGTGAACGACTCTCATATAGAAAATCTTACCGTTCCATGCAGATTTCTTATGGATTCGGGAGGAAAACGCTGGCGACCTCTTCTGATGGTCCTGTGCTACAAACTTGCGCTTGACGCAGGGAAAAAGCCTGTTATTTCCGAGGACGAGATTTTCACGCTTACATCTCTTGTTGAATTTGCACATACGGCAAGCCTTATCCACGACGACATAGAAGATTCTTCCGACACCAGGCGAGGAGAAAGCGCTGTTCACATAAAATACGGACTTGACAATGCCCTAAACGCAGGGAGCTGGCTTTATTTTCAAGCCGCAGCGGCAATCCAAAAAGTGAACGCAAACGATTCTTTTAAAGCGGCTCTTTACGAACTTTACGCAACGCTTATTCGCCGGCTTCATCTTGGACAGGCGATGGATATTTTTTGGCATTCGAATGCGGAAATATTTCCAAGCCCTTCCGAATACACGCAGATGGTTCATCTAAAGACGGGGACTCTTTCAAGGCTTGCGGTTCAGGCTGGACTTTTGGCAGGCGGATTTTCTTCGGCGGAAACAGAAAAAGCTGGCGTAATCGCAGAAACTTTGGGCGAAGGATTCCAGATTCTTGACGACGTCCAAAACATCACGTCGGGAAATCCCGGCAAAAACAGGGGCGACGATATAGTCGAAGGAAAAAAAAGTCTTCCGGTTCTTATGCACATAAAAGAAAAACCTAAAGATGCCGCAAAAATCGCATATTATTTCCAAAAGGCGAATTATGAAGGAATCTCAAGCGAGGCTGTCGAAAAATGCATCGAACTCCTTGAAACCGGCGGCGCGATAAGAAAATCCCGCGACAGAGGCACAAAATGCATTCTTGAAAGCATGCAATCCCTTGCACATTTTGGCGGCGTAAGCGGCGATGCGGAAAGTTCCGTCCTGATAAAAAAATTGTTCGCAGGAATGATTCCGGAGACAGTGTAATTGAACGAAAGCCCCGATGAACTGAACGACGAAGCAATAAAACTTTCAAGGCAAGGTCTTCACACGGAAGCCATAGCATGCTTCAAAAGGGCGATACTCCTTGACGGAGAAAATCCTATCGTATGGTTCAATCTTGGGATTACGTTCAGGGATGCGGGAATGTTAAAGCAGGCGGCGATGGCTCTTGAAAAGGCAAAATCGTTTTCCGAATCAAAAAAAGACGACGACATCACCGAAGCCCTTGCCGTAACCTATCTTGAAAGCCAGAAGTTTGAACTTGCCCTTGAAGTCTGCACAGACGGACTTGACGAAAATCCGATGAATCCGCAGTTTTGGAACACGCTTGGAGCCGTATACTTCAATCAAGGAAAATTTCACGAGGCGCAGGAAGCCTTCGAGAACGCCGTTACAATAGAGCCGTACTATTACGAAGCCCTGTACAATCTTAGGGACACGTACAAAGAACTTAAAAACAAGGCGGGCTACAGCGACTGCGAAAGAAGGCTGACGGAACTTAAAAAACATAGGAGCGGAGACAAATGGACTTGAAAAATAAAAATCTGTATGAGGTAAAAGAAATCCAGGGGAATCTCATAACGGTCTCTCCAATCGACAAAGAAAAAAAAGACGAAAATCAGCGGAAAGTTCCGAAAATCGAAGTCCTTAACCCCAAAAAACTGAAAATCAGGGACGGCTCGATTGTACGCATTGCGCTTGCAAAAGAAATCGACTTTATGGAAAAAATCGCCGCGCTTTTTTTTCCGGTGGCGATGGCATTCGCAGGCTACATCGCCTCTCCCGTAATTTTACGAACATTGAAGTTCGCCCCCGACGAAAAATCCAAATTTTTCTGCATACTGATTCCGTTCGTTTTGGCGACAATAATCGACTTCATTCTTACACGGAAGGCAAAAACAATCATAAAACCTGTGATTACAAAACTTATGGAATATTAAGCCGAGTTTTTTCATATTTTCCATAAATAAAAAACGCATCCAAAATGCACGGATTTTTTCCGTTCTACGGAGCAAAAATCAGAAATCCGTCTTTTTTAAGGATTCCTTCAGCGAACTCGCAAGAAGCAAGAATATTTCCATTTATCCTAAGTTCAACATCGAAATTGCCGCAGTTCATGAAAATCTCTACATTCCCATCTACGGATTTTTTTACAATATGAAGAAGGCGGTTTTCGGGAAGAAAATCTTTTTCGTCGTAAAGAAATTCCATCTCATCCGAAGCCATGGCTTTGTTGCACTTCCTTAATTTTATCAGGTTCTTCATAAATTCTATGTCGTCCGCAAAAAGCCCTTTCTCAATCTCTTTCCAAGGCATACACCTTCTGCAGTCGGGATCCGGTCCGCCTTCAAGGAGCAGTTCCGTTCCGTAATAAATGCACACAGACCCCGGCATACTGAAAAGCAGAGCCAACGCCTGGCGAGCCCGATTTCTGTTCTGACCGCAGCGGTTCACGATTCTCATTGTATCGTGGCTATCCATCTGATTGAAAAGCACCCTGTTCGTCTGCCTGTAGTACATAGAATAGCAGCGGTTCATCGCATATTCAAATTCCTTGGCAGAGATTTTTTCGTCTATGCAAAAATCTGCGATGGCATTCTGCAACGGATAGTTCATAGAGCCGTCGAATTCTTTTGACGAAAGCCACGGAAAAGCGTCGTGCCAAATTTCTGCAACAAGGTAAAAGTCTTTTTTTTCTTCGTCCATGGCAATCTTGAGTTTCCTTGAAAAAGTGTGAGAAATCTCGTTCGCCACATCAAGCCGAAGACCATCTATGTCGTATTTTTTTACCCAGTCCCTGCATAGATCGATAAAATATTCCTGGACTTCGGGATTATTCGTGTTCAGTTTGGGCATGAAATCGGCAAATGCGAACGTATAATATTTTTTCTGCATGGAATTGCTTTTCCGGCCCCAAGAAGGAGGAACAAAATCATAGTCATTGACCATGAACCAGTCCGCATACCTTGAGTTTTTCCCGTTCTTCATCACGTCAAGCCAAGGCGCAAAAGAAAAACCGGAATGATTGAAAACGCCGTCAAGCATTATCTTTATTCCCTTTTCATGGGCCTTGAGGCAAAGATTTTGCATGGCGTTTTCGCCGCCAAGTTCGGGATCTATTGTTCTGTAATCATCGGTATTGTATTTATGCTGGCTTGAAGAAAGATTCACAGGCGTAAGATATATTCCCGTGATTCCAAGTTCGCCTAGATAGTCAAGCCTATCCAAAATTCCCTGAAGATTTCCGCCATAACGAGGCTCTTTAAATCCATGGGCTATTTCTTTTCCGAATTTGCCCCACGGAATTATGTCCTTCGGTTCAAAGTCAATTTTTCCTCTGGCAAACCTTGTCGGAAAAATCTGATACCAGACCGTGTTTTCCGCCCACGAAGGAACTTTTATGACATCTGACGGATTAAGCCACGGAAAACAGAAACATCCTGAAAAATTAGTGATACGGGAAAATTCAGACGGAGTAAAAAATCCCGTCTCAAGCAAATAGATTTCTTCCGCTCCAGAAACCAGCCTAAAAAGATAGCGGCATCTTTTAAATTCCGGCATCACCTTCACTGACCAGCGAAGTTCAGTCTGCAAATCCTTTTTTTCTACAATTTCGATTTCATTTCCGCTCCAAGATTGAGCGCCGCCAAAAAAATCTTTCACAAAAGGGTCGCCGTAAGTCAGAAAAACCTTATCGACATCCTTTCCGGTCACAATATTTATCTCAAGATAATCTTCGTCCAAAGGATAACAGAAAGTTCCATAAGGAAGGTGCTTGATAGCCGCAATATTCATGAAAGACAATCTATCAGAATTGCAAAAAAAGTAAAACAAAATCAGAGGGAAAAAATATTGATTTTACGATTCCGGGGCGTTTTTTAATCAAAAAAATATTGGTTCGGTTACTTTTTTGTCTTTTGAAGGAGCGTATCCAAATGCGAGTGCGAAGTCTGAACAACATCAAGAATCGCATTCGCATCACGAAGCGAATTATGAATTTTTTCAAGCGACGAGACACCTTCCTGGATAGACACGTCCTCTTCCTTTATGGCAGACGTTATTGCTTTAAGGGAAGCTCCCGCCTTGTCCATATTTACCGAATTGTTGTCAAACATATTCAGAACGCCAATGAACGATTTTTGGAATTTCGAGAACAAGCGGATAAAAAGCGTCATGCTGCTGTTTATTTCGGTCACAGAAGAACCCAATTCCGTCAATTTTTCTTCAATTTTTTTTGTGGACTCTCCTGTTTGCGTCGCAAGGGAACGCACCTCGTTCGCTATTATCCTGAATCCCGCTCCGACTTTTCCGGCACGCGCAGCCTCTATCGAAGCGTTTATCGCAAGAATTCCGGTTTTCGTTGAAATATCCTTAATTTCAGAAAGCATGCCTTCCACTTCGTGCGTTCTTTCTTTAAGAACCTCAAATGCGGAAGCGGCGTTTTGAGCATTTTTTGACGCATCTTCAATTTCGTCAACACGCTTATGAATGTCCGTTTGAAGTTTGCTTCTGTTGGAAAGAATTTCTGTTATGAGAGAATTTATGCTGTCGGTGTTGGAAGCCGTCGAAAGACTCATCTGTTGAATCTCGGTAAAAACCGTAAGAATCGAATTGAATTGCTCCTGCAGCCGTTTCATCGAATTGTTTATGATTGTAAAAGAATCCGTCGTAATATAATCCAGCACGAAACTTTTGTTGTATCGCACAACGATTTTATCCACAAGGTCGGAATAGTTATTTACAATCTCTTCTTTTTCGCTCATTAATTTTCTCCGGCATTAAAATAAATCTTCGATATAATCTATGCCACACTGCAGATTCGAAAGCCAATTCAAAAAATTATTTACGTGTTCCCCTCTGTAAATTGCGCCGTGCTGAGGAGCAATCATGTCGGGATTCAGACGACGAATCGATTCAGCCCATCGCTTTACGATTTTGTTCGCTGCCATGTAGCGCATATGGAATCCCTCGATAAGCGGAACGTGCTTGTTGAAATCCTCGACAAAATCCGTCTCGTTGTGTTCGTCAAAAACCGCAGCTCCAATGTCTCCGCTAAAAAGAATGCGAGACCTTTCGTCATAAAGCCCGAACTGTCCCGGAGAATGCATAAAATGCGACGGGATGCACCTCATCTTTGCGCCGGACGGCAACGGAATGCTCATTCCCTTGTCCGGAATAGGAGTCATCCTAGAGATATCCACAATACCAAAATGGGGCATGAAACGTATCCACAATGACGAAATATAGACCTTCGCGGTAGTTATTCCAAGCCAAAGCGCAATTCCGGATGAAACGTCAGGGTCTTGGTGAGAAAAAAAGATGGTGTCAATTTTATCAACCGATATGAACTGACTTACAGCCGTAACAACCCTGGAAAACAGATGCACTCCGCCCGGATCCAAAAGCACGCCTCTGTCCCTGTCGATGATAAGATACTGCATTGTCTGCACCGCACCTTTTCTGTACTTACCTTCAGAGCCGAGCCAAATGAACTTATGCTCATCGTCTTCGTACAATATCTTTCCTATTACAGCCTCTTCGTTTTCCATAAAATCCTTCCTCCTCTTCAGCACATTAATCAAGATTTTCGATAAAAATCCTAAATAACATTTATCAAAAACACGAAAACCGGAAAAGCCAAAAACAACAAGGCAAATCCAATCCTGCAAATCGCATAAAACCGGCGCAACCGCCAAATCTCAAAAACTTTACCGGAACAAAATGTTATCATAACCCTCAAAAAGAATCAATAATTCGAAAATTCCCGTATTCCGATTTTTTTAAAGGCGTTCCCTGCATAAGCTGTCGCTTATGCAGGTCGGCTGTTACGCCGTTCCGCTTTCGCTCCAGCCGCTTCCTTTACTCGCTTCCGCTCGTTCCGTCCAGTGGCCGCCTTCGGCGCGTCGCCATAGCCTAACGCAACAAAAACCAATTTTTTTGCACAAAACTTCCTGCAATTTTTCTAACATTATTTTCTTGCTTTTGAAGATCACTGCTGTATAATTAATCCATTGATTTAAAGGATTTTTCAGCAGAGGAGTTGAATAAAATGCGAAACTACACTAAC
>CAJPOF010000014.1 GCA_905372235.1 uncultured Treponema sp.
AAGGTGATAGCTTGCTGTTTGAGGCGATTCTGCCTACGGGAAAAATCGTCGAGAACTGGTATATAAACGATGTCAAGCAGAAATACGAGACCAATTCGGCAATGATCTACAAGGTAAAGGCATCCGACATCGCAGGCGGGAAACTCAAAATCGGCGTAGTTTTCAAAGATGCGGAAAAAGGGACTGTAGAATTCGATCCTGCGAGTATAAAATGCCAAAACACGAATTCATATACGGCTGTTACAAGCGGCAGCCCTATACAGGAAGGTGATAGCTTGCTGTTTGAGGCGATTCTGCCTACGGGAAAAATCGTCGAGAATTGGTATATAAATGATGTCAAGCAGAAATACGAGACCCGTTCGACAATGTACTACATGGTAAAGGCATCTGACATCGTAGGCGGAAAGATTAAAATCGGCGTTGTTTTTAAATAGATTCGGGGGATAGCTTCGCTAGACAAATAAGGCTGCCAAAGTTATCCGTCAATTTTTAAGGAATGTTTATTTTCAGCCGCAAAATGGCGCGGCTGAAAATACATTGCAAGTTTGTCTATGCAAACTTGCGTATTATATGTGCGCTTGTCGAGCACGAATGCAGAAATTTGGCAATCTTCGCTTTTTGACAAAGACTTGCGGTCGCCCAATTTCAAAGAAAGGAATACTATGAGTAATGATAAACCGATAAAACCGGCAGACAATCAGTCAAATATGCAAAATCCCAATAAGGGAACAGCCGGCACAAACCGCCAGTATGACCAAAACCAAGGTAATCGCGGTGGACAACTGAATCCCAACAGAAAAGGGAAATAATTTATAGCAAAGAAAAACGGAACTTAGTTCAATTTACATTGGTTGGCGCAAAAGTTGTTCGCAAGGTTGCTGGTAGACAGTTCCCTTTCCGATGCGATTTTTGCGCCGACTTTGTTTTACATTTTGCGTCGGAATCTCAGCACCGCGGATTTGATTCAATCCGAAAAATATCATTTCTTGCTTACGGGCGATTTTTATTCTTATACTAAAATCACAATCAATCCGTCGGTTTTTAAATTCCCAAAACTCGCTTTTCCGCATTTGTCATATCCGTCTTGTTTCCATGTCGTTGGTTTTATGCTACAATATTTTCTGCATAGGAGAAAACATGAAAGGCATTATTCTTGCCGGAGGCTCCGGCACTCGGCTTTATCCTATCACTAAGGCGGTTTCCAAACAGATTCTTCCGCTTTATGACAAGCCCATGATTTACTATCCTCTTAGCGTCCTTATGCTGGCTGGAATCAGGGAGATTCTGATTATTTCCACGCCCCGCGACATCGGCTGTTTCAGGGAACTTTTTGGCGACGGTAAATGGCTTGGCATGGAGTTTTCCTACGCTGTTCAGGAAAGTCCTCGGGGGCTTGCCGACGCTTTCATTGTCGGAAAGGATTTTATCAAGGACGACGACGTGGCTCTCGTTCTTGGCGACAATATTTTTTACGGTCAGAGTTTCACTTCCACGCTGAAAAATGCCGCCGAAAAAGTCCGTGCGCAAAAGGGGGCGGTGATTTTCGGCTACTATGTCGCAGAACCGAGCGCATATGGGGTCGTCCAGTTTGATTCCGAGGGGAATGTGCTTGGAATCGAAGAAAAACCTGCCAATCCCAAGTCGAATTACGCCGTCCCGGGTCTGTATTTTTACGACAATTCCGTTGTGCAAATCGCTTCTGCCGTAAAGCCCAGTGCCAGGGGCGAGATAGAAATCACCGCCGTGAACAATGAGTACCTTTCCAGGGGGCAGCTGAAGGTCGAGCTTTTGGGGCGCGGCATGGCGTGGCTTGACACAGGAACTTACGACGGTCTTCTTGAAGCGTCCAATTTCATTGCAACAATCGAAAAACGCCAGGGGCTGTACGTCAGTTGCATCGAGGAAATCGCATACAAAAACGGCTGGCTTTCCAAAAAAGAACTTTTGGATTTGGCGGCAGGCTACAAAACCGATTACGGACGTTATTTGAGGTTTGTCGCCGAATAGTTCCAATCGAAATATAAGAAAATTTTAAGGGCGGCTTTTTATCTGCCTTGCGGCAGATAAAAAACAGGCTTTTCGGGGTTCCGCTAACCGCTCATTCCTGCGCTTCGCTCCGGAACGGCTTCGCCGCCCCTACAATCCTTGCCGCATTTTGCGCAGATTATTATGGAGTTTAAAAATGGCGTTTGAGTTTAAAAAACTTGAGATAGAAGGACTTTGGGAAATCCAACCGAAAATCTTTGGGGACAGCCGGGGATATTTTTTCGAATCCTATAGCGAGAAAGATTTTTTTGATGCAGGGCTTTGCATGCGCTTTGTGCAGGATAATCAATCCCGCTCGTCAAAATATGTGTTGCGTGGGCTTCATTTTCAGAAAAATCATCCGCAAGGAAAACTTGTCCGTGCGCTGGAAGGCAAAGTTTTTGATGTTGCCGTTGATATTCGTCTTGGAAGTCCTACTTTCGGGAAACATCACGGGCTTGTCCTTGATAGCGAAAAACAGAATATGTTCTACATTCCCGAAGGCTTTGCCCACGGATTCTGCGTTCTTTCTGATACGGCGACTTTTGCCTACAAATGCACGGATTTCTATCATCCGGAAGATGAAGGCGGCATCATGTGGAACGATTCTGTCATAGGAATCGACTGGGAGAGCGTCCTTCCCGGAATAGCGGAAAATGCGCTTTTAAGCGAAAAAGACAAAAATCATCCTGCGTTCAGCCTTGATAAAAAATATTTTGACATGAACGCAAAATGGATAGGAAACTGACTTTTGCGGATTTTGGAGAAATTATGGCAAACAGAAAACTTAGCAACATTTTAGTTACCGGCGGCGCGGGCTTCATCGGATGCAACTTCATTCACTATCTTTTTGGCGAGTCCACCGCCGGCGGAAAAGCGTTCACGGATTCCGGGTTTGAAGGGCGAATCGTGAACGTCGATTGTCTTACTTATGCCGGAAATGCGGAATCCTTGGCGGATATCGAAAAAAAATACGGGGAATCTTTTACTTCGGGAAAAGAAAGGCGATATTTTTTCGAGAAAGTTGACATATGCGAGCGTGCGGAAATCGAACGCATAATGAGGCGATACGACATAGACACTGTGATTCATTTTGCGGCGGAAAGCCATGTTGACCGTTCGATTTTGGGACCGGAAGCTTTTATGAAAACAAACGTGATGGGAACATTCACTTTGCTTGACGTTGCAAGGGAGTTCTGGAAAAAAGAAGACGGCTCTATGCGTGATGACGTGCTTTTCCATCACATTTCCACCGATGAGGTTTACGGTTCTTTGGGCGAAACCGGATATTTTTTGGAAACAACGCCTTACGACCCTAGGAGTCCGTATTCTTCTTCCAAGGCAAGTTCCGACCACATTGTGATGGCGTATTTTCACACTTATGGGCTTCCTGTAACGCTGAGCAATTGCACGAACAATTACGGGCCTTTCCAGTTTCCTGAAAAACTGCTTCCGCTTATGATTTCCAACATAAAGGACGGAAAAAATCTTCCTGTCTACGGAGACGGCAAGAACATCCGCGACTGGATTTATGTGGAAGACCATAATCGCGGGGTTTGGCAGATTGTAAAAAATTCTCCGTCCGGGGAGAAATGGAATCTTGGCGGAGAAAATGAATGGGAGAACATCAAGCTTTTGAACACAGTCATTGACCTTACCGCAAAAGAGCTTGGAAAAAATCCTGACGAGGTAAAAAAGACAATCACCTACGTAAAAGACCGTCCCGGACACGACAGACGTTATGCAATCGACTGCACCAAGGCAAAAACAAAATTGGGCTGGGAGCGCAAGATGACATTCGAACAGGGGCTTTCAAGCACAATCAAGTGGTATTTGGAACACGGCGAATGGATAAGCCACATTCAAAGCGGTTCTTATAAGGACTGGATTAATAGAAACTACACGGAACAGGGAAGATAATATGGTCTGGCTTGTTGGTTGCAAAGGAATGTTGGGAAGCGAGATTTCCCGTCAGTTTAATGAAAACGGAATTGATTTTTTGGGAACGGATTTGGACGTGGATTTCACGGACAAAAAATCCGTCAGCAGTTTTGTCGCCGGAAAAAAAATTGATTTTATCGTAAATTGTGCGGCATATACGGCGGTTGACAAGGCGGAAAGCGACGTTGCGCTGTGCGAAAAACTGAATGTAAGCGGACCGGAAAATCTTTCTTCCGTAGCAAGAAAAATCGGGGCGACATTGATTCATATTTCCACGGACTATGTTTTTGACGGGAACGGAACTGCGCCCTATACGGAAGATACGCCGGTTTCTCCGCTTGGAGTTTACGGAAAGACAAAGGCAGCCGGCGAAAATGCAATAACGTCGAATGCCCAAAACTATTACATAATCAGGACGGCTTGGCTTTACGGCTGGGCTGGGAAAAATTTTGTCTACACCATGATTAGGGCGATGAACAGCCGCGATTCGGTAAAGGTTGTGAACGACCAGTTTGGAAGCCCGACATTCGCCGGCGACCTTGCTGCGGTTATCGTGAAGATAATCAAAAATGCCGGAAAAATTCCATACGGCATATATAATTTTACAGACAAGGGCGAAATTTCCTGGTGGGATTTTGCGAGCGAAATAAAAACTTTGGGAATAAAAGCCGGCTGGATTTCAAACAAAAATTGTGCTGTAAATCCATGCTCCACGGACGAATACCCAACGCCGGCAAAACGACCGGCTTATTCTGTTTTGAGCAAGGTAAAAATTCAGGATGCGCTTGGCGAAGAAATTCCCGGCTGGAAAGAAAGTCTTGAAAAGTTTTTAAGTTCGCCTTTTTTTGACAAGACAAGAATCGAAGCCTGATTTTCAGGGAGCGGAGATTTTTTGTTCACGGATTTTTTACGGCGCCGGCATGGAGCAGTTTTGCGAAGCAAAAGGCAAGCGAAGCGCAGACCGAGCCTCTGGCGGGCTGCGGAACGCCGGTAGGTGCAGAGACCGCCTGACTATTTTTTTCTTCCCAAAAATAAAAGTCTTGCCAGCATTAAAAGCCCTCGAAGGCAAAGTTCTACGGTCATTGCAATCCAAATGCCTTCCAGGGCAAACCTTTTTACTAGCAGGAACGAAAGCCCCAGCCGGACTATCCAAAGGCTGATGAGGTTCAGGATGCTTGGGACGAGGGTGTCGTTTTGCCCTCTGAGTGCGCCGGTTGCTACGATTGCGGCTCCGAACAGCGGCTCGGCAAAAAGTTCTATGCGGAGTATTTTTGTGGCAAGTTGCCGGATTTCCTGAATCGGAGTCAAAAATCTGAACACAAAAGGGCAGACGATGTACATGATTATGCTCATGACCGCCATTATCAGCATTCCAGTGAAAACTGTAATCCATGAAAAACTTTTTGCAAGGTCATTTCGTTTTGCGCCTACGCTCTGTCCCGTGAGGGTTGTCGCCGCCTCTGCGATTCCGTAGCCGGGCATGTAGCAGAGGGCTTCCGCCGTTATTGCGAATGAATTTGCCGAAAGGGCGACAGCTCCAAGGGGGGCGGTGATTTTTGTTATGACTACAAGCGCACCTGTGACGGCTACGCTTTCTACGGCGATTGGGAATGCCAGTTTTATTGCATTTCGGTTTATCTCCGTTCCCGATTCGCCTTTGTCCATCGTCTTTTTGGGGCATCTTCCGTGGGTTATTCCAAGATATTCGGATTTTTCCAGCGTGAAGAACGTCATCAGCAATGCAATCACAAGAGCGCTTGCGCTTGTTCCCAGGGCGGCTCCCATAACGCCAAGGCAGAGGACTTTTATGAAAAGGATGTTGAACAGGGCGTCCAAAATGCATAGAAGCGAGTTCAGTATGCTTGGAAGTTTCATGTTTCCGCTGCATTGAAGCATTCCGCCCATAAGATATATTATCTGATAAAGCGGAGTTGAAGCGGCTAGAATCAGAAAATATGTCGATGCATTTTTCAGAATCCGTTCTTCGCCTCCTAAAATCTTTGGAAGGATTTCGCTTATTGAAATTCCCAAAAGTCCCAAAAGTACGGAAAACACAAGGCATGAGGCAATGGATTTCATAAGAATTCGTTTTGCTTTTTCTTGATTTCCTTCTCCGACGGCGTGCGCCACCTGAACTGTGAATCCTATGGAAAGAGAATGAACAAGGGAACTTAAAACCCATGTGGAAGACGCTACAAGTCCTATCGAAGCGGATGCGGCGGTTCCAAGTCCTCCGACCATTGCGGCGTCGATGTATTGCATCGCCACTGAAGAAATTTGCGCGATTATTCCGGGAACGCTCAATTTCCATACGAAACGCAATTTTTGAGCCGTAGAGAGCGTAGGATTTTTTGACAGCAGTTTATATAAGTCAAAGTTTTTTGAAGCCATCGGCTCATATTAGTGTAAAAAAAACAAAACTAATAGTGGCAGAACAGGTTTGCAAAACGAACTTTGCAGAAATCAGATTTGACTTTGCAACCGCTTTTTATCTTCTGAGTTTCTGATTTTTGTTTTGGTGCGGTTGATGAATTAAAAATTGCGCCGACTTTTATAAACGTCGAAAATAACCGACTTTCCGCCGGATTTTATTAAAATTTTCCGCAAGTTTTTGATTAATCGCAACGCTTTTAAAAAGTCAAGGAACAAAACTGAAATGTAGGATATAATTTCAGACGTTCAAAAAATGCATTCGGAAAGGGGAATCGTATGGACTATTTGTATGCTTTGCAGTCGCTTAGGGAGGTAGCTCCCGGATTTATAAACTACGTGTTTTTGTTCGTTTCGGAAATCATGGTGAAAATTCTTCCGGTTTTTGCAGGGATAATTTATTGGTCTGTGAACAAGCGGGAGGGGGCGGCGATTCTTTTGGGTTATTTTTCGGCGGATTCAGTGAACCAGCTTATAAAAAACACTGCTTGCATCTACAGACCGTGGATTTTGGATAAAAGGCTTTACGTTGATGCCGCCGCAAAAAATGGTGCTACGGGTTATTCATTTCCCAGCGGACACACAACGACCGCCGCCTCGTTTTTCGGTGGATTTGCACTCTTTTTGAAAAAAACTTGGGCGACAATCGTCTTTGCGCTGCTCATTTTGCTTGTCGCTTTTTCGAGGAATTGGCTTGGTGCGCACACGTTTTTTGATGTTGCCATAGCGATTTTGCATACCGGATTTGCGCTTTTTTTGACAAGGCTTATCGCTCGCTTCCTTGAAAAAAGACCTTGGTTCGATACTTTGGTCGCCGTTTTGGGAATCGCAATTTCTGCCGCCGTCCTTATCTATCTTTCGCTGAAGCATTATCCTCTTGACTATGCGGAAGACGGAAGCCTGCTTGCCGACCCGTACAAAATGCTCACCGATTGTTATACCGCCGCAGGGCTTATGATTGGCGGACTTTTGGGCTGGTGGCTTGAGCGTCATTTTATCGGATTTGAAGTCCGGGTGAAAAAATCCGTAAAAGTTTTGCGAGTTTTGGTGGGGTCGCTTTCTTTTTTGATTCTGTTTTTGTTTTTGGGAAAAATATTCGCCTTTATGGGCGAGCATTGGCAGCATTTTGCAAAATATTTTACGATTGCGTTCTGGAGCTTGTTCGTCTATCCGCTTTTGTTTTCGCTTGTGGAACGAAGCCGAAAGCCGTCCGAAAAATGATTTTCCGTTCGGTTCAGATTTCTTGAAAAATTTTTCATGACCGACAGTTCACCATCAAGCCGAATATAACTATATTTTACTACCTAAATTCGGCTTTCGGTGATAAAATTGGTTAACCTAAGGATATCAAAAGAGGTTTGCTATGTCTTTGCATGAAGCCATGAAAGAACGCCACACGGTAAGAAAATATACCGATATACCGCTTTCCGATGTCCTTGAAAATCGGCTCATCGAAAGAGTGGAGGAAAACAACGCTCGTTTTAATCTGCACATAAGGTTAATAGAAAACAACGGAATTGTGCTTCCTTTCCTTACTAGAATTTTTGTTTCCAAAGGCGTGCGGAATTTCTTTTTGCTTTCCGGAAAAGATTGTCCGGCTCTTGAGGAAAATCTTGGATATTCTGGCGCGGATTTGATGTTGTACGCCCAGACGCTGGGGCTTAATACTTGGTGGATTGGCGGAACTTACAAACGAAAAGTATGCGAAAAACTCGCCCTCCAAGGAAACAAAGTCATCGGCATAATTGCTGTGGGTTACGGCAAAACCGAAGGAAAGCCGCACAGGTCAAAAAAGCCGGAGCAGGTTTCTTTTTATAACGGAACAGAACCCGAATGGTTCAGGCAGGGCGTTGAGGCGGCTCTTCTTGCGCCGACTGCAATGAACAGGCAGGCATTTTTCATAAGAGGTGAAGGTAATCAGGTTTCAATTGTTTCGAAAGGCGGCATTTACCAAGGTGCGGATTTGGGACTTGTAAAATACCATTTTTCGTTGGGCGCAGGAAACAAGAATTTCGTTTGGAAACCTTGACTTTCCCAAAACTTTGCCGCCGTTTTTATCTCGAGTTTGTTTAAACGCAAACTTGTATATTGACCGTACGTTCTTACTTTGCTGCGAACGTGCCTAAAAATTTAATCGAAACTTGAAATTTTCTCTTTGACTTTTTATCAGAAGTACAACATGAGCGATGAAATTGCAAAAATTGAATGGAACGCTTCGTATCTTTTGGGCGTTCCGGAAATTGACCAGCAGCACAAACAGCGGATTTCAATAGCCAACGAACTTACGACGTTGCCACCGGCGACGAAAACGTGTACGAAACTAAAATGCCTGTAATACTCAAAAAACTTACGGACTATACCGTGTATCATTTCAGCATGGAAGAGCCGCTTCAGAAAAAAATCGGATACGTCGGCTGCGAATCGCATAAAAACACGCACGACTTTTTTGTACGGGAAATCAATTTTCAAGTAAAAAAACTTGAAAACATGAACAAGGCGGATGTCTTGAACTTTTACAAGTACATCGTAAACTGAGTTTTGACGCATATCGCAAAGGCGGACAGGCTTTGGGCTTGTCATATGAAGCACTGCGGAATGTAAATTCGGAAGGCAGTTAGAATGAAAAAGATTTTTTTTATGTTGATTTTTGCGGCAGTTCTGATTTTTGTAAATTCAGCCTGCAAAAACAAGGACAAGCTTGAAGTCGACCTCATTTACAGCGCAACCTATGATTCCGATTCCGGAAAATCGCTTTTTGTAAGGTATTATTCTATTTCGGACGGAACACTTTTCTTCATAAAATTAAAAGGGCTTGGCGCAGAGGAACATACACTTCCGCAGGCGGTTTCTGCGTCAGGGTCAAGGTACACGGATTTTTTGAATTTTGAATGTCTTGTGAAAGGCGACGAAATGCAGGTGCTGGAACTTGATAGCGACGGCAACTGGAAGCCGATTTTTTCGGGCAGGGAACGGAAATAATCTGCAGGACAGATTTGCGTTTCGGAGACGATTAAAGACTTACAAAAAAGCGATGCGTAAAAAGAGAGCGGGGCGTAAAAGTCAGGCGGCTCTTTTGCCAGAAAAGTCTTCGACAGAACGAATTTCTTACGGAAGCACAAAAAATCCTTCGAACAATTTTTTCTTTCCGGCGGGCTATAAATCTTCCTTAATTAGGAATAAGTCCTATTATCAGTTTGCTTTATTTCTCAATAAGGGCTATAATTGTTCAAAAGAGGGAAAGGGATGCAGGGAAGAAATTCCGCTCAACGCACACTGATTTTGTCTCTTATGGAAGGCAACGGCGACCATCCGACTGCGGACGAGATTTACACCCGTGCAAGGCTTTTGGATTCGAAGATAAGCCGCGGGACTGTGTACAGAAATCTGAATCTTCTTTCGGAGCAGGGAATTATACGGAAAATCCAGATTCCAAATGCGCCCGACCACTTTGACAGTTATATGCATGAGCATTGCCATTTTCATTGCAGGGTGTGCAATCGGCTTTCGGACATCGATATGGCTGTGGACGAGCAATTCAAAAAAGTCGAGGAAGGACTGAATCGGCAGGGATTTAAATCCGTGACGCATGACATTGTGTTTCACGGAATATGTCCGGGCTGTTCAAATAAAGCAAAGGAGAGATCGGGAAATCTTTCCGAGGAGAACTAATTATGGATTTGAAAATTTTCAGATGCAAGAAGTGCGGCAAAGTTGTCGCAATGTTGAAGGGTTCTGCGTGCGACACGCTTTGCTGCGACGAAGCGATGAGCGAGCTTGTGGCAAATACGACGGAAGCCGCCGTTGAAAAACACGTTCCGGTTGCCGTGAAAAATGGCAATTTGGTGGAAGTGACGGTTGGTTCTGTGACGCATCCGATGGAAGAAAAGCACTTCATCGAATGGATTGCGATTGTTTCAAATGACGGCTACCAGTTGAAGACTTTGGCGGCAGGCGAAGAGCCTAAGGCAAGTTTTGCGTTGAAGGACGGCGATGATTTGCAAAGGACTTACGCCTATTGCAATCTGCACGGACTTTGGGCTACAAAATAGTCAGCCGAATTTTCTTTCTGTTTTATGGGAACGGCAACAACAATCCTTACAAACGGCATGGCTTGTTGTTGCCCAAGTTTGCTGAAACGCAAAATCATATATTGAACACACGTCCTTGCTTTGTTGCGAACGTGTCTAAAATGGGACTGTTGAAAAAGTAACCGACTTTTGAGGCAGTCTCTTTTATGGGAGCAAATCTGATGGATAAAAAGGCGATGTCCAGCCTTTCGTACGGGCTGTTTGTACTGGGAGCAAAAGATGGGGGCAATGTGAACGCCTGCATCACAAACACCTGTATGCAAGTGGCTTCCGAGCCTACAAGACTTGCAGTTGCCTCGATAAACTCAAACCTTACCTGCGAAATGATAAAAAAGTCGGGGTATTTCAGTCTTTCCGTGCTGGACAAGACCTGCACCATGGATATCATCGAACGGTTCGGTTTTCAAAGCGGTCGGAACGTCCAGAAATTCAAGGATTTTGAGTACAAGACTGACAAAAATGGTTGCCCATACATTTTGACGCAAGCTTGTTCGGTTTTCAGTTGCAAGGTCGTTTCCTCAGAAAATCTTGGAACTCACACTCTTTTTGTGGCTCAGGTAGAAGACGCATGGGTCGCAAGTTCCAATGCGCCGATGACATACGCCGACTATCACAACGAACTGAAACCGAAGGCAAATAAAGATTCCGGGCAGAACGACGGGCGAAAGATTGTCGGCTGGCGATGTAAGATTTGCGGTTACGAATATATGGGCGAAGAACTTCCCGACGATTTTGAGTGTCCTTTGTGCGGACACCCGAAAGAGGATTTTGAACCTATCTACGGATAGTTTTCCTAAAAGGCGGCGGACTTTTTAGAAAGGTCTGCTGTTTCTTTGTGGAAAAAACATAAAAAATTTGAAAGCGTTTTTAAGTCGCACCGCAAAAAAACGACTTCAGTTTTCCATCGGAAGCAAAAAGACCGATTAAAAAAACACAGCCGTTTTCTAAAATTTCCGACCAATTTTTTCATAAATCCGGATATTTAAACAAACCGAGAATCAAAAAAAATCATGAAAAATTTGCGAGCTTTTTTTATATTTAAGGTGCATAACCTTCGTTATTGGGTTATAATCTATACAATCTACTGTTATCGAGGTTTATATTTATGAAGATAGCTTTTTATGACACTCGCGCTTATGACAAAAGCGCATTCACCAAAGAAAACGAAACTTTCGGTTATGAAATTGATTTTTTTGATTTCAAACTGAACGAAAAAACTGCTCTTACCGCAAACGGATATGATGCGGTTTGTGTATTCGTAAATGATGTTGTCAATTCTGAAGTAATCGACATTCTTAAAGGATACGGCATAAAGCTTGTAATCCTTAGATGCGCAGGTTTCAACAATGTTGACCTTGAGGCGGCAAAAGATGCGAACATCAAGGTTGTTCGAGTGCCGGCGTATTCTCCGCACGCAGTCGCCGAACATGCGCTCGCTCTTTTGATGTCGCTTACTCGCCATATTCCGCAGGCCTATCAGCGAACAAAGACATTGAATTTCAGTATCGAAGGACTTACCGGTCGGGACCTTTATGGACTCAAGGGCGGAATTCTTGGAACAGGAAAAATCGGACAGATTATGGCAGGAATTCTTAGCGGACTTGGAATGGAAATTATATGCTATGACCCGTTCCCGAACAAAGATTGGGCTGACAAAAATGGATTTTCGTATGTTAGTTTGGAAGAATTGTTCAAGGAGTGCGACGTTTTGAGCCTTCACTGTCCGCTTACGCCTGAGACAAAACATATCGTGAATCATGACAACATGAAAATGATGAAAGGCGATGCGGTAATCATCAACACCGGAAGAGGCGCACTGATTGATGCAAAAGCGTTGGTTCATGCTCTCAAGCACAAGCACATAGGTGGCGCCGCTCTTGATGTTTACGAGGAAGAAAGCGCATTCTTCTTCAACGACCATTCAACGGAAGTCATTACCGATGATGTTCTTGCAAGACTTTTGACATTCCCGAATGTGCTTATAACTGGACACCAGGCGTTCCTGACGACCACGGCACTTTCGAACATTGCGGAAGTTTCTCTTTCCAACGTAAAAGATTTTATCGATGGCAAAGAACTTAAAAACGAAGTCAAGCTGAATTAGTTTTTAGACTTTCCTCAAGATTTTAAGCGATACCTAAATAGGTATCGCTTTTTTTGGGGAAAATTCATTTTGAATCAAGGATTATTTTTTATGACTTCAAGAGAGCAGTCGCAAAGTCCTTTGAAAAAATCGCCGTTGTCATCGTAGGTTTTAAATTTTCCGCAGATGATAATTTCGTCGTAATTTTCCGGAGCGATTTTTATTTGTGCGATTAGATTTTTTTGAAGCTGAAAGCCGAGCGTCTTGAAGCAACAGCCCGCCGTGTCGGGGAGCATACAGCCGAATATCGCGCCTTCGTCGGCAAAATCGATTTTTTCTTCTTCGGAAAAAAAATCATTGAATATATAAAAAAGCCCTTTCATCTTTACGATTTTTCCTTCGTACCTGGAAGGATTCAGTTCCATATCGGAAAGAATTGCGTTCGCCATTGTAAGGTTCATTTCCGAAAGATTCACGTCGATTTGGGATTTCCGTTTTGGGGCAGCTGAAAAAATCGGGATGCAGAACGCCAAAAACAAAAGCGATTGAACGGCAATTTTTTTAAGCAAAAAAAAAGGTGCTTTTTCAAAAAAGTTTTTTCCGCTACCACAAATGCTTTTTTTCTTCCGCCTGTATCGATTTTTGTCATGTTCCGTAAAATGCATCGTTCCGATTTTTGCCATTTGTGGATTTTAATGCCTATCCGGCAAAATGCCTAGCCGTAAAAGAAAGACCGATTGTATTTTCTGTGTTATCATTGTAGGCATAGGAGCATATTATGGGATTAGAAGGAACAAAATCAGAGAAAAATCTTTGGACGGCGTTTGCGTGCGAATCGCAGGTAAGAAACAAGTACACCTATTTTGCCTCGATTGCAAAGAAGGAAGGCCATGACCAGATTGCCAAAATTTTTGAGGCAACGGCGAACAACGAAATGGAACACGCAAAATTGTGGTTCAAGGAATTGGGAAAACTCGGCGGCAACACAAACGAAAATCTTGAGGTTGCGGCAAACGGGGAAAACGACGAATGGACTGATATGTACGAATCTTTTGCACAGGATGCGGAATCCGAAGGGCTTCCTGAACTTGCAAGGAAGTTTCGTGCAATTGCAGAAATCGAAAAACGTCACGAGGAACGCTTTAGGAATCTTCTAAAAAACGGATTTGCCGCAAAGAAGGGCAGGGCGGAAGGCGCAGGCGTAAAAATCTGGGAATGCAGACGATGCGGTCATATCGTAACTGCTCCTGCACAGCCAAAATATTGTGAAGTTTGCGACCAGTATGATGTTCATTTTGAAGTGCAAGATGAAAACTATGACCTGAATCTTTCTTGGGGCGACTAACGGGGTGCAAGGATTCCATGCAGACGTTCTCTAAACTTTTCTGCAACGACGGGAGCGTCTGCCTTGGCGTCACCCATGCATAATTTTTTGTGCGGATAAAAATCTTCGGGAACTTTGATTTTTTAAATTACGCTGACAAACTTGTTGGATGAACCCGTAAAATCAGCAGGATAGGCGGAAAAACTCATCATTTCGGCAGCAAGCAGACGGAATTTGCCACTCATTCCCGATGTAAATTATCGACTATTATAGTGGGTTATAAAACATGAATCTGCAGTTTTATAGATTTATTCCTAATATACCGAATAGAATTGATTTTATAAAGATTTTGTACGTTTCAACCGTATAAGTTGAATTATTTTGACTTTTAGTCTATTATAATCGTATGGTTGCAAGAGAGAACTGGTTGAAAAAAATTCGTCCCTTTTATGAAAGCGAACTCATCAAAGTGATTATTGGAATTCGCCGGTGCGGTAAATCTGTGATTTTAACTCAGATTGCTCAAGAAATAAAAGCCGATGAGGTGCATAAAATCTTTATTAACTTTGAAGATTTGCAATTTTCCGATTTGAAGGACGAGATGTCCCTCTATAAATATGTAAAAAATCTTATTACTGATGACCAAAAATATTATTTGTTTTTTGATGAAATTCAAAATGTCATGAATTTTGAAAAAGCGATTAATTCTTTTAGGCTTCTAAATACAAGCATTTTCATTACCGGCTCAAACGCCAATCTTTTATCGGGGGAATTGGCAACTTTGCTTTCCGGCCGTTATGTTTCTTTTAAAATACTTCCTTTTACGTTCTCCGAAGTTCTTGAAATTCAGAGAATTAAAGATGCTGATGACGAAGTTCTCATGGATTACATCCGGTGGGGCGGTATGCCTCTGCGTTTTTCAATAAACACCGACAATGAACTGAAAGTTTTTTTTTCGGATTTATATGATTCCATCGTGTTAAAAGATATTGTTACCCGTTACAAAATTCAGAACGTGTCGTTGTTGAATAAAATTATTGATTATCTGTCTATAAATATGTCTCAGATTTTTTCGGGTACATCGATTGTGAATTTTTTGAAATCAGAACAAAGGGATTGTTCCAAGGAGTCGCTTTATAATTATCTTTCATTCATTATTAATTCTTGCATTATGAATAAAGTTTCCCGCTATGATATCCAAGGGAAAAAAGTTTTGTCTACGCTTGAAAAATATTATCTTGCAGATGTCAGTTTGGCTAGGGTTCATTCTACAAAAATGGATATTGGCGCTAGTCTGGAAAACATAGTTTACAATGAACTGCTGAATCGCGGCTATGAAGTCTACATTGGGATTTTAAAGAATGCTGAAATCGATTTTATAGCGCAGAAAGGAAATGAAAAAATTTATCTGCAAGTTTGCTACTTGCTTGCGAGCGATGAAACAGTCGCTCGGGAATTCGGCGTTTATGATTCTGTTAAAGATAATTATCCAAAATATGTATTATCGCTTGATAAGTTCGATTTTTCTCAGAATGGGATTATACATAAAAATTTGATTGACTGGCTTTTAGAAAAAGATTTCCGGCATTAAATTGCCTTAATGTCAAGTTTCTATATTTTTATAAATGGAAAACTCATCGGAATAGTACGTGGCGAGTTTTTCCATTTCGTGATAAAATCATCCGTCTATAAAAAGGAGTTTCTATGGCAGATAAATCGATGAGGCATGCGGAGCGGATGATCAAGGTTATCCTGACAATTATCAGTTTGCTATTTGCTTTTTTTCTTATTATGTTCGGGTCGATCCTTTTGCGCGATATGGGTTCGTGGGGGACAAAACCTGAATTGGAAGATTATTTTAAACGTTCAAATATTTCCGATATGAAAGCCGCTGTTGAAGCTGCGGAAAAAGAAGCTGACTTTATTGAAGACAGTTTGAAGACGAATCAAGCCGGATATGAAAATGCGCAAAAACTTTATCGGGAAGAAAAAGATGTTTTTGAAAACTGGCTTATGACGCGTGCGGTTTTGGACGACAAAGCGCAAAACGCCGTTGTTCTCCAGAAAACTCAGCTTTTGGAATCTCATAAAAATTCTGTTCGGAATTGGTCGAATGCGGTTCAGAAAGACACGCAACTTCTCAAAGAAAAAAGGAACGAAATTGAATCTCTTCGGAAAACGGAAGAGGAGGCTCATGATTCTGCCCGCAAAGATTGGGATAAGGCGTATTCGATTTATAAACTTAAAATTTTTGCCGTGCGATTGCTGTTTGTCTGTCCGCTTTTGGCTTTGGCGATTTTCTTGGTCATAAGATACCATACTCGCAAATTCGCCGCCTTTATCTGGGGATATTCGGTGTTTGTGCTGTGGGCGTTTTTTTTCGGGCTGATTCCGTATCTTCCAAGTTTCGGCGGATATGTGCAGTACGGCGTCGGCATATTGCTGACTGTTGTTGTCGGCTCATACGTCATAAAATACACTCAAAATTATGTGCGTGAAAAACAGGAACAGGCGCGTTTGTCTTCTGAAGAGCGAAGCAAGAAAATTGCCGAAGCTGCCGCACTGCGTTCGTATACAATGAAAGTTTGTCCCTCGTGCGAACATTCGTATATGCCCTCGGTGACAAAAACTTCAACATTGCCGAGTTTTTGTTCGCACTGCGGACTGGAACTTTTTTCTCCGTGCAAAAATTGCAGCGAAATAAATTTTGTGCATTTTAATTTTTGCTGGAAATGCGGAGCGGAATTAAAGAAAAAAATCTTCCGGAAAAATAATGAGATTTAATGACCGCCGAATATTTTTGTCCGAAAGTGTTTTCGTGATTTTGCATAATTTTTTTAATGCGGGCGGCTTGAGGAATGGAAATTCGGCGGACTGTATTGATGTGCGGCGAATTTTTCAGATTTCATGTTTTGCGGAACAGGCGACTTCGTAAACGTCTGTGTAAAATGCATAAATGAAAAGCGGAAAAATTTATCAATTTTTGGATAAGAAATTTTTCATGATTCATTTTGCTGTCTAATTAGGTAGAAAAACTTAATCTGGAAGAAAAATAAATTTGTTCCGCTTGACAAATTTTTCGATGTTACATAAAATGCAACCGTGTTGCAAAAATCTTATCACACTAAGACATCGGAACTCATTTCGACTTTCATAGAAACTCGTCTTGAAAGAGTTTTTACGGCATCCGAACTTTCGGATTTTTTGAAGGAAAACGGGCTTGAGGTGAATAAGACGACTGTGTACCGCAATTTGGACAGGCTTACGAAAGAAGGTCTTCTTACAAAGCACAAGTCGGCGGTAAATGATGGATTTATATATCAAAGTTCCGAGGCTGAAAGTCATTGCCACGAACATATTCATTTTCAGTGTTGCAAATGCGGTTCTCTGATTCATCTTTCCGACAAGAACACAATGGATTACATAAAGGCCATATCGGATTCAATGGGACTTGAAATTGATCTTGATTCTTCTTCGCTTAACGGGATATGCCCAAAATGCAAAAAACCCGACTAACGATTGGCGATAAATTTCTTTGCGTCCTGTTTGCGGTTCTCATGCTTTTTTCCGTTTGCTTTGAAGTGCTGGAAAGCGAGCATCAATGTTCGGGTGAAGATTGTCCGATTTGCAAAGTGATTCAGATTGTCAGGCAGAATATAAAACTCTTTGGGCTTATTCTTGCGACGGTTGCGGTTTGTTCAAGAAAACTCGAATGGAAGAGAAGCGTTTCTGCGAGTTTTGAAAGTCATTCAGACATGGCGAACACGCTCTTTATTCAGAAAACTAGACTGAATGATTGAACGCACGGATTTTAGGCAAAATCAAAATGCCGCAAAATATGCGGACAAAATCATTCTAATTTGGAGAATAAAATGAAAAAAATTAAATCTATTATATTCGCAGCTCTTATGCTTGCTTCTGCGACTGTATTTGCAGGTGCAAAAAAATCGATTGTATGCACTTCATATCCGGAATACGACTGGATTTTGAATATCCTGGGTTCGAAGGCATCGGATTTTGATGTTTCTTTCCTTCAGAACAAAGGAACAGACCTTCACAGTTATCAGCCGAGTTTTCAGGATTTGGCAAAAATTTCCGAGTGCGATATGTTTGTCTATGTCGGAGGAGAAAGCGACGCTTGGGTTGAGAAAGCGATTTCCAATGCGAAGAACAAGAACATAAAAGTTGTAAACATGATGGAAGTTCTTGGCGACAAGATTCTTGAAGAAGAGATGGTTGAAGGTATGCAGGAAACTGAACATGCCCACGGAGACGGCGAACATCATCATCACCATGCGCATGACGAAAAATCGATGAAAATTTTCAGCGGATATTTTGAGGATTCCGATATTCGTGACAGAACTTTGGATGACTGGAACGGAGAATGGAAATCGGTTTATCCGTATCTTTTGGATGGAACGCTTGATGAGGTCATGGAAGCAAAGGCTGAAAACGGCGGAAAATCTGCAGCAGCATACAAAGCATATTACAGCGAAGGCTACAAAACCGATGTCGATAAAATCGTAATCAAGGGAAAAAAGATTTCGTTCTATAAGAACGGGAAAGTTTCCGAATCAAAATATAATTACAAGGGATATAAAATCTACAACTATCCAAAGGGAAATCGGGGCGTTCGATTCTTTTTTGAGGCGGCGAATCCAAAGTCAGGTGCGCCTAGGTTCATTCAGTTCAGCGACCATAATATCGCTCCTAACAAGGTGGCTCATTTTCATCTTTATTTTGGAAACGAAAGTTTTGATGCACTTTCCGCTGAGATGGAACATTGGCCAACGTACTATCCGGAGGATTTTGACGCAGACGATATAGTAGATGATATGCTTGAACATATCGGTGGACACCATCATGGGCATGACCATGAGGAAGAAGAGGCTGAAAATGACGAGCATGTTTGGCTTTCCCTCAAGAATGCGATTACGATAACTGAAAAACTTTCCGAAGAAATCCAGGCTCTTGACCCTGCGAATGCGGCTACATACAAAGAGAACACAGCTTCATATGTAAAGCAGCTTTCTATGTTGGATTCGGAATATGAAAAAACGGTAAAATCTGCAAAGTTCAAGACTGTTCTTTTTGGGGACAGATTCCCGTTCCGTTATCTTGTGGCAGACTACGGACTTTCGTATTTTGCCGCTTTTTCCGGATGTAGCGCAGAATCCGAAGCAAGTTTTGAAACCATCGTGTTCCTTTCAAAAAAGATGGACGAACTTGGGCTTGGCACAATTCTTACGATTGAAAAATCGGACAAGAAAATCGCCAACACTGTAAGAAACAATTCCGCAAAGAAAAAGCAGAAAATTGCCGAGATGGATTCATTGCAGTCCGTGAGCGCAAAGGAAGTTTCAGGCGGAAAAACCTACCTTGGAACGATGAAGCGTAATCTTGAGATTCTCAAGGCTGCGTTGAACTAGTCGGATGCGGATTTTTAAGACCGGAGAAGAAGATGGCTCTTTTGAGATGTGAAAACCTTGCCATAGGATACGGCGCCAAAGTAATCCAGGCTGACTTGAACTTTCAGGTGGAAGAAGGCGAATATTTTGTCATCATCGGAGAAAACGGAGCCGGAAAGTCAACGCTTATGAAGACAATTCTGGGATTCCAGAAACCCATGGCAGGGAAAGTTCATTTTTCAAAAGATTTGGGGAAGGCGGCCGTGGGCTATCTTCCTCAGCAGAATTCTTCTCTTAAAGATTTCCCGGCGAGCGTGCAGGAAATTGTTCTTTCTGGCAGGCAGGGAAATCTTGGTCTTTTTCCGTTCTATAAAAAAGAGGACAGGAAGATAGCCCAAGCGCAAATGGAAAAACTCGGCATCTTGGGATTCCGGAACAAGTCGTTCCATGAACTTTCTGGCGGACAGCAACAGCGTGTGCTTTTGGCAAGGGCATTGTGCGCCGCAAAAAAACTTCTTGTGCTTGACGAACCTGTAAAAGGATTCGACCCGGCGATAACCAAAGCTATGTACGACGACATCGCCGACCTAAATAAAAACGGAATGACTGTAATAATGATAAGCCACGACATAAACGCAAGCGAAAAATACGCAAGCAAAATCCTGGAATTGAAAAGAGAGCGAGGCGACAATGCTTGAGATGATACAAAAAATACAGCTTTATTTTTCCTACCAGTTCGTGATTTATGCAATGATTACAGGAATCCTGATTTCATTATGTTCTTCGCTTTTTGGCGTGACCCTTGTATTAAAAAAATTTTCTTATATAGGTGACGGGCTAAGCCATTCTGCGTTCGGAGCGATGGCGATTGCCTCTGTTTTGCGGATTCAGAATTCCATGATTGTCGTGCTTCCGATAACGATTGTGCTTGCGATAATAATTCTTTGCGCAAAGGAAAATTCTAAAGTAAAAGGCGACGCTTCAATAGCGATGATTTCCGTTGGAGCGTTGGCGCTCGGTTACCTTATGATGAACATTTTTTCTCCGCCGTCAAACCTCAGCGGAGATGTATGCTCAACGCTGTTCGGTTCAACGCTGATTTTGACGCTCACCAAGGAAGAGGTTTTTCTTTCAATAGGACTTTCTCTTGTGGTCATCGCATTTTTTGTGTTTTTTTACAACAGGATTTTTGCCATCACTTTTGACGAAAATTTCGCATTTTCGGCAGGAACAAAAACTCGGTTTTACAAAATCATAATTGCCACGTTCGTTGCGGTAATCATCGTGCTTGCGATGAATCTTGTAGGCTCTCTTTTGATTTCCGCTTTGATAATATTTCCGGCGACTTCTGCGATGCAATTTTTGAAGAGTTTCAAAAAAGTTACGATTTTTGCCTGCATATTTTCCGTCCTTGGAGCGGTGCTGGGACTTTTCGTGTCCGTTCTTGCAGGAACTCCCGTAGGTCCGACGATTGTAGCCGCGGACATCTTGGGTTTTGCAATTTGCAAGGCGTTGGGAAGGACTGCCTGATGCAGAACACGACACTTATCTATATCGAAAACGATTCCAAATATCTGATGTTGCATCGAACAAAAAAAGAACACGATTGCAACAAAGGAAAATGGATTGGAATCGGCGGAAAATTCAACGAAACCGAAAGTCCGGAAGAATGTGTCGTTCGGGAAGTCAAAGAAGAGACGGGGCTGACTTTGCTTTCGATGGAATATCGAGGAATCGTCACGTTTGTGAGCGACGACAATTTTACCGAATATATGCACATTTTTTGGAGCAAGGATTTTTCGGGGACTTTATGCGAATGCGATGAAGGCGAACTTGAATGGGTCGAAAAATCGAAAATGAACGCCCTTCCGCATTGGAAAGGCGACGAAATATTCTTGAATCTGCTGGAACTTAGAGTTCCGTTCTTCTCGCTCAAACTTGTATACGAAAAAGGAGTACTCCTCAAAGCGGTTCTGAACGGGAAGCCCCTGGATTTGAGGGGCTTTTAATCCGTTTATCCTACCAGATTTTCGGGCTGGTGGTCTTCGTGAATGTTTCTGTAGGCGTAACTGTAAAGGATTTCCGCAACGTTTCGCAAAGGTTTTCGCATTCTCAATCCAGTGCTGTACGCAAAATCTACGGACGCTTTTGTAGCTTCAGGATTCCATAGTTTTGCGTTGTCAAGGTTTACGAAAGTGCAGTTCTCAGATTCGGAGATAGCCTTTATGTGTCTGTTCATCTCTGCCACATTCCTTGAGTTAGAGGAATTGGCAAGCGATACGAGAGCAATCCTACATTTTTTGTTAGCCTCTTTGATTCCTTCTATAAGAGTCAGATAAAGATTGTCAAAATCCGCAGGACTGGAAGCGAACAAGTTTACATCATTTTCGCCGACATGAATAAGTATTCCTTCAGGCTCAAGAGGTTTTATTTCGTTCTGGAAATACTCATGAGCGTCTTTCAACTTGAGATTTTCACGGCTCTTGTTGTAGATGCTGAAGTTGAAATCGAAATCTTTGGCAAGAGCCGCAACCGGGATTTTCTTATCGATTCCGCCGCCAAGCAGAATGACAGAATTTCGTTCTTCGACCTCTGATTTAACTTCAGGGTTTATAAGTTCATCAAGTGAATTCGAATAGTTCATGTTGTCCTCCTTTTCAGATTCTTTTATCAATTCATTTATTTGAGCCTGTTTCATTTTAAGCACGCTTTCTTCTGCCAGCCTTGTTTTTTCTTTGTCCAAAGACCTGTTTCTTACGTATACTGCCACATTTGCCGAAACAATCAGAAGGTTCAAGAAATAAACTCCAAGAACGTAGTTTATCTGATGGTTTATGAACTTGGCGGATATTCCTGCGACATATCCGGAGATAATCAGGATGATGAAAGCCAAACTTGAACCTTTTGCGGTTCTTGCCTTATACGCTTTTATTACATTCAACGGCCATGAAAAGCCGAAACAGATTAACATCGATGCTTCAAGAAGGTGTGCTACGTTCATTTTATTCTCCTGTCCTTAAAGCGGATGAACAGATTCTGCGATTTATGCAGTCTTGTCCGCTTTCTTTTGATTACGGTTTCATAATAACTCGCTTAGAAAAAAATACAATTTTTAGAAAGATTAAAAAATTTTTTGTTCGAGGCGGAAAGTTTTTTTACTTTCAAAAGGTTTTCTAAACTTAAAGAAGGCATTATATTCAATATATGCAGACAAGTCATAATCCTGCGGCTAACGATAAAAGAACACTTTTCGGACTCAGAAAAAAAATACAGCTTACACAGTTTATACTTATCGTAGTAACCACGTTGCTGATGTCAATCGGCGGACTTGTAATAAACATCGGTTTCAACGACAAAGCCGCAAGCAAGGAACAGCAGAATATGTCCAGCTTGATAACACGGCTTTTTTTCTTTACGAAAGATTTTTCGCACCAAGAACTTTGCTCATACATGGATTCCATTGTTCAGGAACTTCCTGAGATTGACGTAATCTCAATCGTAGACAAAGACCGCATTCGCCTGTACCACACAAATCACAGTCTCATCGGAACGGAATATGACGGGACAATTCCGGATTTCAAAAGCCATGCGAACGGACATTATACCGAAAACGACAAAGGTCCTTCCGGGCCGCAAAGGCGGACGTATTCGGCGATTTATGATGGGGACGGAAACTATTCGGGCTTCATCATGGCAATCAGACTTAGAACATCAATGAGGAATGCAACAATACGGGCGGCAGGTCTTTTTTTTGCGGTAACGGTTGTGTCCATGCTGGTGGCTTTTCTGCTCAGAGCCTACATTTCTAAAAACATAAAAAGGGAATTTCTCGAGTTCACGGAAGATTTTGAGGGAACAAAATTCCTTGTAGATTCCATGAGGGCGAACAACCACGACTTCACCAATAAACTTCATGTAATCCTTGGTCTGATTCAGATGGAAGAATACGAAAAAGCAAAATCCTATATAGAAAATATATCAATTATTCAGAAAGAAACCATAAGCCATATAATGAGTTCGATAGAAAATCCTTCGTTTGCGGCGCTTCTTGTGGGAAAAATTGCGCGTGCTTCGGAATGCAACGTAAAATTCATTCTTCAGGAAGGGATTTGCTTCAAGGACAGCGACATAGATGTTCCGTCCGAGGCGCTTGTGACAATCACGGGAAATCTTATCGACAATGCGCTTGATGCCATGAACAGCCCTAATTTTTCCGCAGAAAAATCAAACGAACTTACATTCGGCGCATTCACAAAGCCGGGAGAACTTCTTATAACCGTAAAAGATACCGGTCCGGGGATTTCCGATGACATTCAGAAAAAAATATTTGAGCGTGGTTTTTCGACAAAAGGGTCGGGTAGGGGAGTTGGGCTTTCTCACACAAGGCAACTGGTCGAAAGTTTGGGCGGAAAAATTTCCGTGGAATCCCAAGTCGGGAAGGGCGCTTGCTTTATGGTCGTTCTGAAAAGATAAGTTTTTAATCCGACCGCAAAAATTAAGTGGCTAAAAAATATCGGTGGGTTTTCCCAAAGGTACATTATGAAGGATTTTTCTATGGACTACAAAGTTTTGATTGTCGAAGACGATCCTATGGTCGCCATGATAAACGAACAATATATCTGCAAAAACAAATGTTTTTCCGTCGCCGGTTCTTGCAGGAACGGTGCGGAAGCCATGGAATTCCTGAAGCACACAAAGGTAGACCTTGTTATTTTAGACGTTTTTATGCCTTATAAAGACGGAATCCAGACTTTAAAGGAACTTAGAGAACAGAAAATAGATTCGGATGTGATTATGGTTACGGCGGCGAACGACTCCCGAACTCTTGAAGAGACAATGCATCTGGGCGTAATCGATTATCTTATAAAGCCTTTTGCATTTGAGCGGCTTTTGGTCGCATTGGAAAAATTCATAACAAAGAAAACTGCGCTAAAAGAAGCTACTGTGCTTGACCAATGTTCCATAGACAGGCTTCTTTCCAATTCCGCAAGCCCCAAGCAAGAGGCGTACCCAAAAGGAATCCAGGAAAAAACGCTGAATATGATTTTGGATTTTCTTAAAGAAAATCCGGGTTGGCATACAGGCGATATGATTGCCGAAAAACTTGCCGTTTCCATTGTTACCGTGCGCCATTACATGAACTATCTTATTGAACATAAACAAGCCCAAGAAGAGATGAACTACGGAACGGGCGGACGACCGAGCGTTCTTTACAAAGGACTTTGACACACGCCGATTGAAGGCGGTTTTGCCTAATCCCGGAAAACGGATTTTCCGATTGCGGTTTGCCAATATCGGAATTCGGATTAATAATATGGCTATCATACAATATTGAGTTTCAGGGGAAAACTGATGGAAACAAAATCGATTAAAAAACTCACTCGTTCGGAAAAAACAACCTATGGCTTGGGTGCGGTCGCAAAAGACATGGTTTATATGCTTTCGGCAAACTATATTCTGTATTACTATCAGGATATCATGGGAGTTTCCGCATGGGCGATGGGAATAATCCTTTTAGTCGCCCGCATTTTTGATGCTTTCAACGACCCCGTGATGGGCGTTATAGTTTCAAAAACAAAGACAAGATGGGGAAAATTCCGCCCATGGCTTATGATTGGAACTCTTACAAATGCGGTGATACTTTATCTGATGTTTTCTTGCCCTCCGACTCTTTCCAAAGGGGGACTTGTGGCGTATGCCGCCTGCACATACATTTTATGGGGAGTGACATACACGATGATGGATATTCCCTATTGGTCAATGATTCCGGCATTCACTAAAGGCGGAAAGGAAAGGGAAAGCCTTTCTGCATTCGCAAGAGCCGCCGCAGGGGTCGGTTCTGCCATAATTTTGATTTTGACCGTACTTTCCGTTTCATTTTTCGGAATGAGAACTGGAAATAATTCCGCCGAACACAAAGAAACGGAACGCAGACTGGAATATTCTAAAGTGTACCAGCGAGTTCTGCTCAGTTCGTTTAAAAATACGCTTCCGGACGACCGGAAAGACGAGCCCGATTTATTTCTCTCCGAACTTCATACAAAGAACAATTTGGTCAAAGAACTTGCGGCAAAACGTGTTCCGCAAAAAAAATCTGGTTCCAAAAATCAAAAACTTCAGAACGAGGATATTCAGGAAAAAGAATCCTTAATCATGCAGCTGGAAGAAGAAATCGCAGAAATCGAAAAAGATTTTTTACAAAACGAAATCGAACAAGCGCAAATCGACCGGCTCAAAGAAAATGTCCTTGACATTCAAAAACTGGAAGAAAAGTTTGCGAATGTCAAAGTTTCTGTAGAACGAGCCGGCTACAGAATATTCAGTTTGATTGTTGCGGTGATTTTTATCGTTCTTATAACGCTCATGTGTTTTACGATAAAAGAAAAATCCACGGAAACCATGAAAAGCGCAACCGTAAAAGATATGTTCAATGCGCTGGTACAAAACGATCAGGCAATGACGATGGTGGCGGCGATTGTCTGCATAAACACGGCTTTATACATGACTTCAAATCTTTTGATATATTTTTTCAAATACGATTACAGTCCGGCGGCGTGGGAATCAAACTACACTTTGTTCAATATGTTTGGCGGCGCATTCCAGATTTTGGCAATGATGATTCTGTTCGCTCTTTTCAGGCGGTTCATGGATACCGTGAAAATATTTTACGTCGGTTCTGCGATGGCGTTTTCAGGTTACGCAATATTTTTGATAATCTCATTCATGGGAACTTCGAATTTTTGGGCATTGATTCCGTCCGCTTTCTTGATAATGAGCGCAATCGGACTTCTTAATGTTGTGGTGACGGTGTTCCTCGCCAATTCCGTGGATTACGGAGAACTCAAGAACGGGCGCAGGGACGAAGCGGTAATATTCAGCATGCAGACATTCGTCGTAAAACTTGCCTCAGGATTTTCGGCGATGCTGGCAGGGCTTATTCTTTCAATCTGCAACATAAACAAGGATGCGATAATCGGAATAAAACTTCCCGCCGCTTCCAGCATGGGACTAAGAATGTGCATTACGCTGATTCCGATGACCGTTCTGATTATCGGTGCGTTGATTTTCAAGAAGCGATACATTCTCACTGACAAAAAAGTTTCCGAGATAACCGAAGAATTGATTTCCCGTCATGCAAATGCCGAATTAAAAGATTAAGATTTCTCTGATATAATGAACGACATGGCAGGTGCAAAGAGAACCGTAGTCGCTGTCACGGGTTCAGCCGGAGCGATGGGCAGCGAAATTGTCGCCCATCTTTTGGATTCCGACAAGGACTTTGAATTACGGCTTTTCATAAACAACCGGATGGGGCATCTCAGAAGTTTTTTTCGCCGGCTTTTAAAACGAGGGAAAAAGCGAATGTCAATAATCCGGGGAAATCTCGGAAACTACAACGAAGTGGAAAAACTTGTCTCCGGAGCTGACTACGTGATTCATTGCGGTGCGCTCATTCCCCCAAAAGCTGACCACGATCCGGAAAACACAATAAAAACCAACTTCGGCGGAACAAAGAATATTGTCGATGCGATAATGAATTCCGGCAGAGCCGATAAAATAAAAATGGTTCACATATCAACGGTGGCAGTCTACGGGAACAGAGACCACAAGCATCCCTGGGCAAGAATGGGAGATCCGGTAATGTCGTCGCCTTACGATTATTATTCGGCATCAAAAATCAAGGCAGAACGCTATGTTCTTGAAAGCGAGCTTCCGAATTGGGCGATATTGCGCCAGACAGCCGTTTATCATAAATATTTTCTTGTGAACAATTTAAGCGACGGGCTGATGTTCCACACTTGCTGGAATGCGCCCCTTGAATGGATTACCGACAGAGATTCCGGACTTTGCATAAAAAATCTTGTGGAAAAAGACATCGACGGAAAACTCGGCGGCTTCTGGAAAAAAAACTACAATATCGGCGGCGGAAAATCTTGCAGGGAAACAGGATACGAAACGTTCAGCTCCGTTTTTGCGCTTATGGGAGCGGAAACAGAACGCATTTTCAATCCCGAATGGAATATTCCCAGGAATTTCCATGGGGTTTGGTTTACCGACAGCGATATTCTGAACGATTGGCTTGGTTACAGAACAGAAAGCGTTCATGATTATTGGAAACGCATGAAGGAAAAACTTTGGTATTATCGGCTGGGCTATATAATTCCGTCGTTTTTTATAAGAAAATATGCAATAGAACGCTTGCTAAAAACAGCAACGCCCCGATGAACTGGATTCGTCTTGGCAAAAAAGGCAGGATAGATGCGTTCTTTGGCGGACAGAAGGCATTCGACGAACTTCCTAGAGAATGGAAAAATTTTCCGCTTCTGAAAAAAGGACAAAGCCCGGACGGACCGATTGACTACGAGGCGCTCAAAGATGAAAAGCAGGCGGAACGGTATAAATTGAACCACGGCTACGACGACTCAAAACCCGATACCGAAATCGGTATGGAAGATTTGAAATCGGCGGCAGAATATCGCGGCGGGAAAGTCATCACGGATTCCATGAAAGAAGGCGACATCTATGCAAAAATCGTTTGGCAATGTCACAACGGACACAGATTCGAAAGCCGTGCCTACACAGTTTTGCGGTGCGGATTTTGGTGTCCGGAATGTTGCGAGGCTCTTCCAAAATGGAGTTTTGACAAAGCCGCAAAACACGTTCCGTTTTATGCGCAAGTTTGGTACGACACCCACAGAAAAGACGAAGAAAATAATGTCTATCCATACGACGAACATGAAGACGATGACATGATTGTTCTTTCAAAATAGAAGCATGCGGCGAAAATCTTATATTCCGACGGAGCGATAAAAGGAAATCGAGAAACTCGACATTCCGGTTATTTATGAATTATCCAATAATCTTTATACAAGTATCCGTCTTGTGTTCCGACCAAAAGATTATCCGACTTTTTAAAGCCGATGCCGGATACAGCCGACAGTCTTTCAACAGCATAGTTAGGCACTTTGGTGATTATTTCTTTGCAATCGAATAACTCATAAGCCGGCAGAATTATAAGTTTCAGAATTGCTTTGATGACATCTTCTTTTTCGTATTCGCTTTTTAAGTCCAATCTAAGCACACCCATGCCGTCAAACTTGTCTTCCGATGCTCTTTTGAATAGTTCAATCGTTCCGATTGCTTTTGACGAGGTTTTGTCTACAATCACCCAACGAACAAACCATCTCGTTTTATACGATTCCAGCCAAAAAGCAACAGCCTGCTCCATTTTAACTTTTGTAGGATAGTAAAAATTGTCGCCGTGACAATTGTCGCTGTTAAAAAAAGGCAATGAATTTTTATCGCTATACACGCTAAGCAAATTTTCCGTATCGCTTTTATCTACAAGACGAAGTAAAAATTCGCCGCTTTCAAATTTCGGGCAATGCTCATATACATTCGGCATAAACCAATCCTCCAAACTTGAGATTTTTAATCGAAAAATACGATGTTCTACTCGTGATAATGCGGCGAATAAAAAGCCAGCGACATCTAGGGCGCAAAGGCGGCGCAATTTCTAGCAAATTGCCAAATGCTCCGCAAAACGCATAATCGGGCAAAAGGAAATCGATAATTTCCGCCTAATACAAAGTTTCTCCCAGAAGTCTTGCCGCAAGATTCACCGCAAGAATGGCGGTCTGATTTCGTACGTCCAGGATAGGATTCACCTCGACGATTTCCGCTGATTTGACCTTGCCGGTTGTTGCCATTTCTTCCATAAGCAGAAGAGCCTCTCTGTTTGTAAGCCCGCCCGGAAGAGGAATTCCAGTTCCCGGAGCAAACATTGGGTCAAGGACATCCATATCAAAACTTACGTGGATTATGTCGGCATGCGAAAGAAAGAATGTCTTGACCTTTTTTATGATTTCAGAAAATCCCTGACGGTCAATATCGCTCATCGTAAAAACGGTAACGCCTGCTTCTTTCATAAGCAGTTTTTCGCCCGGATCAAGGTCTCGGCATCCCACAAAACATATGTTCTTTGGATCGACTTTCTGTCCTTGGTAGTAAAGGTTTGTGAGTTCCTTGAGTCCGATTCCTGCGGAAGCCGCAAGGCATTCTCCATGCACGTTTCCCGTGGGCGTTGTTTCGGTTGAGTTAAAATCGCCATGGGCATCTACGTACAAAACCCCGACTTTTTTTTCGGACTTCTTTGCGGTTGCGGCAAGCCCTGCAAGCGAGCCAAGCACAATCGAATGATCGCCGCCAAGAACAAAAGGAAATTCATCTTTGGCGGTAATTTCTTCAACTTTTTCAGCAAGTTTAGTGCAGGCGTTTATTATCGGGTGCAGATATTTTGCCTTTGGGTTTCCGACGTCCTCGTATTCCTGCGCGCTTGGCTGAAATATGTCAGAATGGACATAGGTCTTATGTCCCAAGGATTCAAGACGCTCTTTGATTCCCGCAAGTCTGATGGCGGAAGGCCCCATGTCAGAACCGTGGCGGCTTGCACCAAAATCAAGGGGCATTTCCAATATGTGTACATTCATGCGTTTATTATAGAGATTTTACACATGAAGATAAAGCAAAGCGATTTTCAATTAAATTAAAATCCTAAAAACGAGATTTCAGCGCAGGCTTTTCCAAAAAGATTTTGGAATCAATTTCGTAGGTTTAATTTAGAGTTTTGTAAACTCAAAGTTTACATTCTTCTAAGGCAAGCCTTAAACTTTTTTTATAGGGAGGAAACCAGTTCGGAGTTCGAAGCCCGCGGTTTTCCTCCCTTAAAAACCCACCTTCCTTGGGCATCACAAGATGTCTTTTACCCAATTTTGCCATAGGGTAAAATTGGGGCGGACGGGAGAGAGGTTATACTTTTACGTATCATTCTGCCCGTCCGCAGTCCTTTGGAATCCCGATTCATTCATACATTTTAATTTTTAGGTAACCTATGTTCGATATTTATAAAAATAGAGAAACTTGACATTCGGCCTCGTAAATTGCGGCGGACAAAAATCGGATTCCGTGTTTTTATCATCACTTCACAGGTTCTTCACGTTCAATGCTCTTATTGAGTTCAGCACGGCAAGAGTCATAACCCCAACGTCCGCAAATATGGCGAACCACATATTTGCTATTCCCACAGCGCCCAGTCCAAGGCAGATGAATTTTACGCTCAGTGCAAATGTGATGTTTTGATAGACGATTCCTATGCATTTTCGTGAGATTTTTATCGCTTTGGCGATTTTTATGGGATTGTCATCCATGAGTACAACGTCTGCCGCCTCTATTGCCGCATCTGAACCGATTGCCCCCATTGCGATTCCGATATCCGCCCGAGAGAGGACTGGCGCATCGTTTATTCCATCGCCTACGAATGCAAGGACGGAGTTTTTTTTCTTTTCCGTCAGAAGCCGCTCCACTTCGGTAACTTTGTCGTTTGGAAGCAGTCCGGATTTGAATTCGTCTATCTCCAGACTTTTTGCAGTTTTTTCGGCGATTTTTTCTGAATCGCCCGTGAGCATCACTGTTTTTGTGATTCCAACGGACTTTAGTATTTTTATTGCCTTTTTTGAATCCGGTTTTTCGACATCGGCGATTACAACATGACCCGAATATTTTCCGTCGATTGCGATATGGATTATCGTTCCTGCTTCGTGGCATTCAATCGGCTCTATTCCAAGTTTTCTCATGAGTTTTGAATTTCCTGCGGCGACATTATGGCCGTCCACCAAAGCCGTAATCCCAAAGCCGCCGATTTCTTCGATATTTTTGACCCTTGAACGGTCTATTTCTTTTCCGTGGGCAGAAACTATGCTTTTGCTGATTGGATGTGTCGATGAGCATTCCGCCAAAGCCGCAAACTCAAGCAGTTTTTTTTCATCGATTATGCTGTGATGTATGTCTATAACTTGGAAAACGCCTTTTGTCAAAGTGCCGGTTTTGTCAAACACGACTGTTTTTGTTTTTGAGAGAGTTTCAAGAAAGTTCGCCCCTTTTATAAGGATTCCTTGGTTGCTTGCTCCTCCGATGCCTGCAAAAAAACTTAAAGGGATGCTTATGACAAGGGCGCATGGGCAGCTTATCACAAGGAATGTCAATGCTCTGTAAATCCATGTTGACCACATTCCTGTTTCATTATGGAAGAAAAGTATTCCTGCGAGCGGAGGAAAGATTGCCAACACCAATGCACTTATTACCACGGCTGGGGTATATATGCGCGCGAATTTTGAAATGAATTCCTCGGAACGTGATTTTCTTGAGCTTGCATTTTCTACAAGTTCTAGGATTTTCGACGCAGTGGATTCGCTGAAAACTTTGGAGGTTCGTATTTTAAGCACTCCGGTTTGATTTATGCTTCCGCTTGTGATTTCATCTCCCGGGCTTATTGTCCTGGGAAGACTTTCTCCGGTCAGCGAACTTGTATCAAGCGATGAAGAGCCTTCGATTACAAAGCCGTCGAGAGGGACTTTTTCTCCGGGCTGAACTATTATTTCATCGCCAATCTGCACGGATTCGGGCGCAACTTGCACGAGTTTTCCATCAGCCAGGATATTTGCGTAGTCCGGGCGAATGTCCATCAGTTCCGATATGTTTTTTCGGCTCTTTCCTACCGCAAGCCGCTGGAAAAATTCTCCTACTTGGTAGAAAAGCATTACAGCCACGGCTTCATTGCAATCCTCTATGCCAAGTCCTTTTGCTTCGAATATGGAAAGAGCGAATGCGCCTACGGTTGCTACAGCCATCAAGAAATTTTCGTCAAGCATTCGTCCATGCAGGATTCCTTTGAACGCCTTTTTCAGAATGTCATAGCCTATTATGAGGTAATCCAAAAGATAAAGCGAAAACTTTACGGGGATTTTATCCGGAATCTGTTTGAAAAATCCTAGCCTGTCCGCAACCGCCAATGCGCCAAGGAGACATGCGGAAAACAGAATCCTTGCAAGCATAGTTTTTTGCTTTCTATTCATGGGATTCTCCTCTTTTATGGATTTTGGAAAATTTTCTAAATTTCTATCGAGCAGTCCGGCTCGACTTTTTTGCACGCTTTGTAGACCTCTTTCATGATTTCCTTTTCGTCGGAATTTTCCGCAAAGTCCACAGTCATTTTTTGCGTCATAAAATTGACGCTTGCATCCGTTACTCCGGAGATTTTTTTTGCCGTCACTTCCATTTCATTTGCGCAGACGGCGCAGTCAACTTCTATTTTGTAGGTTTTCTTCATGGTCTTCTCCTAAAAAAATTGCAGAAAACTTCTGTTTCCGCCTTGTATGAACGATTAAGCGATTGTTTAATCATCGAGATAAATATATAGTTCAAATGATGACAGCGCAATGTTTTTGCGGAAAGAATTCCTTTTTGGACTAAAAAAATTTCTGAAAGGAACAATTTTTGCGCCAAAGGAGATTCTGAAATGGATTTTTCCAATCAACGGAACGAATATTTCAAGTTAGATTTTTTATGCAAAGAGCTTTCAAAGGAAGACGGATTCAAAGGCGTGGCGGATTTGTTTTCGCTTCTTTCCGATACAAATCGCCTGAAAATTTTTTGGTTTTTGTGTCATTCAAAGGAATGCGGGCAGAACATAGCGAACGCAATCGGCATGACAAATCCTGCGGTTTCTCATCATTTAAAAATCCTTCGGGAATCCGGGCTGATAGAATGTTACAGGGACGGAAAAGAGGTTTTTTATTTTTCCGAAAAATCGGAAACTTGCCTTGCTCTTCATGAAATAATCGAAAAACTCATGTCAATGACCTGCCCGGATTTTGACGGTCGGCATGAAAAAGTCAGTGCCGGCACAGAATATCTTGACAATCAGGTTTCAAAAATTAAAAAAGTCCACGACTACATGATGGAAAATCTTTCAAAAAGAATAACGATTGATGAACTTTCCAAAAGATTTGCCGTCAATGCGACCACTTTAAAGACGGTCTTCAAAGATGTGTACGGCTCTTCGATTGCCGCGCATATAAAGGAACACCGCATGGAAAAGGCGGCTGAACTTTTGCGCACAACGGACAAGAGCGTCGGCGAAGTCGCTTTTGAAGTCGGTTATGAAAGCCAAAGCAAATTCGGCGTTGCGTTCAAAGAATCTTTTTGCATATCGCCGATGGAATATAAAAGAGGCGGAAAGTCCGCCGACGGAAAACCAAAAATTGCAGAAAAGGAAATGTGATTTCACGGATGAAAAAACTTTCCGGGAATTAATTTTATTTTGCGATTCAATAATTTTTGATTCTCTTTTTTGTTGTTTTATCATGCGGTCATGATATGATGAAGGTCGGCAAGGAACGCAAACCGGCTGCAGAATGCAGGATTTTGCGATAGCATGAAAAACAGAGAATCCTCGTCGCTTGTGTTTTGATGATGCGTTTCAAGGAGTGTGAGTATGTTTGGAACAAGAATCTACATTGCATCTGTGGAAGGACTCAAAGATGAAGTTTTGTTCAAAAAATTCTACGAAAAAATGCCCGACTATCGAAGAAAAAAAATCGATTCTTGCGCCGACGAAAAAGAGCGGCGGCTTTCGCTGGGAGCGGGAATACTTCTTTCCATTGCCGTTCTGAATGCCGGCTATTCAGAATCGGAACTCGAATACGGCTACAGAGAAAGCGGAATGCCTTTTTTCAAAAATGAGCCGAACCTGTTCTTCAGTCTTTCAAAATCCGAGGAAAAAGTTATGTGCGCTGTATCTTCAGACCCGATTGGAGTCGATGTTGAGTTTGTGCGTGATAGTGACAAGGATTATGATTCATGGATAAAAGTTGAAAGTTACGCAAAAGCCACGGACACAGGACTTTCCGATATACTTGAAGGAAAAACTTCGATGAATAGCGAATTTCGGTTTTTCTTCCCCAATTTTGGCGACGGCTACAAATACGCCGTTTGCTCGGAAGAATTCTTAAATGACGAACAATTCTTCTATATAAAAGATATCGATGAGATTTATAAATAATTTTTATAATCAGAAACTGGGCGGTTGATAAAAAATCCATATAGATTTAGAATTGTGGCAGTATTTATTTCCCTGTCGGTAGACTTTACATTTTCTGAGATTTTGCCATAATGCCTTTTATGTATATCGCCTGACGCAGATATGGAGATTCTATGAAAACTTTTATCAAATCGATTTTTGTTCATATTGCTCTTTTTATTTCCGTGTTTTTTCTTTTTTCGTGCGGAAACCCGTTTATGATAAAGCCAAACGCATCGGAAATCGATGTTCAAAAAAAATCAATTGTTGCGCCTGAAACAATTTCCGTTTCTCATGGAGATTACAGAAATATTTCACTTACGTGGACGCAGGTTCAAAACGCAAAGCAATATATGATTTATGCGGCTGATTCTCCGTTCGACACTTTCAAGAAAATCGGCGAAACAAACGGAAATGTCGGAGAGTTTAAAATCGATGTTCCATCCGGAAAAGATTTGTGGTTCAGGGTAAGTTCCATTTCGTATTCCGAGGAAGAGTCGGCATTGAGCAGTTACGTTTTCGGCTCTTCCATTGCCATTCCAAACATAACGGGCGTGGAACTCGGAAAAGACGGCACTTCCGCAACAATTTCATGGTGGATGAGCAATTGCAAGGAATCCACTTATAAAAATAAAGTTTCGTACAAAATCACCTGCTACGAAAAAGACAAGGTTCAAGTTTTTGACACAAAAATTGCCGACGGCAAAGGAGAAGCCGTTACCTTTTCAGGACTTCAGCACAAAACCACATATTATTATCAGGTGGAGGCGTTTGTCGGAGAGTACAAGCATGAACTTAGCGATTATGCTGACGCAGAGACGGCAAGACGTACAATCCCCGATGCGCCGGAAGATGTTTCGAGCTCAAAAGGCATAAAACCAACGCCTGCGGGAGTCGAAATCGGCTGGACTTTGCCGGACGGAGTTGACTTCAAGGAAGCGTCCGATATTTTTGCAAAGCATCCGCTGTATTTTACGATTGAACGAAAAGTTTTCTCTGAACCGGACGAAAATTATGCGATTCTTGAATCGTACATCGGAACACGCACGGATAAGGGCGGAATCGCATTTAACTGTGGAAGCAACGCCACATTCGGAAAACTTTCTGTGGACTTGCGAGGAAAGACGGCAGCCGATGCCATTGAAAACTACCCCGATTATGTGGTCGGGGCAAGGCTTAAATATACCGACAGCACCGCAGAATCAGGGAAGAAATATTCTTATCGGATTCGCTCTTATGCCGATGACACGGGAAACAAAACCGTCAGTTCGGATTTTAGTTTTTCAACCTGTGACGGCTGGCTTATTCCCAAGCCTTCGATAAAAGCGGATGCGGCATATGAACAAGACAAGGACAATATATCAAAGTTCACTTCGATAACGCTGAAAATCGACCTTGATTTTGAGGATTTTTCTTTAGACGGCGAAGGCTTTTACAGTTATGTGCTTGTAAGCCAAAGAACACCGTTCGCAACGTCTTCAAACCCGTCGCCTTCGTCCGATACGGATTCGTTGGTTCATTTGTTCAAAAGCAGAACGGAGATTTCCAGCTACAAAATCACTTACGATTCGGAAGCTCTTTCGGATTCGGCAAAGCACGGTTACTATGCATATAAAATTTATGTATGCCCAAAAACAGTAACCGGAATTCCTACCGCTGCCGAATATTATATTTCTACGGATTATTCTTCAAAATTCACGCTTACAAACGACGCTTCGAATCTTCCTGAAATTTCTACTTTCGAGGTAAAAGACGGCTATGCGACAAAATTTGTCATAAAGTGGAATTACGACGCTTCGTACAAATATGTTCTTGGCTGGACGGAATACAACGGCTCTACAAATCAACCTTTGGGAAATGGCGAAAAAAAGACGTTGGAACTGAACGCAAGCGATTTAGATATTACGACAGCGCCCGGATTTGCGATTTACGAACATTCCGTACAAAGCGGAGACGCAAGAAAATATTCGTTGACGGCGATAAAGTTTCTGCAAGTTACAAAAGAATTCGACTCGATTTCCAAAACATTGGGAACGGCAAACGTAACGATGAAATCTTTGGCGTATGACAGCATTACGGTCGAATGGGATGCAGTCCAGCAGGCGGAGTCTTACGAAGTTTCTGCGTATTATTCGGACGATCCTACAAAGAAAAATCTTGTTGTTACTACAGCCGGCGTTTCAAACACAAAAATCACTGAAAATTCCGGAAAATGCACATGCGTAATAACAAAGCCCGAAGGCTACAACAGCGCAATAAAATCGGGAAAAGATATTACGCTTGAAGTACACGCAAAAAATTCCAAAGTTGCAAGCGACAACGAAACAAAGAGCGTTTCTTCGGTGCAGACATTCGGGCCGGCGAAAATTTCAGCAAAAGCGGGCGAATTGTACGAGAATAATATTTTCGTCATTTGGTCTGAAATTCCGGGGGCGGCAGGTTACATAATTTCAAGGGTGCGATACGACGACAATCAGGCGAATACGATTGGCGATGGCACGGATCTGTATTATTTTGACGCACAGTCGCTTGTTTTAAAACGGAACGGAGAAAAGCCGGCAGAAGGTTCTGCGGTCTCGAAGAAAGACACAGAATTTTGGCTGAACGACATAGACGACGCAAATGTGCTTGATTCTTCCTGCGTAAACCAGCGGAAACTTTCGTTGGGACTTCCTTTCGGATATGTAATTATTCCCGTTCTTGAAGGGGACGGAGATTTTGATGTAAACGGACTTACGATTTCCGCCGGGGACGCAAATATTTCGTATTCCGACATAAAAAACAGTTCCGCATTTCTAAAAACCGCCTCGTTAGGCTACGGACTGAACGTGAAGGCGGCAAAATCCGAAAATACGCAGACAATTTCTGTTTCTTGGGATAAGCCGTATAATTCGCAAGGAATTCCGTATGTCTACAGAAGACTAAAAAATGATTCCGCATGGAAACGAGTCGCTTCGCTTGCCGTAAACGACACATCGTTCAACGACAAACTTGAAGGTCAATCTGACTCTGAAAAAGCGCTCGCATACTATTATGCCGTTCAGTATCACAAAGCGGCGGCGGGATTGTCGTATAAATCTTCGTATAAAGAGCATTTGTCAAAAATGGACGACCGCTATGCAGATTTGAAAAATATCGAAGAACTGAACAAAGGATATCTTTTTTATGTGGATTTTTCAGCGGACTACAACGGCGTTATAGGCACGGACGGCAATTTCCAAAAGGACGAAAGATATTATTCGCAGAAAGTCTGCCATGTTCCGTGGGATTTTAACGAGCGTGCGCGAGGCCCTTCAAAATATGTCATAAGCGCAAAAAATCTGAACACGACATACGATTACATAAAACTTGCCGACATTTCCATCGATCCTGATACAAAAGCGGAAACTTTGACTTTGAACGAAACCGGCGGGATCGTGAACGGCGACGGCGACACAAAGTTGTCTGCAAATGGTTCTGATTTGCAGATTTCTCCAGTGGCGATGACGAATTATCTTACGGGAGCGTCATCTGTAAAAGCCACAAGCACGGAAGGTCTTTTGAAGGTTCTGCGTTCAGCAAAGACATTCTACAAAGTGGAATCTTCGGTTTCGTACAAACTTGGCGACGATGATGAAAAAACGGTTGATTTAAGCCAAGAAGTTTTTGCCTACAGGCAAATAACGGACGATGAGTTTGTCCGTTCAGTGGGACTTATAATTGCGGACGCTTTGTATCAGTCTGGAGTTCCTTGGAGCGGCACAGTAACGACTTGGAATAGTTCAAAATGCGACGGATATAAAGGAACTTTCACTTTGGATGCCTATGTGATTGTAGCTTGGAAAGGACGTTCTAGGTGGGGCTTTGGCAATTTAGATTATCAGCATCTTTTCAGGGCTGGAACGTCATCGCTCTATAATAAAGACGAGTACAGCACGTACATCAGCGATTTCAATATAAAAGCAGGAACTACATCGGGCAATTCAGGAAATTCAAACGGATACAAACTTTTCTATCTTGACCCACTTGAATTGACGGTTACCCCAAGAGACATAAACGACGAACGATTGAAAAGATTGGATTCTTTTAGAGGAACGATAAAATTCGAAGCGGAAAATTCAAACAAAAGAGGGTATTTTCTTTCCATAAAGAAAGACGGAAAACAAATCGTTTCGGTTGATAACAACGAAGCGGAATTCTTCTCGTATTTCCCTTATAAATTGGGCGAATATCATTATGGCGGAGACGCAACCGCAAATTCTTCTTTCAAGACATATCAATCGCCTTGGTGGAAATAAGGACGTAAAAATGAAAAGAAAAATTTCAGTTATAAAAAGAACATTTTTGTCAGTATTTTCGATTGCCGTTCTGTTTTTTATGGCTTCCTGCTCATATTGGTTCGAGCAGAAAGTTCCTATGGATAACTCAAAATCAAATTCCGACCTTTCAGGGCTTTTTTCCTATAGAGAAGGGAAGATAAAACTCAAAAGTCCCGAACAGGTTTTCGCAAGCGAAGGCATTTTTCCAGGAAAGATTGACGTTCGCTGGAAGGAAGTCGAAAACGCCGCTTCGTACGTGCTTGAAAGAGCCGTCTCAGTTCCCGATGAGGACGGAAACTACAAACTTCCGGAAGACGAAGAATTTGAGACTATCAGTAGAGCCGTATATGGCACAAAATACGAAGACACGATTCTTTCCGAGCCGGGATTTTCCAACAAGGAATATTCATACAGATATTATTATCGAGTTAGCGCAGAAAACATCGGGAAGGGATATGTCGCAAGCGAATTTTCGAAGATTTCAAAGACTTCCAACCAAGGACTTGGATATCTTTTTGCGCCTCCGCAGAAAGTTGTAGCATGGAAGGGAAAATCCATCACCGAAGTTCAGGTAAGCTGGGAAGCTGTAAAAGATTCGGTCCGGTACAATATTTACCGCACGGAAAAATCTAATGGCACAGGCACGGAACTCATCGGAAAGGTAATAGGAAACGCCTTGAGCTTCACAAATGAAATTTCTTCAAAGGAACAAGGCGTTGAATTTTTCTATAGGATTGCCGCAGTCAATTCACACGGAAAAGAATCTGCGTTAAGTTCGGTTGCGATGGGCTATTCCTTGATGGAAGGCTCTCCGGCTTCCCCCGACGGCGTAAAAGTGGTGGACGGCTTCGGCACAAGTCAAAAAGCGTTGACCGTTTCGTGGCAGCCAGTTACCGCCCCGGCGGGAAAAACAGTTCTTTACAACGTTTATCGTTCAAGTTCGGAAAATTCTGTAATCACTCTTGTAAAATCTAGGCTTAGCCCCACTTCGTACATTGACAAATCCAACTTGAAACCCGGACTTTTCTACTATTATTACATAATGACGATTTTGGTTTCGACAAACTCGGACGGCTCTACAAGCGAGCTAAAAAGCGGATTCAGCGAAAGCGGTCCTGACAGCAAAGAACCGGCGTACGGATTCCTTTTAAGTCCGCCTTCCGTAATATCAGTTTCGGACGAAGGAAACTTGTCTGAAGGAAATGTTTTCCTAAAATGGAAGCCTGCGTTGGGCGCAAATCTTGTTTCAACTCCATTTGTATACAACATTTATTATTCTCAAACTTTGACGGATGCGTTAACTTTGATTCGGGCGAATGTTCCTCCGACTGTCAGCACAGACGGATATATTTCCGTTGAGATAAAAAAATACAACTATTATAAGATTTCGTCGGTGAACAGCGCAAATCTTGAAAGCGTTTTAAGCGAAGTCGCCGCCCCGCATCCGTCCGCTCCGATGAATGTTATCGCATCAAAAAATGTGATTTTAGATGCCGCTTGGATTCCGAACGTCAACGAAGTCTATCCGGTGAAAATCACATGGGCGCCTCCGGCAAACGAAAGCCCAGCCTCCTACGCCGTGTACCGTTCCACATCTCCGGACGGAAGTTATAAAAGGGTTCAGGTTGTAACGGAAACTTTCTGCGTCGATACAAATCCTGCGGCAAAAGCGGGAACAATGTTCTATTACAAAGTTGTGCCTTTGAACATTCAGAATCAGGGAAGCCATTCAAACGACCCTGCCACCGACTCGAAATTTGATTCCAGAGGTTACGGAGCGATTACCGGAAATCAATGGTTCAGGGAATACAGCAAAACCATAAGCCATTCACATTCAAAACTCACGCTTATGCACAAATCGAAGGATACCGACAAACTCGGTTCGGAATCCGTAGGCGGAGATTTCGGTGGAACTCTTTCATACAGCGCACGAATCGCAGGGCTTGGTGCGGAAATAAAAATGCCGTATTCCTCATACTCGGATTTTTATTGCGGCGATAACGGAAAACTCTACATCGGTGATAAAAACGGATATTCGGGTGATGACGCATATTCCAAAGTTCCCGAAAAAGAAAAAGCCAGGTGTGTCGAATATTTCATTCTTACCGGGAGCATGGACACAAGCACGAACATGAGCGCAAACGGAAGCATGAGCAATACGGTCTCTTGCAAGGGAATGTATCCGGGAAAGGCTGAATACGGAAACATCAAGATTGTAGGCGGCGTGGCGGCAGGCGGCTACTATCTTGTAACAACATACGGACCTGACGGAAAGATTTTGCTTGAGAACAACAAAGTAGATTATTCTATCGGAGAGGAGAAAAACGACTACAGTCATGGAAAATAGACACAAGGATATAAAAATGAAAGAAAGATTTTTTGCCAGGTTTACAATTTTTGCGGCGTTTGGATTGCTGATTTTCTCGCTTAGTTCCTGCTACGTTCCGTCGCCGCTTTACGGAAAATGGACGGACAACGCCGGAAACTTAATTCATTTTCAGAGTGATGCAAGTTTTTCCGCAAGAATAAAGACGACTTCAGGCTCTATCGACTATCAAGGAACGTATATCGTAAACGAAAATGTCCTTGTCTTTGATGTTGAAAAGCCGTCCTTCAGAGTTGTCTCCGAATGGGATGTCAGAGGTTCCATGCTATATCTTGTGTGGAAAGATTCTAGCGGCGAATCCGTTTCGCTGACACTTTATCTTATATCCAACAAATAGGAAACTTGCATGAAAAAACGATTTTTATTTTTACTTTTCATGTTCGGAATTTTTATTGCGATTTCTGCCTTTGCAGACGAACCGAACCTTCCTTCCGAAAAAGACCCGTTGGAAAATTCTTTGAACGAAGATTCCTCGAAAAACTTAAAAATCGACCCGATTACCGGCTTCCCGATGATAGAAAAAAAACCGTTCGTGATGTTCGATTACGGCGCTTCGCTTGGGCTTGTCTCCAGAATTGAGATTCAGAAAAACCGTAGCAATTTTGTAAGGCAGACACATCTTCTTGGAACATATGTCGCCATGCAGACGGCAAACATGAAACCTGTAAACAGCATGATTCGGCTTGCGGGGTATTATCCTATACACAACACATTTAACGGAATGAAGCAAAAATCCAAGCAGCTGGTTTTAGGCGCATTCGACCTTTTTGCAGGTCCGATACTCGAAGTCGATATGTGGAAATATGTTTTTCTGAAAGGCGCAGGCGGACTTCATTTTATGTATCAGGCTACAGACCAATATCATCTGCTGTATCTTGGATTGGGTATTTTGGTTGGGGCGGAACTTCCTGTCGCAAAACGGTGGACGGTTCTTATAAACGGCATGATAAGCGCCGACTACCCGAACTTCGGAACGAACAGACAGATTCAGCCGTACAGTGTCTCGTGGAATTATCAAGCGGATTTAGGAGTGCGATATTCAACTAGGGGAGTACACAAATATTCCTACATAAGAAGGTAGCCACGAATATCGAGTTTCAAGATATCGGCAACTTAAAACGGCATCCATTTCAACTTTTCTTTTATGTTGCCGTTTTTATGGAATCGATATTCATAAAAGATTTCCGAAGGCATCCCCCCTTCGACAACGCTTTTTTCATAAATAAGATGTCCACCATCGTCGTATTTATACCAGTTTTCATATATGAAGCCGATACTGAATTTTGAATACATCAGATTTCCCTTACCGTCGTACTCATACCGTGCTTCATATCCAATGTTATTTCTCTTGTAAATCACGTTCCCTTTGTCATCGTACTCACTCCACAATTCTTCTCCGTCATTGCGTATCTCGTGGATTTCATTGCCTTTGTTGTCATACTCATGCCATTCTTCATATCCGAGATTGGTTTTCTTATGAAGCAAATTCCCCTTGCCATCATATTCGCACCATCGTTCGCTTCCGTTGCTGTCCTTTGAATGAATCATATTTCCTTTTGCATCGTATTCATACCATTGCTCATATCCGGCTCTGTTGTTCCGATGAATCTCATTTCCATTTCTATCGTAGTCGCTCCATTCCTCGCAGCCGTCATCACTCTTACTGTAAATCAAATTTCCTTTGCCGTCGCGTTCACTCCATTCTTCATGCCCGTCGCTTGATTTCCAGTGGATTAATCTTCCGTTTACGTCATATTCGGAAATGCTTGAGTAGCAGAGCCATTTGAAAAGATGCGTTCCGTCTATTACCACCTCTTTGTATACTTTTTCGCCGAGTTTCTGCCCGTATAAACCGCATGACAAAACTATCAGAGCCACGCACCAAGATATTATTTTTTTCATCTCACAATCCTTGCTCCAAGAATGCCCTCAGTATACGATATTTTTGATTCAAATGAAAAGAAGGCGGATTTCCATTGATTTTCGGATTTGACCCATTTGCCAGCGGGTCTTCCCACAGCCGTTCCAGGGGTTCGCGGACTAACCGCCGCTCCGTTTTCACTTACGTTCAAACCGCTTCGCGCCCTTCCATGGCTGGGCAGTACCAGTCTTAAAAACATAAAAAAATCCGTCCCAGTTTTTTACCGGAACGGATTTTTCAAAAACGTCAGAAGTTTTCTGCCATTTTATCGATGATTCAGATTTGCGATTACCGGTTTATCTTTAAGAATCATGTCTTTAAGGTCTTGGAAATGACCTTTTTCGTCAGTCCGAGGACCGGGCTTTTTTACCTGAGCGATTCCCCGCATTTCCTCGATGTTTTTATATCCGTGGGTTTTCATGAACGCACGAAGTCCGTTCGCAAATATTCCTACATAGGAAGTAAAAATTCCTTGCATTATACATATGCAAGTTATAGAATAATACAAAACCAAATAA
>CAJPOF010000015.1 GCA_905372235.1 uncultured Treponema sp.
GATGTAAAAACTTTTTATCCAACCACTTTTTTATAAATTTAATAATTTTTATTTTTTTTGTCAAGCAGGTTGATTTCAATTTGATGATGCGAATAAAATCTTTAATAAAAAACTCAACAGATTTTAAACCGTGGACCGACAAGATATTGAAAGGCGAGGCATTTACCGATTCTAGTTGCGAACGCTGTTTTCTCTTTCGATAAAATTATCGGAAAAGCGGAGAGATTTTTCGCTCGAACAATCTATAAATCTCCTTATAGGTTGTTTTTTAGGATGACCCATGTGCTTCCTCGTCCGCCGTGGCGTTCATCGGGATGTCCGCTTCTTCCAAGTCTCTTGTCATTTTCTATAAATCTTCGAACCGTATCTCCCAGCACGGGCGCGGCGCCTTTTGTGTGGATTCCTTTTCCGTGGACAATCATTATTTTTTTGAACCGGCGTTTTTCGCATTCCGAAACAAAAAATTCAAGGCGCTTTGTTGCCTCTTCCGCGGTCAGTCCGTGCAAATCAATTTCGTCATCGCATCTTAGATTTGCAAAATAGGAAGGGCTTCTGGCTTTTTTTCGTTCGGCTTCTTCATCTAGCATGGAATCCTTGTCCACCGTTCCGAACCTTCGAAGCCAAAGTTCCGTAGGATTTATGCGTTTTTCCTGCGCTTTTTCAGGATTTACCGAGGATTTTTGCTCTTTCTGATTTTTTACAATATAGTTTGCGCTCTTTTTTTTCCCGTCATTCTGCTTTTCTGCGGATTTTTTCTGTCCGTTTGTAGAACCGGATTTCATTCGTGATTTGTTTCGAGCCTCCCACTCGTCCAATATTTTTGCAAAATCCATTTTGGTCTCCTTGAATTTCAAAAATTACCGAATCGGAATGACATTTTCCGAAAGCGTCCAGCCGCCGGAAGAAGAATTTCTGATATAGAGCCAGTTTCCCGCTTTCTGTTCGACAAAAACTTTTTTTCCGGCATTTATTGATTCGACTCCATCCACGCTGAATTCCGGAATTGGAGCGATTTTTCCGCCCGTAAAGATTCCCGAATCTTTTTTTATTCTGAACATCGATATAACGGCAAAGAGCGCAAAAAACAACGAAAAGATTGAAAAAAACGTGAGCCGTACGATTTTTTTTGAAAAAATGAAAAATACTGAAAAAATTAATCCCAAAAGCGAAAGGGAAAAGAAAATCCAGAATCCGAAATAGACAGGTTCTGCTTCGCCATCAGATATTCCGATGCTGTTTTCAAAATCTCTGCGAGTTTTCGCCTCGCTTCCAAACAGAAAACTTCTTCTTTCTTTTGAACGAAGAGACGCAATGTTTTCGCAATCTTTTTTTGAAATCACGGATTCTGAAGGCGAATACGAATATGTCGAAGAATTTTCAAAAGCATCGGGAAAATGGTTTTCTTCGGATTCCAAAGGCGAAGAAAGAGAAACGGGACTTTCGTTCACCTGGATAAATGAATCCGGAAGGCTAAGTTCGGTTCTTGTTCCGTTATATGAAATTGCGACAAAACGCATTTTCGGCATCATCATGTTTCCGACGGTCAGGGGCTGCCATTCAAACGAAGAGACGGGAATCAGTTCCTCCGAAAAGTCGGTGCTGCCTCTTATTCCCGATGCGACGGAATGGCGTGAGGTCTGGCTGAAAATCGAATCCCTTGGAACTTCCCAATCAAATGAAATCAGCTGAACCGCATACTGAAGATATATTGTAAATTTCAGTTTAGTTCCGATTTCCGCCGAAAATGCAGGGATTTCCGATGCCTTGGATTTTTTCTGCCGAACAAGCTCCACTCCGTTATCGAACTTTATCACAAGCTGCGGAAGCAAGTCCCTGGGATTTTCAAAAATCGTTACCGGCATAAATTTTATGGGATAGATTTTTCCGCTGACGGTTATTCGCATTACCCTAAGTTCGTATGTTCCCGGCTCTGAAAAATTGAGCCAAAGTTCTATTTTTGTGCCGTTTTCGTCTTCGGAATAGTCGGAACGCCTCATCGACACAAAATTCACTCCAACTGGAAGGTCGGGGATTGAAGCCTGAACGGAATCCGCTTTTGTGTACGGGATTTTTAATTCAAAGCAACATTCCTGACCTGCATAATTTCGTTCGTTCTGCGGTGCGACGACAAGAGAAATCATTTGCGAATATGTAAGTTTTTTTTGGCTTTGCGAAAAAACCGCCGCAAGGACAAAAAAAAGCGGCACGAATGCGAAGATTTTTTTTGCAGAAACCATGCGCAGATTAAAACCTAAAAGCATTGAAAATCCTCGGAACATATCTTTGCTAGAAATCATTTGCGCCCGACCCATTATTGATATTTTCGCCGTTTTTCCATTGTTTTTTGTCGCTTTCCCGAATTATATTGAAAACGGCTTCCTGCATCCTTGAAAATTCTTCGGTTTCACTTGCTTCCCCCACGGAATTCTCAAGGATTTTTGAATCCGATTCCGATTTCAGCATGGAAAGTTCAAGATTCACTTTTGCGTTCATGCTTGAACCGTCGATTTTTAGGGCTGAACGGAAACATTTTACGGCGTTCTCGTAGTCGCCGTTCCTGTAAAAAATAACGCCCGTGTTAAAAAGCGAGGAAAATTTTACCCGCAAAGGCGCATCGGAGGAAACGGACGAAAATTTTTCCAATGCGGCATCTTTTTCGTTCTGCATTATGTATGCGCTTCCCAAATTGTAAAGCGCATATTCTGCAAGGACGGAATCTCCGACTTCAGTCGCTTCCTGAAAAGTCTGAAGGAAATCTGCCGTTGCGCCGTTTAGATTTCTTTGGTGAAATTTCCATGAGCCTTCAAGGATTTTCTTTCCTCCTTCAAAATGGGCTGAACACGAGCAAAAGAGAACAAGAAGCGCAAGAGTTGACGCCTTCTTAGGTGCGGATTTTTTTTGGGACGGAAAATTTTCTCCATGCACATCCAGTTCCGACACGACAAAACTCAATATCACAAAAATTAACGAAAGAAACAGGAAAAGCGAATGCCTTTGCACGGGACGAACCTCATAAGTGACAGACGAATCATCTTTCCCGGAAGAATCAATTCTGTTTCCTTTGAGGAAATTCAGCACCTTTATCGCAGAGCCGCTTTCGGATGAATCTACGAACGAAGCTTCAACCGGCATGTAAGAGCCTGAACGTATTTTTTCTAAGGCGGAAGAGCAGACTTTCTTCATGTTTTCGGCTCGTAGCGCAGTGTAAATAGAAGTTTTTCCGTCTCCGGCAAGAACTTTTGTTCCTTTGAGAGAGCCGAACCCCACTATGCATACGGAAACTCCGCTTTTCAGGGCGTCCGCTATCGCTCCTTCCAAAAGTCCGTCCGTCTCTTCTCCGTCGGTAAATATCCATATCGAAGAAAGCGCCGAAGACTTTTTCGGGAAATTCTTCAAAGCCGTCCTCACGCCTTTCCCCAAGCTTGTTCCGCCCACGGACATCAAATCAGGAGAAAGGGAAGCCAATATGCTTTCGGTCGCCGCCCTGTCTTCAGTCAGAGGGACAACAGTCGCTCCGTCTCCTTTTGCAAGAACGACAGACACGAGCGAGCCTTGAATGTGCGAAAGAAGCATGGAAGCGTATTCTCCGCTTGCGCTAAGCCTTGTCTGCCCCGCCTGGGCATCCTTTGCCATCATGCTGTAGGAAATGTCAAACACCATCGCCACGGAAGAACCTGTTTTTCCGACAGCCTCAAGATATGTTCCCCATGAAATTCCTGCGTACGCAAACACGAGCGACACCCAGGAAAGAGACCTTAAAAACGAACGCAAAAACATTACGACAGGAAGGCGTCTCATTCTTTTCGGATAGGAATCATTTTGGCTTACAACCGTAAATGAATTTATTTTTTTCACGATTTTTCTGTGCCGCAAAAATGAAATCAGCAAGGCGGGAATCAAAAGGAGAAGAAAATAAAATGCGTACGGTCGTTCACATGCTATATTTGTCATATATATTCCTGAAGATATACCCTTCGTATAAATAAACCCAACGCCGCAAGAACAATCGTCACCATCAGAAGACTTTCATAATAGTTCTTCGCTGTTGTCCGGGTGTGGTAACTTTGCGCGGTTCCTTCGTTCCGGCTTATAACGTTAAGGGCAAGAAAAAGATCATTCAGAGAACGGACTTCAAAATATCTTCCGCCCCCAACCTGAGAAATCGCTTTTAATGAGTCAGGGTCAAAACTTGAGTTCAAGTAACCCGAATAAGTTTTTCCGCTTGCAATATCGACGTAATCTATCGGAACAGAACCGGCTGTACCGACTCCAAGCGAATACACTGTAATTCCGTTCCTTGCGGCAAGTGCGCTTGCTGTCTCCGGATGAATCGCCCCTGCGTTATTTTCGCCGTCCGTCACAAGAACTATGCATTTTTTTGGTGCGGACGACGATGCCAGATGGTAGACTGCCGTGCAGATTCCTGTTCCCAATGCAGTTCCGTCTCCCAATGAACCGATTGAGGTATCGTTCAGCCGCTGAAGGAATATCTCGTGATCCATAGTGGGCGGAACTGAAACCGAAGCCTCAAGCGCCATCGTAACAAGCCCGTAGGAAACTCCCCCATTCGCCTTAACTATGTCGGAAATAGCCTTTTTGGAGACATCTATACGTCTGCTGCCTGAAAAATCGCGGGCGGCCATAGAAGGACTTATGTCAAGCACAAAGACAACATCCGTTCCCCGACTTGTGTACACACGTTCCTGCGTGTACACGACAGGTTCTGCGAGGGCTGCCACCATGAACGAATATCCAAGCACGAAAAGGATTTCCGAAAAGAAAAACATGAAATTCCTTAATTTTACGTTCCAGCCGAACACTTTTCCATTCCAGTCGGCTATTGTGTAGCGAAATGAAAGTCTTGAAAAAAATTTAAGCCGTCTAAGAACAAACAGAAGCGGCACAAGCAGCAAAAGGAAAAATGCGGACGGATTTTGAAATTCAGGCATCTTTGCCGCCTCCGTTCTTCTTTGGAGCGGAAAGTTTTTCGTCCTCAAATGCATTTACAAGAGAACGAGCGCTTTCAAGAATCCGTTTCCGTTCCCCTTCCTGAAAGACAGCGGCGAATTCCGACGAAGGAAATTTCTGCGAATCCAAAGAACCTTGAGCGTATCTTATATAGTCCGTCCGTCGGAATGCGCCCTCAATCTCTTCTGCCATTTCCATGCGTTCCTCGCTCAAAAAACCTCCTGTGGCATTCTGAAAAGCCATCGAAAATTCCTTGGTGGAAACCGTCAAAAATCCATATCCAAGCCTTTCTTGAAGATATTTTCTAAGGATTTTCTGAAAAATCGAAGAAAATTCAATATCGCTGATTTTTTTATCTTTTTCTTCCAGTTTTTTAAGTTCCTTGAGCGTCCGTTTTGCGTTCTTGGCATAAAAAAGAAGCAACCGCTTGATTTTTAGAAAATCCATTATTTTTTTCCGGCGCACAAAAAAAAATATCAGAATCAGCAAGAAAATCAAAAAAACAATAATGAAAAGCCAGACAAAATATATTGTTCCCGGAAGCAAAAGCGGTCCAATCGGAGGAAAAAACTGCTCTTCTCTTTCGTCGGAAAGAATGGAGCGCACCTCAAACGGTCTTGGACTTATCTTGAAAGGCTCGGAAGAAGTCATCGTCGCAACGGACACAAGATTAAATTCTGGAAGCGTAATGTTTCCCGTTACCCACGGAGTCAGCGTAAATACCACGGTATATGACGAGCCGTTTTTCTGAAGAACCATTTGAGACACGGTGAACTCATCGTTGTCGCTTTCGTATGGAAGGTTTTCGAGGCTAAGAGGCTTCTCGTCATTTTCAGGGTCGTTCTCAAAAAAATCCACAGAAGAATCGAAGGTAAGGCGAATCTCTGCCGTGTCGCCGATAAATATGCGGCTTGGAATTACCTGCTGCAAAAAATCCTCTTGTGGAAAAGCACAGACGGTAAGCGAAGAAAAAATAGCGGTCAAAAGAAAAATCTTTTTCACTATCGTCTCCTCTCACGTGAGGCAAAATGCCTTACCAAAATGTTCATCGCATCCTCTTCAGTGGATATCGAAAGAAAATAAGAGCCGTGCTTGAGCGCAAAATCTTTAAGGCGTTCGTTGCGTTTCCGGTATTCATCCCGCCACATAGATTTTAAAACGGAACTCGACGTAGGAAGCATGAGCCTTGCGCCCGTCTCCGCATCAGTGAACGGAACTGTACCGACCTCCGGAAGTTCAAGTTCGCCCGGATCTGTAATCTTTATTAAAGTAACATCGTTTTTTTGCGAAAGCATCTTGAACTCTTCTTCCCAGCCTGAAACCCTGAAATCGGAGATTATAAAAATCATCGAGCGGTTTCTTATCATCTTCACGGCTCCGGTAAGCGCATTTTTCAGGGCAGACCCGTTATCAACCGATTCGATTTCATCCAGTCTTAAAAGAAGCAACATTGTTTGCCCCGGACCTGATTTGGGTTCGGCAGTAAAGTGAATTTTCCCGTCAAAGAAAACCGCTCCTATAGGGCTTTCGTTCAGTTCTGCCGCCATCGAAAGTATCGCCGATATTTCCGCCGCCTGTTCGTATTTTACTCTGCCATTAGTGCCTGTAAGCATAGAAAAAGAGCGGTCAACCACAAGAAAAAGCTGAAGCTGCTGGTCTTCCTCAAACATCTTGACGTAAGGCTTGCACATTCTTGCCGTAACATTCCAGTCTATGCTTCGCACATCGTCGCCGTGAAGGTATTCCCTTACTCCCGAAAATTCTATTCCTTGCCCTCTGTAAAGCGAACGGAACGAGCCGCCTTTAAGGCTGTCTGCGATTGCCCTTGACGAAAGGCGAAGACATGAGACTTTCTTTGAGAGGGATTCTTTATTGCCCCTTAGAAAATTCTTCATATTCTTTATTCATCCCTATGGAACGGGAATGAAATCCAATATCTTCGCTATTATTTCATCCGAAGTCACACCGTCGGCGGCGGCTTCGTAGGAAAGCACAATCCTGTGCCTCAAAACCATTGAGGCGACGCTCTTCACGTCTTCGGGAAGAACAAACGAACGCCCAGAAAGCATAGCCGTCGCCTTTGCGCATTTGAGCATTGAAATTCCAGCCCTTGGAGACGCCCCGACTTTTATGTATCGGGTTATGTCGTGCTGGTTCTGCTTTTTGCTTGAAGGACGGGTTACAGAAACAATTTGAACTATATATTCGACTATTTTTTCATCACAGACGATAGAAGTGTTCAATTCCCTGAATCTCATGAGTTCCCTTGCAGAAAGAACTTTTCGCACCGGAATCTTTGATGCCTCGCCTTGTGTTTCTATGATTTTCACCTCATCTTCGGCACTCGGATACGAAAGATTCAGTTTCAGAAGAAACCTGTCGAGTTCCGCCTCGGGAAGATTGTATGTTCCTTCCTGTTCGATGGGGTTCTGCGTCGCAAGAACGAAAAAAGGTTCGGGCAAAGGATAAGATTCTTCGCCTATTGTCACCTGGTTTTCCTCCATGGCTTCAAGCATCGCAGACTGGACTTTTGCAGGCGAACGGTTTATCTCGTCGGCAAGAACAACATTCGAAAAAACAGGACCTTTCCTCACGCTGAAAGTCCCTTTTGCCTGCTCGTAGATTAAAGTTCCGCTTAGGTCTGCGGGTAAAAGGTCGGGCGTAAACTGTATTCTTTTAAAATCAAGCCCTGAGATTTCTGCGAATGTCTTTACTGCAAGCGTTTTTGCAAGTCCGGGAACGCCTTCAAGAAGCACGTGTCCGCCTGCCACAAAGGCAATCAGAATGCCGTCCATCAAAGATTCTTGGGCGACAAGTCTTTTTCTTGCCTCTTTTCGGCATTCTTCAGCCATTTTTCGACATTCTTCCAAATCGGATTCAGTTATGCGATTTTCTTTCATCTTTTTGCCTTATTTATGTATATTTATGCACATTTAGCGCAGAATTCATTGACTTTAAAAAGTCAATTCAGAATAATCCAATTTATCATGATAAACCCATTAGCACAAGAATTAAACGATGCCCTTAAAGGCACAGCCGCAGAGACGCTGTTCTCTGATTTAGGAAGACGAATCTATTTTCCGAAAGGAATCATAGCCCAAGGCGGAGAGGCAAAAAAAGACGCCCACCTCGCCAACGGCACGATAGGAATCACTGTGATAGACGGAAAACCTGCGGTTCTTCCGTCAGTTCAGAAATGGACGCCGGAATTTACAGGAAGGGAACTTGCATCATACGCTCCTACCGCAGGGCTTCCTGAAATCAGAAACGCATGGAAAGAAATGCAGATAAAGAAAAATCCCCTTCTTGCAGAAAAGAAGACTTCCCTTCCTGCCGTAGTTCCTGGCATTACCGCAGGACTATCCTATGCGATGGATTTGTTCGTCGATGAAAAAAAGCCCTTGCTTGCCCCGAATCCCAGCTGGGACAATTACATCCTTATTGCGGAGACCAGAAGAGGCGCGGACTTTCATCAATTTTCCATGTTCAAGGACGGAAAATTCAATCTTTCCGGCATGGAGAAAGCCGTAAAAGCCGAGGCGGAAAAATACGGCTCGGTAAGGCTGATATTGAATTTTCCGCAGAATCCTTCGGGCTACAGTCCCACATCAAAAGAAGTGGACGAAATATGCAGAATCCTTGAAAGCGTGGCGAATGACGGGAAAAAAGTCCTTGCCATAATAGACGACGCATATTTTGGACTGAACTACGAAAAAGAAATCGAGCCGGAATCTATATTCGCCCACATAGCCGACCTGCACGAAAATATTCTTGCGGTAAAGGCAGACGGTCCTACAAAAGAAGACTTCGCCTGGGGCTTGAGATGCGGATTTTTGACATTCGGATGCAAAGGCTTTACGGACGCGCAATATGAAGCTTTGGTAAAAAAACTTATGGGGGTGATACGTTCATCGGTCTCGTGCGCCTCAACACCAAGCCAAACCATACTATTGAAGTCCTTTTTGGAAAAAGAAAACGCCGCAGAAAAAAAAGCGTTCAAAGATGTACTTGAAGCAAGATACAGAAAAGTAAGAGCGTTCGTTGATTCCCACAATTCCGATGCGATAGAACCGCTTCCGTTCAACTCAGGATATTTCATGAGTTTTGCGATGAAAGGCATAAACGCCGAGGAACTCAGGGTAAAACTTCTGAAAGAAGAGGGCATTGGAACTATACAGATAGACGACTCTACGCTCAGAGTGGCATTTTCAAGCATAGAAGAGGACAAAATCGATTTGGTATACTCAAAAATCTACAAAGCCGCAGAGGAACTGAAGCGTGGCTAGAAAATCGCCTTTCCTTTCGTCAGTTTTTTGCGCCGCAGTTCTGGTCATCATTGCAATATCCGTAGGTTGCAAAAAACAAAACGAGGGAAGAATAGTTGTATGGACGGACAACAGCGAATTTGCGCCTTACTTAGAGCTTTTCAACAAAACCCACCATGACAAGGCGCTTCTTGTCTACAAAGAAAATCCATCCTATTCGCTTCCTGCCTCAAGGGATGAGGCTCACCCTGATCTCGTAATAGGTTCATGGCTTGTAAACGAACACACACGGCATTATTTTGAAGCCTTGGACTATCTTTTTGAGCGAAAATTCATATCGTCTCAAGAATTCTACAAGATTCTGCTTCAGGCAGGAAAAATGGCGGGAAGACAATATCTTCTTCCGGTAAGTTTCAATCTTCCTGCGATGATTTTTTCTACAGAAAACGCAGAATTCGTGGAAGACAACTACACCATAAATCTTGAGCAGGTAAAAAAATCGGGTGGGGCGTTCAACAAAAAGAACGCAAACGGAAATTTCAGCCGTATGGGATTTGCTCCGGAATCAAACGACAATTTTCTTTATCTTGTAACTAAAATACAAGGAACAGGCTACAGGGAGACAAAGGGAAACTCATTTACCTGGAACCGCGATGTCCTAAAAGATTCCATAGGATTTCTTGACGAATGGATTACAAGCATAAACGGATCTTCGCAAATAGAAAGGGATTTTGTCTACAAATATCTATCCACAACCGATGACAAAAAAGTCACCCAAGGAAAAGCGCTTTTTTCATATACGACCAGCGACAGGCTTTTCAGATTCCCCAGAGGTCAGCTTTCTCTTATCGACTACAGATGGCTGGAAGACCAAAAACGCATTCCTGTAGAAGATTCCATGGTGATGCTGGGAATTCCCAGAAAAGCCAAGAACCATTACGGTGCGGTGGAATTCATATCGTGGTTTTATAACGTGCAGACCCAGCAGGCACTCCTTGAAAGAAAATTCACGATGAACCTTGACATAAACAGGTTCGGCATAGCAAACGGATTTTCCTCGATTCGGGAAGTCACGGAGCATATTCTTCCGGTCTATTATACGGCCTTGCTTTCCAACATCCCGCAGGCAGAAAATTTCAGAGTCTATGAAAAAAAGCCTCTTCGATGGGAAATGACAAAGCAAAAAGTCATAATTCCCTACATAAAAGAAGTCCTTGCCACACGAGGAACAAAAAAGATTCCTTCGATAGAAGAACGCTATGCCGAATGGAAAAAACAAGGCTTCAACTAAAAATACGTTTCTGAAATTACATAATATTTACTAATTTTTTTCTGCCCTACTCCGATAATTTGAGTGAAAAACTTTATTAAAGGAGGCGCAGAATGGCAGTATCAATAAACTCAGCGTATTCCTACAATCCTCATTCGGCAGGGACAAAACTTTATGTTCCCGTGTCAAGTTCGTCGCTTCTGTATTCCCACTTTGACCACGTGCAAGGATTCGCCGCAGGAAAAGGACAAAACGGAATCTCCATCTCAAAACTAAAGATTCTAAATACGCTCATAGACCATCTTTCTTCGATAAAATCCGGGAACGCAAAACCGACTTTAAAATCCACCTCGCCCGAAGAAATCGACGCGCTTATAGAAAACTACCAAACCCAGATAAGCCAGGCTGTAAAAGCGGCGGAAGAAATGCCCTACATAATCGCAGGAAACAGACCTGAAGCGGGAGTGCTTTTCTCGTTTACGGCGTAAGTTCCGAAAAGCAAAAGTTTTTAGGCGGACAAAGGATAATTACACCCAGACAAACCAGAGGAGTAAAGCGGCGGCACTGGTCGTCAAAAACGTGAACGGAACACAGATTTTCAGCCATTTTCCAAAACTCATCGGATAGCCTTCTTTTTTTACGATTCCCATGGCGACCACGTTCGCCGAAGCCCCGTAAGGAGTAAGGTTTCCGCCAAGGCACGAACCTACAAGAAGAGCGAACATATAAAGTTCAGGTCCTGAGCCTACCGACTGGGCAAGATGGTCGGTTACGGGAAGCATGACTATTATGTACGGCACGTTGTCTATGAATCCTGAAATAATAAGCGACACAAGAAGAATCAGTACAAAACCAGCAAGTTTTGAGCCGCCTATGATTTTTGAAAGAAAAGCGGAAAAATCGACCAAAAGCCCCGTCTCGGAAATAGAACCCACAACTATGAAAATCCCCGAGATGAACAAAATTGTCTCCCAGTCAAGGCTTTTAACAAGCAGCCAAGTCTTTTCTTTTGAGTTTTTTTGTATCAGAGAATACCAAGCGATTCCAAAAACGCCAAGGAGCATCACGTAAGAGCCGGAAATGAATTTCGGAGCGTTCTTTATGAACGAAATAAGAGCAAGACCTGCAATCATCACAACAAGAAGGACGGCAGGAAAAACCGACACGATTTTTATCTTTTCGACCAGCGTCTTTTCCTTGTTTTTCATGAAATAAAAATAGAAAAAAACGCAACCGACTAAAAGTCCCATCTGAATAAAAAAGAACACGGAAATTTTTCCTTGATGGAAAAAAAAGTCGTTGAAAGTGTAGCCTGCATAGCTTGCAAAAATCATCGAAGGCGGATCTCCAACCAAGGTCGCCGTTCCCTCAAGATTCGACATGACTGCCAAGCCGACCATGAAATAAGTGGGATTTAGATTAAGTTTTTTTGAAAGCGCAAGAGCGATTGGCGCCATCACAAGCACGGTCGCAACATTTTCCACAAAAATCGAGATAATTCCCGTCATCATAAGAATAAGAATTATGGCGATTCCAGTGTTCTTCGATTTTTCAACGATAAAATCTGCGATTCTTGCAGGAACTTTCGAATAAATAAAGAGAGCCGCGATTATCATGCTTCCGACGTAAATCATAAGCACGTTCCAGTTCACAAGATGAAAAAATGAATGCGTCAGAGCGGAAAACACACCGGTGCGGCTTCCTTCGTCCGGCAAAAAAATGCGCCCCGGAAAAATCATTCCAAGCACCAAAAGAATAAGAGCCGCCGAACTTGTAAACCAAACTTTTTTTTCGGAAACCGCTATGACAAGAACGTACATCAGAACGGCAAGAAAAAGAACGAACCATTTCATCGCAAACATGGGCTAAATATATCCATAGTCGATAGTTTTTTCAAGCAAGACAAAAAACGGCTGCACTCCCGGCGACAGCCCTGCCATAAAATTCAGGGAAATTGTCTTATATCGAATAGTCGGCTATAATCATCCGCATGACGACTGACGATTCATGGCTTTCAAGCATTTATTCAGACGGTTCAATCCGATTTGTGACAAACCCGACTCCCCAAAAAGGCGAAAAGATTTCAATTTTCCTGCAATACTCAAGCGATTCGCCTGTAAAAAGCGTACTTTTGCAGGGAAAATTCAATGGAGTGGGGCATCCGCGTCCCATGAAAAAAGTCGAAGAGAAAAACGGTCTTGTGCGCTGTTCCATAGACGTTCAGATTTTTGAGGACGAATTTAAATATTTTTTCTGCATAGCGACTTCATCTTGCATTTACTATTACACGCAGCACGGAATCACAACCTATATTCCCGACGAATCGTATCTTTTCAGAATACTTACGGATTACGAGCAATGCGAATGGGTAAAAAATGCCGTTTTCTATCAGATTTTTCCTGATAGATTTTTTAACGGGAACGAAAAAAACGATGTCAAAGACGGAGAATATTTTTTTGACGGCTTTCCAAGCACGCACGTAAAAGATTGGGAGAAAGAACCTGAACCTTACGAAAAAGCGCATTGCCTTGATTTTTACGGCGGCGACCTTGAAGGAATCAGAGAAAAGATTCCGTATCTTAAAAAACTCGGAATCACAGCCTTATACCTGAACCCGATATTTTGGGCGGCGACGGTCCATCGGTACGACTGCCTTGACTATTTCAAAGTAGACCCGCATCTTGGAGGCGACAAAGCCCTGTCTGACCTTACAGAAGCGCTCCACGAAAACGGAATGCGGATAATCCTTGACGTTTCGATAAACCACACGGGAATCGCGAACCGTTGGTTCAACAGAGACGGAACTTTTTTTCCTAAAACCGAAGGCGCGTTCAACAATCCCGAAAGCAAAGAACGAAGTTTTTATTTTTTCGGCGACAATAATTCCTACAAGGCATGGTTCAACGTGGAAACCCTTCCGACGCTGAATTACACCTCAAGTGAACTTAGAAAAAGAATTTACGGCTCGGAAGATTCCCTTGTAAAAAAATGGCTCAAAAAACCGTTCAGCATAGACGGCTGGCGCTTCGACGTCGCCGACACGATGGCCCGAAACGACCTGATTCAGCTCCATCACGAAATCTGGCCTGAAATCCGTAAATCCATAAAAGCCGAAAAAAAAGATGCCTACATACTTGCTGAAGATTGGAGCGAATGTTCCGAATTCCTGAACGGAAACGAATGGGATTCCCCGATGAACTATTTTGCTTCCACAAGACCCATTCGCCAATTCTACGGACAAGACGACATATTCAACGGACGAGCAGATGAACTTAGAGGAATAAAATACAAGATGACCGCAAAAGATTTTGTAGGTCAGGTAAGCGGCTATCTTTCACGCCTTCCGTTCGTGATTCAGCAAAACCAGTTCAATCTTATCGACAGCCACGACGTTCCCCGGTTCCACAACGACAGTTCCATCTCAAAAGATAGCGTAAAAGGGGCGAACATACTGATTTTCACGCTGCCCGGCTGCACGAACATATATTACGGAGACGAAGCGGACATAGACGGAACGGTTGATACGATAGAAGGATGCCGCTACCCCATGCCGTGGAGCAAAGACATCGAAAATCTGGATACGTTCCGCTTTTTGCAGAAACTTATAAAAATCAAAACAGAAAGCCCTGCGTTCAAGGACGGCGGATTTAAGTTTGTCTATGCGGAAGGCTATATTTTTGCCTTCGCAAGATTCACTACGGAAGAAGTGTATTTCACCGTGATTTCCGGAGAAACCGAAGAAAAGACGATAAACATTCCCTTGAATTGCTTCGGCGAAAGTTTTTCAAACGGAATCGCGCCCGAAAAAGATGCACTTGACGAAAAACTCTGCGCAACGATAGAAAACGGAAACCTTGTCCTTAAAGTTCCCGCAGGAAAAGCGTATCTTGTAAAAATGCAGTAATTCTAGCCGAGAACTGAATCCACCAAAGTCTGGAACGCAGGATTTTTATCCAAACCGCAGCCGGGAGTTTCTTTCATAATCGAGAACACGCCGTCGGAATCCTCGACAATAATGTCGAGCGAAAGTTCGGTTATCTTTCCGTAGTTTTCCGCAAATGAAGTGAATATAAATCCATCAAAGCCGAGATCGGCGTTTTGTAAAATCATCTTGTAAGCGTCTGTCCGTTCCAAATTATTCTCGTCCACATTATGTGCAGAATCCGTATTCTCTACGATTCCGTAATTTCTTTCAAGAGAAAACAGAATATTTTCCGCCCTAAGCAAAAAATCTGAAAAAGTTTTCTCAAAAAAATGGTGCGTTTTCTTCATCGAATGAAATCCAACCGAAAAGCGCAGTCGAAAAATCAAAAACCGAGGCGGAAGGATTTTTCCAAAAAACTGCAGAACTTTTTCAAAAGCGATTATATTCTTGATTTTATGTTTTTTCCACAAAAAATGGAAAACTCACCAAAGTTCCACGTAAGTTTTTCCGAATCCGCCGTCTTCCGGCAACGCAAAATTAAAAGACTTTACCGAGGCGCAGTTTGAAAGATAATCCTGAACGGATTGCTGCAGAACGCCTGTTCCCTTTCCGTGGATTATGCTGAAATTTTTAAATCCGTGTATGCAGCAAAGGTCCATCTGACGGTTCAGCGCACGGACAGCCTCCTCTACCCTCATTCCCAAAAGCCTGAGTTCAAACGCAGGGGACGGCGCTTCGTTTTTTTCGGAAGAAAATTCGTAACTTATTGAAGGTTTTTCAGCTGTTTTTTTCCGGACAAGTTCAAGCTCGCTTTCTTTCATAGACATTTTTATCGCACCCACCTGAACGAACCATTTGTCATTCCCTGAGCGAGAAACGATAACTCCGGGAAGTTTTCCGCTTCCGGCAAGAACTTCCGCTCCGATTTCATAGGAAAGTTTTTCTTTTTCCGAAGCGGAACGGAATGCGTTTTTCTTGGGCGGTGGAAAAGAATCGGACATAGGGACGGCAAGCGAAAGGGCTTCGGAAGAACTTAATCGTCCTTTTTTTCTGTTTTTTTTATGGCTTTGCCGTTTTTTTTCTTTTTCAAAAACATTTTTTTCCTCAAGAAAAATATTTTCTTCTTTTTGGAGTGCATCTTCTTCCCTTTTTTGAACGGCTTCCGTAAGTTCTGCAATGTATTTTTTTACGCTCAAAGTCTTTTCCCTTGTGATTTCGCCTTCTCTGAGCGTCCTTACCAGATTTTCAAGTTGTTTTCTGCTTTGAACAAGAAAATCTTCCGCCTCTATATGAAAACCTTTTTCAAGTTCCATCTCACGACGCAAAAGTTCGACGCGCATTTTTTCCGCCTTGAAGAGTTTGTCTTCAAGTTCGGCTTCCTTTCGCTCAAATTCTTTTTCTTTTAAAGAAAGTTCTGTGTACTTTTCGCCAAGTGCTTTTATAAGACTTGAAATGTTAGCCTTTTCACCTGCGATGTAAGACTTTGCTTTTTCGATTATTTTTTGCGGAATTCCGGACTTTTCGGCAATCGTAAGCGCATGGCTTTCACCCGGAACGCCCATCAAAAGCCTGTAAGTCGGTCCTGAAATTTCTCTGCTGAATTCCACGGAAGCGTTTATACATTCTTTATGTGTGTAGCCGTAATTTTTTATCGCTCCGTGATGGGTTGTTATAAGGACAAAGGATTTTTTTTCAATCAGGCGGTCAAGGACAGCCATGGAAATCGCCGAGCCTTCCTCAGGGTCTGTTCCGCTTCCGAACTCGTCCAAAATCACAAGGGAAGACGAATCGGCTTTTTCAAGTGCATGGGCGATGTTTTTCATGTGTCCGCTGAACGTAGAAAGGCTTTCGTCCATGTTCTGCTCATCTCCTATGTCCGAAAAAATATCCGAAAAAATAGGAAGCCTTGTTCCTTCGCTGCAAGGAAGCGGAAAACCTGCTTGGTTCATCATTGAAAAAAGCGCGATTGTCTTTACGGCAACGGTTTTTCCGCCTGTGTTCGGCCCTGAAATTATGAGGATTTTTTTTCCTTCGACAAAACGTACGTCAATCGGAACGGCTTTGCTTCCAAGCAGAGGATGCCGCGCCTTTAGAAGAAAAAGCGGATATTCCTCGATGTCGGCTGCCCACACACAATCGTGCGCCTTTCCCCATTTTGCAAAAGCCAAGGTAACATCAAGAATTTCCATTGTTTCCAGCGCGTTCAAAAAATCGTCAGCATACGGACGGATTTTTTCCGTAAGTTCAAAAAGAATTTTTCTAGTCGCAATCTCAAGTTCCGCTTCCGCTTCCACCAGAAGATTAGAACAAAGAACACATTCCTCCGGCTCTATGTAGAGGGTTTTTCCGCTTTGGCTCACATCATGGATTATTCCGGGAACTGCCGAGCGGAATCCGGACTTAACCGCAAGCACCTGCCTCTCTCCTCTAAGAACCGGAACTGTGGACTCAAGAAACGAAGAATATTTTGGGTCTACTATTATGGAATGCATTATGCCTTTTATTTTTTTTCGAAGTTCCGCTATTTTTTTTCTGATTTCCCTAAGTTCTTTCAAATCCCTAAGTTCGCCGGCGGGTGTGATTATCCTTGAAATCTCTTCGGCAGGAATAGAAAGAGAAGGAATCGACGAGCATAAAAGCGGAAGTTTTTTAAGTCCGAGGGATTCTTTTACAGAGAGGACAGCCGAAACAGTTTTTCGTACACTTTCAGAAAAAAACCAAATGTCGTAAATCTCCGTAAGATTCAAGGAAGAGCCTTTGGAAAGGACAGACTTTAGCGTAGTTTTTACCGGATGCCAGCCTAAAAACAAAGAAGCGTGTGCATTTTCAAGCATCAACGACCATTCCCTGCCAAGCATTTTTCTTTCCTCGATTTTACTAGCGTCGGTCAACGGCTCGATTTCATTCATGAAAGAAACCGATTCTTCCGCGCTGCAAAACGAAGCTATTTCGGAGCGAATCCTGTAAAAATCCAGTTCGGAAAGGGTCTTTTTGTCCATAACGACATTAAAAACTCAAACGATACACGGAACGCAGTCTGTCAAAGCGAAAAATCCGCTTCCATTCCGTCTTCCGCATTTTTTAAAAGCCCTGCTCTGAAAGAAACAAGTTTTTCCTTGAGTTCGACGTACTTTATCGAAAGAATCTCGACCGCAAGGTAGGCGGCGTTTTTGGAATTTCCGATGCCGACGGCCGCCACGGGAATCTGAGGCGGCATCTGCACAATCGAAAGAAGCGCATCCAAACCTAAAAGTCCATTTGAACCGGCGGAAACACATTCCAACGGAACGCCGATAACCGGAAGCGTCGTAATTCCGGCAATCACTCCCGGAAGAGCCGCCGCAAGTCCCGCACCTGCGATTATGACTTCAAAACCTTCATCTTCCACCTTTTTTACGGTTTTTTGTAAAAGTTCACCCGCCCTGTGTGCGCTTATGACGAACGCCTTAAACTCAACGCCAAAATCCTTAAAGACAGAAGCCGATTTTTTCATCGTTTCCGAATCAGACTTTGAACCGAAAAAAATCGCAACTTTTCCAGCCATAAAAACTCCTATAATTCACACTAAATCAAAAAACGGGGCTGCACAAAACTTCAATTTTTTAGAAGTCCCATTAAAAACGTGCAAACTTAAAAAACTATAGCATTTTTTTTCTCTCGATAAAACAGGAAGAACGGTGGAATATTTCTTCAAGAAAACGTTTTTTCAAATCGATTGCAAAGCGTCTTTTTTAACGCTAGAATCTGAAAACTCGGGGTGGGGCTTTGCCTCTGAGAATATACCCGAAGGCTGCGGAAAGCGGCCTCAACCTGATCCGGATAATGCCGGCGGAGGTAGGGAAATGAAAAAAATATTGTATTCCCTTATTTTTATTTTACCGGTTTTCCAGGGATTTATTTCCTGCGACAAAGAAAGCAAAAATGAAAAACGAAAGGACGAAGTAGTAGTCTACGCATACGATTCTTTCGTGAACGAATGGGGGCCGGGGGAAATCCTTGCAAAAGCGTTCCAAGAAAAAACGGGTCTAAAACTAAGCCTTATAAGTGTCGGGGACGGATTAAAGATAATTGCCAAGGCGGAAGCCGAAAAAAACTCGCCGATTGCAGATGCGGTGGTCGGAATAGACAACAACACTGCGGAAGCGGCATTCAAAAAAGATATCCTCGTTCCGTACAAACCGGAAGGCTACGACAAGATTTTTCCGGAAATCATAATGGATAAAGAAGCGCGCCTTGTTCCATACGACTACAGCTATATCTCGCTAATTTGGGATTCGGAATCGGGAACAAAAGCCCCCAAATCTCTTGAAGACCTTACAAAACCCGAATACGAAAAAAAATTAATCCTTATGAATCCAAAGACATCCACACCGGGATTTGCATTTGCGCTTTGGGTAAAAACCGTTTACGGCGACAACGCCGATTCCTATTGGGAGCGAATAAAACCTTCAATCCTTACAATGTCTCCAAGTTGGTCTACAGGCTACGGTCTTTTTGTACAGGGAGAAGCGCCTTTGGTCGTCTCTTACACGACAAGCAGCGCCTACCACCTGTATTTTGACAAAACCGAACGCTACAAGGCATTAATTTCTCAGGATGGACATATCCTTCAGATTGAGGGAGCGGGAATTCTAAAATCCGCAAAAAATATGCGAGGCGCAAAACTTTTCATGGATTTTCTTATAAGTGAGAAAGCCCAAGAAATTCTTCCGCTTACGCAGTGGATGTATCCTTCAAACAGCAAAGTGCAGCTTCCCGACTGCTACAGGATTTCCCCAAAGGCGGAAAAAATTCTTTCGCCTGAAAAAGACATTTCCGTTTTGGAGGAAGCCCAATCGCAATTCTAAAGCTTTCGTCTGTAACGATAATTCTTGCCCTCTTTTCGACTTGCGTGTCCCTAGCAATAGGAATCACAGGCGCATTTTTCTCGGCAAAAAGGCGTTTTCCGTTCAGGAACGTTTTTTTGTCTTTCTACGCAATTCCGTTATGCCTTCCCGCATTGCTTGTCGCATTGGGATACATAAGTTTTTTCGGAATGCAAGGAAGCGTGAATTCGCTTTTAACAAAAATATTCCACATAAAGCCCGTAACATTCCTTTATTCGTTTTCAGGAATAGTGCTTGTGCAGGGCTTTTACAACTTCCCGATAATAATGAAAAATGTCTGCGAGTCGTGGCAGAAAATCCCGAAAGACCTTTCGGATTCGGCGCGGCTTTTGGGCGCAAGCGAAAAGCGGATTTTTTTTACGGTTACACTGAACCAACTCATTCCATCAATATGTTCCTCGGCAATAATCGTATTTCTGTTCTGCTTTTTCAGTTTTCTTATAATCCTCCTCTTCGGACCTCCAAACCTAAGCACGCTGGAAGTGGAACTTTTTCTACAATCTCGAAACATCTCAAAGCCGGGAAAAGCGATTTTTATCGCAGCGACGGAAACCGTAATCGCAATGATTTTCGTGGCGTTTTTTGCCTTTCTTGAAAAAAAAGGCGAAAAAAACAGAGAAAACGCAATAATTCATCCGGAAACAAAAAGAATTTCCGATGTTCCGATTTCAGAAAAGATTTTTTTTGCGATTTTCATGCTGGTTTTGTCGCTTGGATTTATACTTCCGCTCCTTGCGATTTTTTTTAATGCTTTCAAAGGAAAAGGCGGCGGATTTTCGCTTGAAAACTTTTCATGGATTATAAAGCGAAAAAATTTTATTCCGTCCTGCACAAACACGCTTTTTGTAGGATTTTTTTCATCATTCGGTTCATGCGCAATCGGAACTGCGCTCGCTCTTTTTTTCTTCACAAAAAAGCACAGCATCGCCGCAAAAATTTTCTCGTTCTTTCCGATGGCGATATCAACGGTAGTAACAGGATTTTTGTGTCTTCTTGTGTTCAAAAAAGGAAGCCTTTTACTTCTGATTCTTTCAGAGATTTTTCTGTACTGGCCTTACGCATTCAGAATGGCGCTTTCCTCTCTTCAAAAAACGCCGAACGAAGTAATCGAATCGGCAAAAATACTTTGCAAAAACAAATTTCTTTCGGCGTTTTCAGTGTATATCCCAATCGCAAAACGGGAGATTTTCTCTTCGTTTTTTTTCTGCTTTGCCTTGAGCGCAGGAGACGTAACGCTTCCGCTTGTCCTTGCAATTCCTCGTTTTTCTTCGCTTGCGCTTGACACATACAGACTTTCAAGCGCATACAGATTCCGGGAGGCGTACGCTTCCGGAAGCATAATGTTTTTCATAACCGCAATGCTTTATTTTCTTAGCATAAAACTCAAAGGACGAAAAAATCGGAACAAAAATGGCTGAAAATTCAACAAAATATTTTTCAATAAAAAACATATCCAAAACTTGGAAGTCTCCATACGATTTTTCAGTAATATTCAATGCGGAAATCGAAAAAGGAAAGACGCTTGGAATCCTTGGAAAATCCGGAAGCGGAAAATCCACAGTCCTAAGGCTAATCGCAGGTCTTATCGAAAACGACAAAAATCCGGAGAAAAAGCCTGAAATAATCCTTGATGGAAAAAACATAACGGAAGAAAAACCTTCTTCAAGGGAAATCGGAATGGTTTTCCAGAACCACAGCCTATTTCCGCACCTAACGGTCCTTGAGAACGTTGCATACGGACTTAGATTTTCAAAGATAAGAAAAAATCTTTCAAAAAAAGAAGCGCAGGAAAAGGCTTTTGAATTTTTGAAAATCTTTGAAATGCAGAAGTTTTCCGACCGTTATCCTGAAACATTAAGCGGCGGAGAAGCCCAGCGGGCAAGTCTTGCAAGAAGCCTGATTCTAAAACCTAAGGCAATCCTTTTTGACGAACCTTTTTCTTCTTTGGATAAACCGATGAGCAGAAAACTCATCTCCGACATAAAACTCATGCAGGAAAAAGAAAGATTTTCTGCAATCCTTGTGACCCACAGCATCGATGAGGCTCAAATGCTCTGCGATACGCTTGCGGTTTTGCGCAAAGGTAAAAAAATCTGGAACGGAAAAAGCGAAGATTTCACGGAATCTTTGCTGAACACAGAAATTTAATTTTTTAAGTCCAATTTTTCCGGTCATTTGTTAGCCCAATTGCGTTTTTCAAAAATCAATCCAAAAAGCGGAAACTTCTCTTTAGTGATTATTTTCAGCATAACTGCTACAATTATTCCATGAGCGAAAATCCTGACTTTCTTACAAGCCAAATAATCACGTACATCGGGAACAAACGCACCCTGATATACGACATAGAAAGTCAGATTCATGAAATCTGCGCAGTCCTTGGAAAAGAAAAAATCGATTCCGCAGACCTTTTTTCCGGAAGCGGAATAGTCGCGCGGATGCTAAAGCAATATTCCCGAACGCTCACGGTAAACGACATGGAAAACTATTCCTATGCGATAAACGACTGCTATCTTTCAAATGAAAGCGACTTCGACGAAAAAAAATACGAAGCATACCTTTCAAAAATAACGGAAAAGACAAGAAACAAACCTATCGAAGGACTTATAAGCAAAAACTATGCGCCAAAAGACGACAGCAACATAAAAAAAGAAGAAAGGGTATTCTACACACGGGAAAATGCGCTTTTAATAGACACGTACAGAAACCTAATCGACGAAATTGTAGACGACGGATTCAAAAAATATTTTCTTGCACCGCTCATAACAGAAGCATCCGTTCATGTGAACACAAGCGGCGTATTCAAGGGATTTTACAAAGACAAGACAACCGGAATCGGCTGCTTCGGCGGAAAAGGAAAAAACGCCCTCTCAAGGATTCAAGGCAGGATAGAACTAAAAAAACCTGTCCTAAGCCGCTACGAATCCATGATAATTCTCCACAAAGAAGACACGATGGCTCTTTCAAAGCGGCTTAAAAATCTTGACGTGGCTTACCTTGATCCGCCGTACAACCAACATCCTTACGGCTCAAACTATTTCATGCTGAACCTGATTCTAAAAAATCGGCTCGAAACTCAGACAAGTTCAGTTTCAGGAATTCCCATAGACTGGAATCGTTCGGTCTTCAACAAAAGAGCGTTCGCCCTAAAATCCATTGAGACGATAATAGAAAACCTGGATGCAAAATTCATAATCGTAAGTTACAATTCGGAAGGCTTCATCTCGTTTGAGCAGATGACAAAAATGCTTGAAAAATACGGCGACCTAAAAACCGTAACGATAAAATACAACACATTCCGAGGAAGCAGAAACCTTAGAGGAAGAGCCATCCACGTCTCTGAATATCTTTTTGTGTTGAAAAAGCGGTAAGGAACTATCATGGAACTGTACATAATAAGACACGGAAAAACAGACTGGAACGCAACGGAACGGCTTCAGGGACGGGAAGACATAGAACTGAACGAAAAAGGCATAGCCGCCGCAATCGCACTTGGAAAAAGACTTCAAGGCGTGCACTTCGACAAAATATACTCCTCTCCATTAAAGCGAGCCTACCAAACGGCAATCCTTATAAAAGGAGAAAGAAACATTCCGATAATCCGGGATGAAAGACTTTCTGAAATCAGTTTCGGTGTAAACGAAGGCACTGTCTACAGCGACTGGATAGCCGGCGGCTCAAGTTTCAACGCATTCGCGCACAACCCGGAAAATTACGTTCCACCCAAAGGCGGCGAATCATTTCAAAGCGTAATGAAAAGAGCAAAAGATTTTCTTAAAAACGTAATCGAACCTGATTTTTCTTCCAACGGACGCATTATGGTCGTCGCCCACGGAGTTTTGAACGCAGGATTAACCGCCGCCATAGAAAGTCGGCCTATAGAAAAATTTTGGGCAGGCGGACTTTTCAAAAACTGCGAAGAAAAAATCTACACCTTCGACGGAACAAAATGGCTTTTCGGGGCAAAAACTTAAGCATTGTAAAAAACATTCCGAAAATCACTGTATGGGAAACATTTACGAAAAGCCGGACTTTTGGTCAAAAAAAGCATTCAGCGAAGGATACCCAGCCCGCTCGGTGTACAAACTTCAGGAAATCGACCAAAAATTCAGGATTCTAAAGAAAAATTCAAGCGTCCTTGATTTGGGTTCTGCGCCCGGAAGCTGGACGACTTATCTTCTTAGGAATCTTGGAGAGGAAGGCAAAGTCGTTTCCTGCGATCTAAATCCGCTTTCAAAAGACGTAAAAGGAAACAATCTTGTCTTCTTTCAGGGAGATTTGAACGATACCGAAATACTGAACAAAATAAAAGCGCAAGGTCCATACGATGCGGTTGTATGCGATGCGGCGCCGTTCACCACGGGAAACAGGACGGTCGATACAGCCCGAAGCGAACAGCTTGTAGAAATGGCGATATGGTATGCCCAGACAATGCTTAAAAAAGGCGGACATTTTCTAGTAAAAATTTTTCAGAACGGCGACCAACAGCAGTTCCTTAAAAAACTCAGGGAACTTTTTGAATCCGCAAAAGGATTCAAACCTGCCGCCTGCCGCTCGGAATCTTTTGAGACATATTTAATTGGAATTTCAAGGAAATAGGACTATAATCATGATGAGATTTGAATCGTACAAAACTAAAAAGTTTTCAAAAGGCACGGACATTTACTCTATGACTTTCAACGCAAGAATAAAAAAAATCGCATTGGTTTCAGCCATTGCGTTCTGCCTTGGAGCAGGCATAACTTTCGCAGTGTTTGGAATCTGCGGAAAAAAGACAGTCCTTTCGGGAATCGGCGGTCTTGAGACATCCGGAGTTCCAAAATTCAAAGAATCGGACTTTGACGCTTTGTCGGACAAAGCAAATTCGAAAAATTTCTCAAAAGGAAGCGACGTTGAAGCGGACAGCGAAGAAAACACAAAACTGGTTCTCTCGCAGGACGGGCTTGGACTTGCCGAAGACTCGCTTGAACTTTGCTACAGCACGTACAGAGTAAAAAAAGGCGACATGATAGGTTTCATCGCCGACAATTTCAACATAACCCAAGACACAATAATAAGCGTAAACAATATCCGCTCGTCAAGACTTTTGCAGATTGGCCAGTACTTAAAAATTCCTTCGATGCCGGGAATAATATACACGGTAAGAAAAAGCGGCGAAACTGTAGAATCCATTGCAAAAAAATACGACATCGATGCAGATAAAACCGGAAAAGTAAACTCGCTTGAAAAAACCGCATCGCTTAACGCCGGGACAACTCTGTTCCTTCCCGATGCATATTTGGACTGGGTTACACGTCAGGAAATCAACGGAGACCTTTTCCACAAGCCTGTAAAATCCCGCTACTGGCTTTCGTCCTATTACGGATGGAGAAATTCGCCGTTCAACGGAAACAGATCTTTTCATTCGGGCGTGGACATGGCGTGTCCCATCGGAACTCCGGTGTACGCAGGGCTTGGCGGAACGGTTACATCCACAGGGTTCAACAGCGTGTACGGAAATTACATAATTGTAACGCACCATTCAGGCTACAAAACGCTCTACGGACACCTGAGCGCGATACTCGTTACAAGAGGAAAATACGTTGGAACCGGAACGAAAATCGGAAAAGTCGGAAACACGGGAATGAGCACGGGACCGCACCTTCACTTTACCGTGTATAAAAACGGAAAAACGGTAGATCCAATCTCACTTTGGAAATAGGAAAACAGATTCGCCAGTTTTGCAACAAATACGCTCAATTGCTATTAAAATTTTTTGTTTTATTGTACTATGGCGTCGAGGGTGGGTATGGCAGGAACGAACAGGATAAAAAAACTTTTCAAGAGCATATTTTCAAAACTGTATGTTTCCAAGCAAGACTATAAAGATTCTCGCGACGAAATCAGGAACAGCAACCTGAACATGCTGTCGGCATCTTCGCTGATAGTCGCTCCGCTTTACACCTTTCTTTTTACGCTGTCGTTCATACTTTCAAGCGGCAAAATTAACAGACAGCGATACCTATATCTTGCGGTCGCAGCCTTGAGTCTTCTGATTTTCGTAATATCCATCGCGGTTCTTCCAAAGCGGCAAAAATTCATAACGCTGAGCCTTTACAGTTTCCTTATGATTATGTATGCACACGGACTTGTAAATGGAATCTTCATATACACACTCTCCCACTCCGTAATCTTTTTTGTGCTTCAGATAGTTTCAGCCATTTTAATTGTGGACAAAACGCTCAGAATAATAACGTTCAGCGCAGTCTGGGCGGCATTGTATATTGTCCTTGCGATAAGATTCAAGCCGTACAGCATAGCCGTAACCGACAGCCTTGACGTGATCTGCTTTTTTATCGTTGGAAGCATGATGAATCTGTATCTTTCGCACATGCGGACAAAAGAATTCACGCTTCAGCAGACAATAAAAACCGAAAGAGACACGGACGGTCTTACAGGTCTTCTGAACAAAGAATCCCTTACACGAGAGATAAAGCGAAGCCTTATAAAAAATCCGACCACGGGAATTCTTCTGCTTATGGATTTGGACGATTTCAAAAAAATCAACGACACCTACGGCCACGACATAGGCGACAAAGTCCTGTCATCGGTCGCAAAAATCCTTAAAGATGAATTCAGAAAGGCGGACATAATCGGAAGATTCGGCGGAGACGAATTTATAATCTACATGACAGGAACGGACGACTTAAATATTGCAAAAACAAAGGCGATTCAGTCTCTTGAGAATATGCGGGACGCTTTGAAAACCACACATCCTGAGGTAAAAATTCATGGAAGTTTCGGAATCGCCCCGTGTTCCCGCCCCGAAGAAGACTACAACGACCTTTTCAAAAAAGCAGACAACGCGCTTTACGCCGCAAAAAAATCAGGGAAAAGTCGGGTGTGCGTAAGCGAGGAAATCTAGGCGAAAATGATAGATTTGGAAAAAGAAAATCGAAAAGTCCGCTGCTTTCTTGTAGGCGAACCCGGAAACAATCTAAACGAATTGGAAGGACTTTCGCAAACGCTTGGCCTTTGCACCGCCGGAAAACTCACTCTTTCACGGCTTGAAATAAAACCCGCATACGGAATGGGAAAAGGCAAGGCAGAAGAGATTTCAAAACTTTCAAAAGAAACCGAATCGGACTGCATAATCTTTGACTTCAATCTTGAACCTACAAAACAAAGAAACTGGGAAAAACTTTCAGGGCTTCCGTGCTTTGACAGGCAGGAACTTATAATAAAAATATTCGCCCAGCGAGCAAGGACAAAAGAAGCCTCGCTCCAAGTGGAACTTGCCCGCCTTTCGTATTCGCTTTCAAGGCTTTCACATTCCTACGGCGACATGGCTCGGCAAAGGGGAGGGACTTACGGCTCAAAAGGACAGGGAGAAACCCAGCTTGAACTTGACCAGCGGCAAATCAGGGAACGCATAAGTCAGGTAAAAAAAGAACTTGAAAAAGTAGCGTCAACAAGAATCACCCAGCGCAAAAAACGAAGCCGAAATCCCTTTCCGGAATGTGCCCTTGTCGGCTACACAAACGCAGGAAAATCCAGTCTGATGAACGCCCTTACAGGTTCGTCCGCCTTGGTAGAAGACAAACTTTTTGCCACGCTCGACCCGCTTACAAGAAAACTGGAACTGGCGGACGGGAAAAAAATACTCCTAACCGACACCGTGGGTTTTATCTCGAACCTTCCCCACTCTTTGATAGATGCATTCAAGTCAACTCTTTCATCCGCAACCGAAGCCGACATTCTTCTTGTTGTGATTGACTGTTCCGACCCGGATTTCGAATTCCAATATTCCACCGTCAAAAAAGTCCTTGGCGAAATAGCGTCTTCGCAAAAACAAAAAATTCCTTCGACCGCAAAAAACAATATGTTTTGCACGGCAGAAAAAAATTCCGTGTTCGACACGCAACTTGAGTCTGAACCCGATTCAAAATCGCCTGCAAAAAAAAGCATAATCGTGCTGAACAAATACGACCTTTGCAAAGACGACGATGTGCGTAAAGCCCAACTTAGCCTCATGTTTCCGGACGGACTGTTCGTGAGCGCAAAAACAGGGCATGGACTTTCGGAACTTTTGAAAAAAATCTCGCTTTACGCCACAAAAGAATGCAAAAAGGAAAATCCGCATGAAAACGTTTGAACTTTCGCTGAACAAAATCCTTTTGATAATAATATATTTTCTTGCGGTGATGATTGTAACATCAACGATAACTATTTTCGCAATGCGAGGAGCAAAACCGAAAAAATCCCCAAGAAAGCCGGATTCAAGTCCAAGCCGAATAGAAAAATCATCTTCCGGGAATGAAAAACTTTCGTCCTTTACGGGAATCAAAAGAATCCGCGCCGTTACAGCTCCCGACGAAAAACATACCGACGGAGTTTCACTGATTGTCACGCCGTGGTTTTCATACACCGCAGGCGACACGGAATTTTTCGAGGAACTTTCAAGAAAATCCCCCGAACTCCGCTCGGTAATAGTTGTATATTTTCACGGACACGCTTACCCCGAACTGAAAAAAATCGGCGAACGAAAAATAAAAGACCAGCTTTTGGAAGAAATCAACTCAAAACTCGTGCTGAACAGAATAAAGGAAATCTACTTTTCTGAATACGTATTTTTTGAATGATAAAAATTTCAAAGATTCACAGAAAATCCCATGAAAGGTTTAAGATAAAAACTTCCGTAATCCTCAAGATTCCAGTAAGAAATGTACGATTCCGTTTTTTCTATCTGGTAGCACCAAAAATTGAACGAAATATCCATGCCAAGTTCGTACGAAAATCGCCTGGTCGGAATAAATTTCAGGCAGAACTCGTTCAAAATCCCCAAACTGAACTGCACTGTGTCGCTTGAGCTGTAGTTTCTGTCCGCATAGCGGAAAAGAAGCGCAGGACCACCTTTCATGCTAAGCCAACCGTTTAGCGGAACAAAAAAAGCTGCGCCAGCGAACGCATCCACGGAAAATTCCTTTAAAAATTCCAAGGAAATGCCTTCAAAAAAACCGATGTTCTCAATCTTAAACGGAAAATTGTAGTTTGAAATTCCAGCTCCAAAATTCGTGTCCGAAACGGAATGATAGAAATTTCCTCTATAACGATAATCCGTGTGGTTGAACGAAGTCATGGCTTTTACGGATATATCGCTTTTCGCCCACGCACAAAAAATCAGATTCATAAAAACGCAAAAAAGTGCGACACGCCTATTCCTACATGGAAAAATCTTTACCAAGATACACCTCTCTTGCAAGTTCCGACTCAAGGATTTCTTTTTTTGTTCCCTGAATGGCAATCTGCCCCATGTTCACGATTATAGCCTTGTCCGTAATCTCAAGCGTGTCCCGAACATTGTGGTCGGTTATAAGAATACCGATTCCCCGTTTTGAAAGAAGACCTATCATTCCCTTTATGTCCGCCACCGCAATCGGATCGATTCCGGCAAACGGTTCGTCAAGAAGAAGGAATTTCGGCTCAATGGCAAGGGAACGGGCAATCTCCGTTCTCCTTCGTTCCCCCCCCGAAAGCGTGAACGCATACTGCTTCCTGATTCTGCCTATCGAAAATTCCTCTATAAGCTCCTCAAGCCTTTCCTTTTTCTTCTCCCGGCTAAGATCCCGCCTTGTCTCAAGAACGGACCAAATATTTTCCTCGACGGTAAGTTTCTTGAACACGGAAGGCTCTTGCGGAAGGTATGAAATTCCGAGCCGAGCCCTTTTATACATCGGAAGAGAAGTCAGCCGTTTGTCATCAAGAAAAATATCTCCGGCTGTAGGTTTGTAAAATCCCACTATCATATAAAAAGTCGTCGTCTTTCCGGCGCCGTTCGGACCTAAAAGACCAAGAACTTCGCCTGTGCGCATATTAAAATCTATTCCCTGCACGACTTTTTTGTGTCCGAAACTTTTAAAAAGACTTGAGACCATAAGAGTGTGCGACAAGTGAATGTTTCCGGCTTTATCAACGTCTTTTTTCGATTCGTTAATTTTTTTGTCCATGGCTATTTTACCTTTCCATTTTTAAAAGACCCGTCAGAAGTTTTTTTCCGCTTTGAAGAATTAGCCGAAGATTTTTCCGATTTTTCAGGCGAATCCTGAAGCGAAGATTTATTTTGCTCCGAATCAAGTTTTTCTTTTTCCGACGGATTTTTCTCGGCATTTTCCGCTTTATTTCCGTTTTCAACTTCATTTCCGGAAGGAGTTTTCGCCTTGCCCTTGGATTCAGATTTTTCCAAATCTTTTTTAGTCTCATTCGGCGTTTCCGAAGATTTTTCAGCGTCTTTTTCCGCTCCTTTCGGTTCTTCGCTCTTATGCTCATCGACAATCGAACCTTTTACCCTGCCGTCAAGAGTTATTTCCTGCGAATCAAGATTAAGAAAAATCTCCTGCGCCCTGAACGTATCGGTTCCGTGTTTTATTTGCGCATTTCCGCTAAGCTCAAGCATCTGGTCTTTTTTTCTGTATACGGCATATGCTCCACTGCAGACGTTCTCCTTTTGCTTCAGCTCAATGTCAATCTGCATGACAGCCACGTCCGTTTCCTGATTGTAGCGAATTATCTGCGCCTTCGCCTCCACATCGTTTTTCGTGTCCTTTAAGGTTACGTTGTCGCTAAGCTCCGCGACTTTTGTTTCCCTGTCGAACTTGAGTTTTTCGCACGTGAAATCAAGTTCCGCCTCGACATTCACGCCTTTTATGCTTCCTTTTGCTTCGATGTAGCGGTAATCCTCGCCCGTCATCATGATTGAATCAGCATAGATTTCCATGCTTTCGGTTATAACGCTCGCCTCTCCGCTCAAAGTCGTGGAATCGGATTTTTCGCCTATCGTGCCGCTCATGCTGTTCGCCGAAAACGAAATCTTTTCGGAAAAAACAAAAGCCGGGTTCAGAATGAAAAAAAATGCCGCAATAAATTGGGCGGATTTTTTCAATTTCATTCGCCGCCCCCTAACGAACTTCCGACCTCATTTTCCAAAGCGGAATCCACATTCTCGCTGTTTTCAGGCGACACCTTATTCACATTCGCTTCCCCCGAAACAACTCCTGAGAATGAAAATCTTCTTGAAACTCCACTTGCCGAAAAGCCCGCCCCTTGGATAATGGTGTCATCCTTTTTGATTGTAACCATGCTGTTCCTGCCGCTTGTAAGCTGCTCGGATTTTCCGTTCCACCTGAGGCTTCCGGCAGTCACGACCAAATTATCTTTTGTATTCGTGATTTCAATATTGTCGTAAAGCGTATATTTTTTTTCGTCCGTGTCCGACGCAAGATAGCCGCACTTTCCGAAATTCGAAAGCTCATTGTTTTCATCGAAGAGTTTAAAGTCCATGTCTTTGGCGTACATGGATTTTCCGTCTTTATATTGCTCGATTTTTTGCGCTGAAATCGAAAGTTTTATATTTCCGTCCTCGTAGCGATTAAACAGAACATCATCGAACACAAACTCTGGAACGCTGTTTTCGTCCTGCGGGTTCATTCCGTAACGCAAAGAACAGGAAAAAAGAGATGTAGCGGCAATAAAAAAAACAGGAAAAACTCTACGCATAAATCCGAGAAAAATTATACTGCAAAAAGTGCATAAATTTCAACGCAACTTGCGGCTACGAATCCTGCGGACAAAAGATACGCAAAAACGGCGATGTCCACAGCCTTCGCAGAAATCCACTGAAGGACATTGTACACATTTTTTATAAAAGAAAAAAAACATCGCCTTTCGACTTTTTAAAGTTTCCGGGCGATGTTCATCATGAGTCTTTATGATGATTAAAGATGTTCTCTTGCTATTTTGCTTATTTCGTCAGCCATGTCTTTCAGGGCTACCTGCCGCTGGACACCGCCCATTTCCCATGCAACCTTAGGCATTCCGTAAACAACGCAAGACTCTTCGTTCTGTCCCAAAGTCCATGCGCCTTCCTTCCTAAGATTCGCCATTTCGGCAGCACCGTCGCGTCCCATTCCGGTCATTATGACACCAAGCGCATTGTTCTTGAACACATCAGCGACAGACTCAAAAAGCACATCGGCGGAAGGCCTATGACCGTTCCTCTGCGGTTCCTGATTTGTCCTTATAACGTTGTAAGTCGGTCGCCTTTCAACCACGATATGGTAGTTTCCCGGAGCGATATAAATATGACCTTCCTCAATCTTCATTCCATCTTCAGCCTCGTGGACTTCAAGAGGACAGATTCTGTTCAGACTTTCCGCAAATTCTTTAGTAAATCCCGCAGGCATATGCTGAACAACAAGAATCGGCTGCTTGAGGTGAGGGTCTATCGTCTTAAATACATCGCGCAAAGCGTTCGGACCGCCCGTAGAAATTCCAATCGCAATGATTTTTATTGCTCCGCCCGAACGCACAGGAGTTATCGTGGCAGGCTCTTTTTTTTCGGAATAAAAATTAAAGGTCGGCTTTACAGGTGCGCTTTCCACCAAGCCGGGTTCGTTCTTTTTCTTTGCGACGAATTTTTCCGCCGCTTGCAGTTTTCTGGAATGCAGAAAATAATCCGCATATGGAAGTCGTCTTCCGTTCCTTCTTCCGAAAACGCCGCCGTAAGAAGCAATCTTTTCAATCAACTCATCGGCGACATTCACAATCTCTACAGTGGTGGATGCGCCCGGTTTTGTTATAAAGTCGCTCGCACCAAGTTCAAGACATTCCATCGTAACAGCCGCACCTTGCTTGGCAATGCTCGAAAGAATTATCACCGGAATCCGTATCTGACGGGACTTTCGCTCCCTAAGAAACTCAACTCCCGTCATGATAGGCATTTCTATGTCAAGGACAATCACGTCCGGCTTCAGTCCGTTCTCAAGCTGATCAAGAAGCGTCTGACCGTTGCTTGCTTTTCCGACGACTTCCATGCCCGGAGTGTCATTTATAATCCTTGAAACAAGATTCCGCATCAATGCAGAATCATCGCAGATCGCCACAGATAGCGTATCAAATTTTTCGTCTGTGTCTACCATGGTTTAGAGTCCCCCAATAATTTAAGCGTTTTTCTGGTAAAGACAAGCCCAATCCGTCTTAAGAAATTCAAATTTAGTCTTCATTCCAAAAAGCGACTCGGAATGTCCGATGAAAAGATATGAGTGAGAAGCCATCGAATTCCAGAAATTATCCAGAACCACAAGCTGCGCAGGTTCATCAAAATAAATCATTACGTTTCTGCAAAAAACTACATCAAGATTTTTCATGCCCGGAGCATGCTGAAGATTATGATAGTCGAATTTCACCTTGCTCATTATGTCCGGAGTAACCTGATATCCGCCTTCAACCTTATTAAAACCTATCGGAATATAATCGGGAGGAACTCCGTCAATCTTGTTGTCGGCATAGAAGCCCCTCTGCCCAACCATCAAAGATTTCAGAGAAATATCCGAAGCCGTAACGGAATAACTGTATCCCGAAGGAAGAATCTTCTTCAATATCATGGCGATTGTGTACGGTTCTTCCCCTGTAGAACAGCCTGCGCTCCATATGCGGACAGTTCTGTCGCCGGTCTTTTTCTTCTCCTCAAGCACATGAGGAATCACATAGTTTATCAATGCGTCAAAATGAGGCTGATTTCTAAAAAAACGAGTCAGATTTGTCGTAACGGAATCCAGCATCTTTTTGAGTTCTTCTTTATCTTTCAGAATCAAATCATAATATTCGGAAAGATTTTCAATCTTTTTTTCCCGAAGGATTTCCTTGATTCTGCTGTCAAGAATAGGTCTATTGCTTTCGGAAAAAGTTATTCCGCTTTCGTCATAGATGATTTTCCTGAATTTCTCAAAATCCACATCGCTCAATGTATCTAACATAAGACCCATTATAAATCTCAAAATGTTAAATGTAAATCGGAATATGTAATATATGCAAAAAAAATCTACATCAAAGCAAAAAAATCAAGAGAAAATCGGACCTTTTCCTCTGAATTTTGGAACATTTTTTTTCAAATTCAAAAAATGTTCCAAAATTCGAAAAACAAAGGAAATGTATAAAAAGTTGATTGGTTTGTAGGAGCAGCAGGTTTGTTTATTGCGAAAAAATATTCCGCTCCGCCATATATTTTTTACCGTCTCACGAACCGAAATTTTGTGAGTTCCATTCCCGGAACTTACAAAACCAAAAACTTCCGAAATCCGGGATTCGGCATTTATAAAATGCATTTCTTGATTATTTATAAAATTTCATATAAAGTTTTTTCCATGAAGATAAGACCTTATTACGAGCGTCCGATGATTTTCTTTGCGGCGGTCGTACAACTTGTAGGCTTTTTCATGAGCCTTACAAAGACAGATTCTTCTAACGCATTCCTTCCGTATTTCAACATCGTAGTTCCCGTAGTGAATCTTTCCTGTTCATTAATCTGCTTCGCTTTGGTGATATTCCACAATCTTAAAATCATGCAGTCCGTGGTTTCGTTCATACAGGGCATCGTTACAACCATGAACAACATTGCGTTTCTTGGCATATTCCTGTACTTCCTTGGAATAGCGTTGCTGTTCGTAAACGGTTTTCTGACAAAGAAAACCCTGCGAAAAATCTTCGGGATTCTTTCGCCCCTTTTCGCTTCGTTTTTTATCATTATGACCAAGAGCCTTTACGACTTCTACATGGCATGGATGTTTTCCCTTTTTTTAATGTTCACATATTTTCATATATATCATTCAATAAAAGAATCGCTTTTCACGCTTTTTCCGCTGCACGCAAAAAAGATATCCTCGCTGAATCTTCCGAATCCGGGCGAAGAACTTGTGCTTAAAGATTACGGACTTACGGAACGTCAGATAAAAATGACGCAAGAATTCTCAAACGGAAAAGTCTCTTACAAGGAGCTTGCAAATATTTTCATAACAAGCCAGTCGACAATAAAACGGGAAATGAGCAGCATTTGTAAAAAACTCGGCGTAGAAAACTCAAGCCTGCTTGAAGTCATTATAGAACAATATAAGGTTGTATTTGACATTCCCGATTCCGAACCCGATTCCCTTACTGAAACCTAAAAACATATTTCCGTAAACGAAAAAACTAAAGCCTTACAAAAAATATTTTTCCGAACCTTCTCGATTATTGCATTTAAAACTTTTTATTGTTCTATCTACAGTTTTATTTTTTTTAAATCCGACACGACAAAATCCCTGCGGACTAAAAATATCTCAAGAGCATAAAAATTCCCCTCGGTCCAGAAAGCTGTCCAAGGGGAAGCAAATTATGTCACAAAGAACGAATGTTTTTGGAAAATCTATTCAAGTTCAAATTCCAGCACGACCGGATTATGATCGGAATACTTGAATGCGTGGCTTGTGATTATCGTGATGTCATGCACCTTTATATTGTCGGAAGCCACAAAGCCGTCGATAGTAACCGTATATGTCCAGTTCGGATCGAATGCCATAGTGTTGTTTCGGGCAGTCCCGAATTCCGCACCGTCATCTCCCTTCAAAGGACCGTAGATTTTGTAGCCCTCGAACTCAGCGTCAAAGGAAGCCACCCAGTCGGGAACTATTTCTCCTCCATTCGGTTTTACGTAACGATTCTCTCCACCCGGAGTAAGAACCTGATTGAAATCTCCGCCCATGACCACATAATTTTCTTTCTCATGTTCTGCGCTAAGAATCTCCTTGATGAAATCCACCTGCTTTTTTCGAACCTTTCCGCCCTCATCGTATGCGGAAAGATGCGCATCTATCATTACAAATTCCTTGTCGCTTCCTTCGATTTTATAGCGATTCATCACAAGACAACGGTCAAGGTCAAAAAGATTTGCGAACCTCGATTCCGACAGCGGAAGACTTCTTCTTATCGAAGAATCTATGGAAGCCTCGGAAAAAATCATAAGTCCGCTGGTGGATTTTCCGTGAGGTTCACGTATAGGATAAAAAAGATACGGAGAATGGAAACATTCAGCCCATGTATAGGCATAGTCTGCAAACGACGAACGGAAAAGTTCGGCCTCGTTCACATGGTAAGACCTCGTGGATTTTTCGTCCACCTCCTGAAGCAGGATAAAATCCGGATCTTGCCCGTTTATAAGTTTTATTATTGAAGAGACATTCGTAAGGACATGCTCTTTGTCAGTGGCTCTGGACTGCCGGCCTTTTATCTGCACCTTTCCTTCCGCATCGGCATAGCCTGTGTCCATGAAAAAACTGAATTTGTCGTCATAAGCTCCAAAACCGATATTCATCGTCAATGCTTTGTAGATTTTTCCTCGTGAAATATTTTCGGAAGTTTCAGGATTTTTGTGTTCAAGAACCTTGTTGTCCTCTATACGATAATAACTTGTGAAGACGTACAAAACATATCCCGCACAGACCAGGAGCGCAAGGCAAACAACGCCAATTATAGAAAACAGGGCAATCTTTAATGCCGATTTTTTTGTTTTCATAAGAACCACCTCTCTAATTAAATATAGACAATATAAAAAACTCCCGAATAAGCAAGCGCCTAAACGGGAGCATTAGACCGAAAACAAAGCGGAGCAAAGACTTTTCTTGCGCCGTGTTCAGGCGACATTCAAAGGCTCTAAAGGATTTTAGAATCCTTGAGCCTTCAAATAATTACGCCTTATTCAAACGAGATTCCAAATCATCGAGGATTGCGCTCAATTCCTTTGGAAGATGTTTTCCGAATTTTGGATAGTGGTTTTCACGTATATCCCTGACTTCCTTCTTCCAGCCCTCAACGTCAACCTTTGTGATTTCAGGAAGAGCCTTCTTGTAGTAGTCTGCAAGACCGTCGATGTTGATAGCACCCTCTTTTGGCATGAAACCGATTGGAGTGTCAACAAAGTTGTCTTTTCCATCGCAACGGTCAAAAATCCATGCAAGAATTCGGCTGTTGTCACCGTAGCCCGGCCACATGAAGCCGCCAGGAAGGTCTGCGTTGTTGTCATCCTTTCTGAACCAGTTTACATAGAAGATTTTCGGAAGGAGTTCCTTATCCTTCGCCGCATTTCCTACATTAATCCAGTGCTGGAAATAGTCTCCCATGTTGTAGCCGCAGAACGGAATGATTGCGAATGGGTCGCGTCGAATCTTACCGACTTCTTCCGGATTGATGGTAGAAGCGGCTGTGATTTCAGAACCTACGATAGAGCCGAGGAAAACGCCATGCTCCCAAGAGCGTGACTGGTGTACAAGCGGTACGGTAGATGGGCGGCGACCACCGAAGAGAATTGCAGAAATCGGAACTCCCTCAGGGCTTTCCCAATCCGATGCGATGCATGGACACTGTGCGGCAGGTGCCGTGAATCGGGCGTTAGGATGAGCCATCTCTTCGCCCTTTGGTGACTTGTCTTTTGGAAGCGCATCCCTGGTCTTTCCTTTCCAGTCAACGAGCTTTCCTTTTGCAGGATAACCGATTCCTTCCCACCATACATCTCCGTCCTCTGTAAGGGCGCAGTTCGTAAAGATGGTGTTTTTTGATGCAGCGATAAGGGCGTTGTTGTTAGACTGCTCTGAAGTTCCCGGAGCAACACCAAAGAAACCTGCCTCTGGGTTGATGGCGTAAAGGCGACCGTCCTTGCCGAATTTCATCCAAGCGATATCGTCTCCGACAGTTTCGACTTTCCAGCCAGGGATGGTCGGAATGAGCATAGCAAGGTTTGTCTTTCCGCAAGCAGACGGGAACGCACCTGTAACATATTTTACTTCGCCCTTAGGATTTGTAAGTTTGAGGATAAGCATATGCTCCGCAAGCCAGCCTTCTTCCTTTGCGATGAACGAAGCTATTCGGAGAGCAAAACATTTCTTACCGAGAAGGGCGTTTCCACCGTATCCCGAACCGTAAGACCAAATCAGATGCTCTTCAGGGAACTGAGAGATGAATTTCTGCTCAACGGGAGCGCATGCCCAAACTCCGTTGTCCTTTGCTCCGTTGTTGAGCGGTTTTCCAACAGAATGGAGACATGGAACGAAATTGTCGTCAATGTACTGCCATGTTTTTTCGCCAGTTCGGGTCATGATGTCCATGTTAAGGACAACGTATTCAGAATCAGTAAGTTCAACACCATATTTTGCTATAGGAGAACCGAGAGGTCCCATGCAGAACGGAAGAACATACATCGTTCGTCCGTGCATACAACCTTTGTAAAGTCCCTTCATCGTAGCCTTGAGTTCAGTTGGGTCAATCCAGTTGTTTGTAGGACCTGCGCCTTCCTGTGTCTTGGTAGCAATAAACGTCCTTTTCTCAACACGAGCAACATCCGACGGATCTGAACGGAAAAGGAAACTGTTCGGCTTTTTTGCCAATGGAGTTGCAAGACCTGCATCAACGCATTTCTGCATCAATCGGTCGTACTCGGCACTTGAACCATCGCAAACAACAACGTTGTCGGGTTCACACATCTTAACACATTCTTCTACCCAAGCCTTAACCTTGGCGTTTTTAATGTCATTAACTGTCATTCAAGACTCCTATATAGTCGGGCTAACCCGAAATTTACAATTATATAACGATGATAACACCTTTCGGCGTGTTATTCAATGTAAATATCTTTAAGAATTCGCAAAAAAAAAAAACAAGCACTACTGGTTTTTGAAAACTCAACTTTTTTTTTTCTATATGTGAAACAAAAAAACTAAAAGCTGAAGGATGCCTTGAATGCGGCAGGGATTGTAGGGGCGGCAGGACGCAAATGCGGCATGCCGTTCCGGAGCGATAGCGTAGGAATGAGCGGATAGCGGAACCCCGAAAAGCCCGTTTTTTGCGAAAGCAAAAAGCCGCCCGAATCAAAATAAAAAAAATCTTAAAAAACGTAGATTTTGCTGAGGGACGCGTGTGAAGTTGTAAAAACATATCATTGACTATATAATCGCTTTTTATGGGTGAGGAAAAGACAAAAAAATCATTGCTTGAGGCGGCTTCGGCGATGGCGAAAAAAAGTTCCGCAAAAGCGCCGGCTTTGAAATCTGCGGAAAAAAAAATTGAAAACGCCGGTGAAAAATCGGTTTTGAAAAATTCGGCGGAAAGCGCAAAAACTGCAAAAAGCGTGAAAAAAAAAGAAAATCCTGCGACGGAAGCGAAAAATATTAAAGCCGAGAAAAAAACGGAAGAAAAGGAAAAATCTTCTGTGAACACGAAATCGGCGGAAAAAAGTTTGGCGGGCGGCACAAAAAAAATCTCCAAAAAGCAAGGCGGTGAAAAAAACGCCGTATACGATGAGGATTCGATTCTTCATCTTGAAGGACTTGAACATATCAGGCTAAGACCCGGAATGTACATAGGTTCGCTCGGCGACGGTTCGAACGAGAACGACGGAATCTACATTCTTTTGAAAGAAGGAATCGACAACGCCGTGGACGAATTTTCGCAAGGTTTCGGAGACAAGGTTGACATCGAGATAAAGGACGGCAGGGTAAAAATCCGGGACTACGGACGCGGAATTCCGCTTGGAAAGCTGGAAGATTGCGTTTCGAACGTGAACACCGGCGCAAAATACAACAATTCGGTTTTCAAGCAGGCCATCGGAATGAATGGAGTTGGAATAAAAGCCACGAACGCTCTTTCATCGTATTTTAGGGCGGCTTCAATAAGGGACGGGAAAATTGCCGTGGTCGAGTTCAAGCAGGGAGTCAAAATAAGCGGCTCTACAGGACAGGCAAAGCCCGGCTCAAAAAACGGAACATATCTTGAGTTCGTTCCGGATGCGGAACTTTTCGGGAAATACGAGTTCAACATGGAGATGGTGGAAAAACGGCTTTGGAACTACGCATATTTGAATCCGGGGCTGAACATACATTTTAACGACAAGTCATACAAAAGCGAAAACGGACTTTCAGATCTTCTAAAAAACGAACTCGGCGAAAAAGGAAAGACGCTATACGAGCCGTTTTCATACAAGGGCGGAAACCTTGAGTTCGTCATGACGCACACGGCAAGCCTTGACAAAATCGTCTATTCGTTTGTGAACGGACAAAGCACCGAAGACGGCGGAACTCACGTAAGCGCATTCATCGACGGAGTTTCAAAAGGTGTGAACGATTTTTTCAAAAAAAGTTTCGAGGAACGAGACATAACAAGCGGACTTTTTGTCGCACTCAAAATAGGAATAGACAATCCTATGTTCACAAGCCAGACGAAAAACAAACTCGGAAACGTAGAAATCCGTTCCCCAATCATAAAAGAAGTTCAGGCGGCAATCGACGACTGGCTTAGGCACAAAGCGGAAATCGCTTCCGTCCTTGAAGAAAAAATAATCAGAAACCAAAAGGCAAGGAACGAAATAAATTCCGTTACCGAAAAAACTATAAGAGAGGCGGAAAAATCCGTTTCCCTTAAAATCAACAAACTGAAGGATTGCCGCTACCATCTTCAGGATGGGAAAAAGGGCGAAAATTCGATGATTTTCATCACGGAAGGAGACTCTGCGACGGGGTCTATGGTTGGCTGCAGGAACGTTGAAACGCAAGCGATTTTCAGCCTTAGGGGAAAGCCGGAGAACATGTACGGACGGAAAAAAACAGCCCTTTTCGAAAACGAGGAACTGAAAAATCTTACGCTCAGTCTTGGAATCCAAAAGGAAATAGAAGGACTTCGCTACGAAAAAATAATAATCGCAACGGATGCGGATAACGACGGCTTCCACATAAGAAATCTTGTGATGACGTATCTTCTGCTTTATTTTGAGGAACTGATTCTTACCGGACACGTATACATTTTGGAGACTCCGCTTTTTAGGGTTCGGACCAAGAGCAAAACCGTCTACTGCTACAGCGAACTTAGCCGCGACAAAGCGTTAAAAGAACTTGGAAAAGGCGCTGAAATCACAAGATTCAAAGGACTTGGAGAGATAAGTCCGCACGAGTTCGAGCAGTTCATTCGCCCCAGAAAAGAAGGCGAAAGCGAGGATGTTGGAATCCACCTTACGCCCGTATCAATTCAGACTCTACAGAACGTTCCAAAGGTGCTGGAATTCTATATGGGAAAAAACACACCGGAGCGGCGAGATTTTATCGTTCACCATTTGGCGGAAGAGATAGACGCATGATTTTTCTAAAATCGTAAAAATCGTTCAAAAAAAACTTAAAAAATATTTTTCCGCACAAAAATTGTCATGCGGCGGAAGAAACAAGAGTTTTTTCCCTGAACGACCTTTTCATAAGGACGGGGACTGTCATGGAACTTACGATTATCAAAAGAATCACCGCAGGAAAATAAGATGAATCCACAAGCCCGACGGCAAGCCCTTTCTGCGCCACAATCAGAGCGACCTCGCCCCTCACCATCATTCCAAATCCGATCTGGGCGCATTCTTTCCAATTGTAGCCCATAAGTCGCGAAACTCCGCCGCAACCTATAATCTTTGAAAGACAACCGACCGCTACGAATGCAAGCGAAAACACAAGAAGATGCAGATTCATTCCCGAAAGGTTCGTCTTTAGACCTATGCTTGCAAAAAACAGCGGACTGAAAATCATGTATGAGTTTATGTCAATCTTCTGTTCCATATAGTGAGCGTCGTTCAGGTTACAGAAAATTACACCGGCGACGTAAGCTCCTGTTATGTCCGCGATTCCAAAGAATTTTTCCGCAGCATAGGCAAAAATAAAAGCTACACCAAGTCCGTAAATCGGAATTCGCCTTGAATGCGGATGCCGCCTGTCGTACCATTTGAAAAATTTGAATATCACAAAACCGAACACAACGGCGCATACAAAGAAAAGAAGCGTTTTAAGAAGCACGTAAAGATAATCGCCCGTCCCTGCGCTTACGCCCAGCACCACGGTAAGAACGATTATTCCTAGCACATCGTCAATTATCGCAGCGCTTATGATTGTCTGCCCGATGTCGGACTTTATTTTTCCCAGTTCTTTTAAAGTGGCGACTGAAATACTTACGGAAGTCGCAGTCATTATCGCACCGATGAACATCGAGCGGTAAAATTCTTTTGTTCCCCAGCCGTTCCAGCCCCAAAAACACAGAGCCATCACCGTTCCCATAAGAAGCGGAACAAACACTCCGACAGTCGCAATCACTGTGGATTTTACGCCCGATTTTACAAGGGATTTAAGGTTCGTCCCAAGTCCCGCGGAAAACATTATCATCACAACACCGATTTCAGCCATCGAGGAAATAAAGCTGTTCGCCTCTTTGTAGACCACGTTGGCATCAAACGCGCCGTAATTTTTGAAAAACGGAATGAAATGCAGAAGAAGTCCCGCAATTATCTGACCAGCGACCTGCGGAAATCCGACTTTCTGAAGAAGAGTGCCAAGATATTTTGCAACGATAAGTATGATTCCGACCGAAAGGATAATCTGAAGCGCTATCTCCGCGCTGGGTAAAGCATTGTCTGGCATTTGTAATGAACCGTCCAATTAAGATAAATTTCGACTATTATATTTAAAACGACAAATTGTAACAATACGCCAAAGATTTTCAGTTTTCCGTTTCTTCAGGCTGTCCGTATTCGCAAAAAACTCCGGCAACCCTGCAATGTTCAAGAAGTTCAAGATTTTTTCCATGCTGCTTGTATAGCCGAATCTCTCCGTCGCCCGTTCCGCCCGCAAGAATTTTTAACGTCTTCCTTTCGCCGTCCGGAAGTTCCCAGTTTCTAAGATAAAGCTGGCGGACAAGGCAGAACACGTCTATATCCAAAATCAGCGACCTGCTGTTTACGCTCACCGACCAATGAAGTTTTTCTCCGTCTTCAGTTTCCGGCATCTGAATGCAATTCCACGTTGAAGAATACGCCCCCTTCCGTGAATTCGCCGTAAAAGAATAGGATTTTCCCTCAAGGTTTACAGCAAGCGAAATCCTTCCGTCGTACACCCCCTGAAGGGCAAAACTCGAATTCTGATATGATTTTCCGCTTACAAGACTTGCTATGTTCGATGAAGAAAGATGAAACCATTCAGACGGATATGAGCTTCCCCAATTTCTATCGACATAGCCGTATGATTTTCTGGGGATTACGTTGTATTCCTTTCCGTCAAGTGTAATTTCCCCTGAAAAAACAGCCTTCGCTCCCGGAATCTGCCAGCTAAGTTCCTTTGTTTTGTAACCGTTTTCAAACGACAGCAAAAAATCGTATCTAAGATTCCAGCTCATGCTCCCGGAATCGCAAAGGTATTCTGGATGCTCAGAAACTTCCGAAGGAGAACATTTTACGCTTCCTTCAAGCGAATTCTCATCAAAACGGCAATCCTTAATCTGAATGTCGAACGAACGCCCCGTATGCACAACGTCATTTACAGGAAAATATCTGCACAACTGCTTTGCGCCATCCCCTAACGTTCCCGCCCTGAGCACAGTGTACGAAGGAACTACAAGCGTCTCGCTCTTTATTTTTTGAGCAGAATCCGTGCCGGCAAGCACATGCTGAAGGTCTTCCGCTGAGATTTTTACGCGCGGCTTAAAACCCAAAAGGACATCGGACGGGCTCAACCAAGGATTCAGCATGGCAAACTCAATGAAAAACATACGCTCATTGCCTGTTGTCTTTTCAAAGGCTAAAAAAACAAACCGCCACAGATTGACACCGTTTTTTTTCAAAGCGCCGCCTAACTGATATTTCATTGCAGCAAACGCTTTCTGGGTCACGCTCATATTATAAAAAATCCCCTTCTTTATATATAACTATAAATTCGGCGTAAAACTGAAGATTATTAAGAAATTCAATCGCTGAAAAGCTTATCTATTTTTTTATCAACATCCTTGGCTTCTTTAGGGAAATTTTCGTCAAGGAATTCAAAACAGTCCACAGCCGCACGCTGGGCATGCTCATACCAAATTGAATAAAGTTCAGACTTTATGTCATCGCCGGGATAGGGGGCACCCTGAACGTCCGAAACCAGTTGTCTCAACATATCCACGCACTGCTTAGTTTTCTTGTCCATTACATTCT
>CAJPOF010000016.1 GCA_905372235.1 uncultured Treponema sp.
CCTCGATTCCTCGATTCCTCGATTCCTCGATTCCTCGATTCCTCGATTCCTCGATTCCTCGATCGGAATATCTTCATTTCATCATGCGGTGATTTTGTATTCCGGAGTCATTGGATTTTGAGAAAAATGAAATCAGCCATTCCTAAAATATTCAATGCGTTCATATTCATGCAGTTTCTTTTCTGCTCCGCTTTGCTTTCGGCACAGGTCGTAAAGCTTGAAAAACCTGTAAAAGTCCTTTCGCTGAATGCAGACGACAGCGTTCTTTCTGTCGCCACAGAGGATTTTCTTTTGGCATTCAAAACCTCTTCCTATGCAAGCATAGTTACAATCGACGAAAAAAATGTAAACCGAAGTGTTTTCAGCAAGGAACGGAACGGGGAACTTCTTGTTTCGATGACAGACGGCGGAAAATTTCTGCTTTACAAGCGGGCGGCGTCAGGCAAAAAGTCTTACGAAAAAACAGAGTCGTATTTATTAAGCGATTATGCAAAAGGAAAGACGATTGTTGCAACTGCATTTAGCAACAGGACGAACTACATAGCGGCGGCGTGTTCAGATTTTTCTATTCAGTTGTATTTTAAATTGCGCTTCACGCAGACTATGTTCACCGTTACCCTGAAAGGACATAATTCCGCCATAAAAAGCCTTTCGTTCAGCAACGACGAAAAACACCTTGTTTCCGTTTCGGAAGACGGAGATGCGATTGTCTGGGACTGCGCCACATACGCCCGCGTCGCAAGCATCGAAAACGTATACATGAAAAGCGACATTCCGCTTTTTTTTACGTCGGACGGAAGGCTTGTAAGCATGGAAGACGAGCATTCTTTTAGGGTTTCCGACATAAAAGGACGGAAAAAAATTGTCGTCGATACTGAAAATGCCATACGGCTTTTAAAGCCGCTTAGGAATTCGGACAGGGTTTCGGTTCTGAACGAAAACAACGAAATAGTCGTGTACAGCATAAAATCAAAAAAGCCGGTCGGGAATATGCGGCTTCCCGAAGCGGAAAACGCAGAGATAACGGATTTTGCTTTTTGCAGAAAAGAAAACGCAGTTTTTGCAGGATGCGCTGACGGTTCCGTTCATAAAATAAAATACGGCGGAGAAAATGTCGGCGGCGGAGAAGGGTCTTCCGATGGCCAAGGCGACGGCGAAAACTCTGAAAACGGCGGAAGTTCAGGTTCGTTCAAGACGGCTCTAAAAACTGAGAAGACGCATTTTCTTTCCGTTTCGGCTCTTTCAGGATTTTTGCAGCCTGAAAAGACCAATTTCAAATACCTTTTCGGACTTGACGCAGGTTACAGAAATTCGTTCCTGACTTCTCCCTTGTACATAGGTGCGGGAGTTAGAGCGAAAATAGCTCTTCCCAAAAAGGATTTTCCGAGCCATTACGAAGACTTTAGCGGTAACGAGATTACTCCTCCGTTCCTGTGGCTTTTTGAGGCGTATGCTCCGGTGGGCATCGAGGTCGTTCTTGACAGAAAAGGTTATGCCGTTTTGTTCGAGGAAGTTTCTCTTACGGGAAGGGTGGGGTTTATTTCCCATCCGAAAGTCGCCGCATCAAAACCTTTTTTTTCTTTGGGCGGAAGGATAACCACGGGCATCACTTTGAGATTCGTAACGTTTTCCCTTGCACTTGACTACGACTCGACATGGAATCTGTTTCCCGAAATAAGCATAGGCGGACGGATAGATTTTAAGGAAAAAACTACGAAAGGGGGAAAATCGTTGTGAAAACGCGGCGGACTTGTCTTTTTTCTGCGATAGTTTTTGTTTTTCTCTTTTCTTCGTGCAAAAGTCCTTTCGATGTGCTTTCCGACTACAACAGCCATTTTGAAAAAGCGCCTGCGGTTTCATCGGACATTTTGTCTTCCGGAAAGGCCCATCTTATGCTGAATGAGTTTTATAAAGTCAGGATTGACCACACGCTTGTTCTTACCGCTCCTATGGGCGGCGAAAACTATTCATGGAAAATAACTGATGTGGGCGGAAAAAATGCATACATCGAAAAAGCGGGCATGAGGCTCAGCCTGTACATACCTAGGACAGACCTTTATGCGGCGGTTTTAGCTGCACCCGGTAAAAGCCGTCTGTACGAGGTTTTGCTGACCGTTGAGAAAAACGGAAACTCGTATTCCGACAGCGCGGTCATTGTGTTGTACGCAACAGACTGATGTTTCGGTCTGAATATTAAAGGCATCGGATTTTGAGCATTTGCGTGCTTTGATGCCGTATTAAATCTTCAGAGGAGGATACTATGAGATTTAAGAAAACGCTTTTTATCTTGTCGGCTGTTTTTGCGTTCGTTCTTGCGGGTTGCCAAAACGGCTTGATGGGAAGGGTTGCGGATGACGGAAACGCCGAAAGCACTGTAACATTTTCCGTTTCGGACATACCGACCGACTGGGCTCGTATGATAGAACAGGCGAAAAATCCTGCCTCGCGAACAATAATGCCTTCTGCGCATTTCCCGTTGAATCATACAGATCTCACCTTCATTCTGTCGGGCCGTTCAAACACTGGAAGGGAGTTACCTAAGACAGGCTCGCAGGCTATAAAGCCTGTTTTGACACACGGAACTACGAATGCCACATTCACGCAGTTGCTTGGGGCTGGCGTCTGGGATTTGACCCTTACAGCCTACAAGGGATACTCTGATGGAGCTTCCGTTTTCAAGCCTGTGCTTCAGGGACACTGCACAGTGGATATTTCAAACTCCAACGGAACTGCCACGTTCAAGATGACCACCGACGGTCTTACCACCCCTGGAACTGTAAAAGTATCGGGAAATGTAAAGGACGATTTGGGAAAATGCTCCCACTACGAGATAGGAATATACAACGCATATTCGGGAGCTCTCATAGAAAAATATACGGACAATGACGGAACGGAAAAAACAATCCACACTGACTGTAAGTATGATAGGACTGCGACTGTAGGTACATTTCCTTTCACTTACGAAACGGAAACGGTTTCTCCCAACGGAAAAATAACGCTGAACGCAGGCGCATACGATTTCCGCATGGTTTTCTTTAGAACGGGAGTTGCTCCTGAGCCTCCGTTCGTTCCGATAGGCTCTTACATCGAGGAACTTGTGGTGTTTCCGGGAATGGATCTTGACTACACTATTACGCCGAACCCGCTTGACGTTTTGCAGAAAGCTCCTACAGCGCCAGAAGATTTTAGGGCGTATCTTGTGAATGTTAGCGAGGATAAAGAGCCGGGCTATTACTATACAAAACTCACATGGAAACGTGCGAAATACGAGACCAACTACGAACTCAAGTTGAAACCTTCTTCAGATGACGGAGCAACGTTCAACCCCGCGGACGAGAAAATATACGGTTTCAAATCTACGGACACTAATGCGGATGATTTCTTGGCTTCAGTCATTTGGCACGAAGGAAACCTTGCGTACGGCTCGGAGTCTTGTACGCTAAAACTCATGATGGGTAAGGTGTATGAGGTGGAACTAAGGGCGCACAACTACATAGGAGACAGCGCTTGGGTGGAAAGAAATACTTTGGACCTTACTCCGCCGCCTGCTGGTTTGACGTTCTTTGACTTCAATTCAACTCCTACAGAGAAAAAACACATAAACAGGATGCGGGCGTCCTACAATCTGAACGGAGGTGAACTCACCTTGGCTGGATCTGCGCCGCCTGCGATAACGGGAGTGTACACAGTTTACGAATCCTACACTGGTACGGCGAAAACGCTTCTTGCGATTGCCGCATCCGGATCTCCGGGAAACCATCTTGTGCGCACTGGTACACCGCCTGTAGAATTTGTGGAATGGCTTGATGCAGCGGGAGATCCAGCTGCTCCCAACTATACGTATCAAAATGTATTCGTTAAGGCTAATTTCGGCTTTGGACTTGAAGGCACTGTAACGCCGCCTGTGCATAATGAACTTGGTAAGACTAAACTTGATGTAGGCTACGGAAAGCTTGGAGATGCACCTACGCCGGTCTCGGAATCTCCTGTAGGATCAAACCATTACCAAGTTCCCAAAAGGATAGGAAGCGATGTAATGTGGATCACGGTAAAAATCAACGCTCCGACGGAGTTTACGAATCTGCACTGCAAAGCGTCTTTTGCGCCCGGCGCAGGATTGAACAGCGTTGTGGATATTCCTTGCGATTCAACAGGCGTGTGCAAGTTCTCGACAGGACCTTACACCCCGCAGGTATTTACGCTTTTGGTGATGGCTGAAGATATTGCGACACATCAGCTCCGCTCTCAGTCATATATCATAGATTTGTATTAGAGCATTTACAAAATGTTACTCAGATGAGCCGACTCTTATGAATTTCGGCTAGCCTAAGTTCAATAATCTGAAAGAAGGCAATCGGCTGTCCGCAAAATTAATTTTTGGACGCACGGTTGCCTTCTTTTTGTTTTTACCGTATAGAATCAAATCAGATAGTTAACCGTGTAATAAAGAACGACGAGCTAATCATGTCCGTCCTGCGACCGAACCTACCAACTGGCGAGAATCGGATGGAATATCCAATTCTCGAGACGGACATACGAAAGATTATATATTGAACGATACATAATCATGTCCGTCCCGTAGTTTTTCAGGATTCCATAACATTTTATTTTGCTTTAATTTTGAAATAGTGTATAATTGTTTAAATTGAAGAGGGTGTGTTCCGGTCTTATCTACTACAATTTTATATTTGCATATGATTTGGGGGTTATATGAAGGGTAAATTTTCACGAATCGGTGTTGTCTTGTTTTCTATGGCTTTGCTTGCGCTTGGATTTTTGTCGTGCAAGGCTGAAATTTCGTCCGACAATAATTCGAACGGGTCTTCGCAGGGAAGCATTAGCGTTGACTTTTCAAAGAACAATTTTTCAAGCCGCGAGGTATACGTTCAAATCATAGATAAGGCGGACATCACTGTTTCCGGAACGGGAATGACTTCCGTGTCTAAAAATGATGTGGATGTTTCTCCTTCGGAATCTTCCGTGATAATCGAAAAAATCCCTGCCGGAAAAAACAGGGTTGTTTCGGTTCAGGCAAAACGAACCATCAAAAGCATTTTGGACAAGATGGACGGCGTTGCCCTAAAATCGATCGTGGACGTAAAGGCGGGCACTGTAAAGCACGTGTCGGTAAGTTGGACTTCCACGCCTTTGGGAAGTGTTGTCGAAAAACTTATTTCTGACGGCTACGATGCCTCTCTTTTGGACGATGAAAAGATTCAGAAAATTAAGGACATGATTCCTTCTGCCTGGGGGCTTACCGACATCGGGAAGATTTGCGATACGGTAAGGAACGGAACGACCCACGCATCCTATTCAATGACTCCGGGTTCTGTGGATTTCAATGTTAACACGGCTCTTTCCGGCGCGTCCGCTTGGATAAACGATCCTGTTTCGGGAAAAACACTCGGACTTACGGGAACCGGTCAGACGATTTCAGATGTCGCTCCGGGTACATGGGATTTTTATATCGTAGATGAAAACGGAACAGTTCTTTATTCTGAAAAACTTACCGTAAAAGAAGGGGAATCCGCATCGGCGAATTCGGGAAATCCAATCACTGTCAAAGTTCCTCTTCCTCGTCTTGAAGACAGTTCCGGAAAATCGATAAACGAGTTCATCTCTTCCGCAACGACAGTGTACCTTTCATTGAGGACATTTGACGGTGAAACTCCACTGAGCGGAGGAAAAATTTATTATACTCTCGATGGCTCAGACCCTCGTTCTTCTTCAACAAAAATGGAATACTCGTCGTCGGGAATTCCCGTTTCTGTGGAAACTAAACTCAAGGCTGTGGGCGTTTGCTCAGGCTTCTATGATTCCGATGTGGCAAGTTGGACTTTCTCGGCTCTGGAACTTGGAAAAATGCATCCTTCCGAGGGGCAGTTTTCTCCTGTTGACGAAGCGACTTGGGCTTCCGCATCTTATCCTTTGGGAGCAAAAGTTGATTCCGGGAATACAACGTTCGCCCTTTTCTCTAAGAATGCTACAAAAATCCTTCTTGAAATATACGATAGTCCTTACGGAAAAGACGCAAGGTATGATTATTGGCTTTCTAAAAATACGAGCGATAATATTTGGAGAGCAAAACTTTCAGGCGACCTTACGGGTAAATATTATGCATTCCGTTGCTGGGGCGAAAACTGGCAGTTCCAAGAGGCATGGAAAAGAGGAAACGATGCTTCCGGTTTTGTAGGCGATTTTGACAGCAATGGAAACCGTTTTAATCCGAACAAAGTTGTGTTCGACCCTTATTCAAGGGAACTTTCACATGACAAAAGTAATCCTTCCGCTTTGGGTTCTGTTCACAATGGTGGAATGTATGGAACAGGCGATGAAGATTACAACGGAGTTCGTAGACGAGAATTCGATACTGGAAAATACGCTCCAAAATCCGTTGTTGTAAACGATAGCACATCATTCGGCACAAAACCTGAGATTAAGCAAAAGGACGCTATAATTTACGAGGCGCACGTAAGAGGCCTTACGATGCATCCTTCTTCCGCACGCCTTTCTTCAATCCTTTCGGGAATCGATGGATTCGGTTCTGTTCCGGATGTTCCCGATGCCTACAGAGGCACTTACAAGGGTGCAGCTTGCATGGCAAAATACCTTAAAGCCCTTGGAATAAACACAATCGAGCTTCTTCCAGTGCATGAATCAGACAACGACGCAAACCCAAGCGACAAAGCGGGCGGAAACTATTGGGCGTACATGACATACGGCTATTTTGCTCCCGACAGACGCTACTCATTCGATAAGACTCCCGGAGGTCCAACAAAAGAATTCAAGGAGATGGTGAAATCTTTCCACGACGAAGGAATTGAAGTCTATCTTGATGTCGTCTATAACCACACTGGAGAAGGCGGACCTTGGTTTGGAAAAGGCGAACACGAACATGCTGGCGACAATTACAAAACTTGCGAAATCACTTTCATGCGCGGAATTGATAATTCTACATATTATTGTCTTACAAGCGATTCAAGTGTGAGCGCGATAAACGCCTCCTACTGGGAGACGACCGGCTGCGGAAACAATATGCAGTGCGACAATCCTGCGGTTCGAAAACTCATTTTGGATTCGCTTACATATTGGATAGACGAAATGGGCGTTGACGGCTTCAGGTACGATTTGGCTCCGGTTTTAGGCAGAGTGAAAAGCGGAACTGACTGGAACTTCTCAAGCGGCGCGCAGACTCTAACTGACATAGCTTCTCTCGGCACTTCAAAGAATGTGGAAATGATAGCCGAAGCATGGGACACTCAGTCCCCAGGCGGCTATCAGGTAGGAAATTTTCCTTCAAAATGGGGCGAATGGAACGGAAGGTTCAGGGACGCTCTTAGAAAATACGTTGGAAATGGAGAAAGGGGAAGCGTTAACGACTTCATAAACGGAGACTACGATAATTTCAATGATCAGGAAGGCCCTCATAAATCCGTGAACTTTATTGTCGCTCATGACGGCTACACTCTTGCGGATTTGTGTTCAGGCTATTCTCCTGCAGGTCCTAGCTACAACGGCGACAAAACTAAACTTCAGTGGCCGTTCGGTCCATCCGATGGCGGAGATTCGTCCGCTCCCGGACAGGCGTTTATAGAAGCGACCAAGGAAGCCGACAAGCGGCAGGCGAACAGAAACTTCACGGCGATTCAGATGATTAGCCGAGGAGTTCCGCTTATCGTGTGGGGAGATGAGTTCAACAGAACCCAAAACGGAAACAACAATCCTTACAACGTTGATTCTGTTGCCACGTGGAACAACTACGCAATGATAAACACAAAAAGTCCTCACTTGGTAGCTACGGAAGACGCTTCTGGCGGTGCAATGGCGTACCACAACAATTTTGGAACTTACGCTACAGTGCAGGACCTGAACGGAAATTTCATGTTCATGAAGCATATGATGAATCTCCGTGCGGCAGAACCTTGTTTAAGGCAGGAAAACTATTCTGATGTTACGTACTCGTTCAAGAAAACCGACGGGGCAACAAACCTTGACGGCAATGACCGCTGTGTTTGGATAAAGATTCAAGGTTCAGGAGTAAGCGGAGGCCATGACTATCTTGTGTTCATGAACATGCATACGGCTGAGGTTCAATATACCGTGCCTGCTCCTTCTTCAGGCAACCGATGGACAAGAATCGCAGACACCGCATCTTGGGCTGAAGCGAACTTCAATATCTGGCCTGATTCCGACACGTCATGCGAATATACGGCCTCAGGTAACTATGGGGTAAAACCTTGGTCTGTCGTAATATTCAAGCAGGTGAAAAAGGGCCCTACCTTACCTGCATGCGAAAAACCTACGATAACGGGAACAAGTCCATTTACCACAACGACTAAAGTTACAATCACACCGGGAACTAGCGGAGCTGCCATTTACTACACGTTGGACGGAATCAAACCTACAAAGTCCAGCACACCGTATACCGGTGAAATCACCATTTCTGAAAACACTACAGTAAAGGCGATATGCTGTCTTTCTGGATACGAAGATTCTCCTGTGGAAAGCAAAAGTTTCGTCAAGACTTCTGCGGCGCTCACCGAAAACACAAGCGGCGTTATGCTTCAGGGCTTTACATGGAACTCCGCTCCTAGGGGAGCAGGCTACAATGCCGAAAATCCCAGCCCTAACTGGTACAAATGGTATGATGTTGTAAAATTACGTGCAAACGACATTAAAGACACGTTCGAATATGTGTGGTGTCCGCCTCCTTCAAAATGTGACAGTTCTTCAAGCGAAGGCTACGCTCCAACCGAACTGAACGACCTTAACAGTTTCTACGGCTCAAAGGAAAAACTTTCAGCGATGATTTCTGCAATTAGTCCTGCAAAGGCGATTGCCGACATCGTGGTAAACCACAGGGCAGGAAAGCAATCTTGGGGAGATTTCAGAAATCCGTCTTGGTGCGATGATTACTATGCAATCTGTTCCGACGATGAAGGATTTTCAAGTCCGACCAGTCCGATGTTCGGTTCTTCAAAAAAAGGCGCTCCCGATACAGGCGAAAAATATGGTGCATACAGAGACCTTGACCACATAAATGTAGATGTCCAGCAGGGAATCATCGACTGGATGAACAATGTGCTGAAACCGGCTGGCTTTGTCGGCTGGAGATACGATTTTGTTAAAGGCTTTGGCGCTAAATATGTCGGAAAATACAATAAGGAGTCGTCCGCGGCTTTTTCCGTGGGAGAGTATTGGCCTTCAGGCTCATACAGCGCATTATCTCCTGATGCTTGGGGAAACGAGATAAAAACTTGGATTTCCAATACGCAGACGGAAGGCGGGCAGCGTTCAAGGGCGTTTGACTTTGCCCTGAAGGGCGCGATGAACGATGTGTTCGGCTGCACATGGAACAATAACGGCACTCCGGGTTCTGGATCTGCTTCCGGGAAATACGGACTGCTTTCAAGCTCTGCAAACCTTTACATAAGCCAGCCTGAAGATGCGGTTACTTTCGTGGACAACCACGACACAGGTTCAAACCAAGGTCACTGGGCGTTGGCTAGGGACAAGGTGGGAGTAGCTTATGCGCTTATATTGACGCATCCGGGATTCCCTTGCGTGTCGTGGAGTCATTACTTTACGTTTGCAGAAAGCGGAAGCAATGAATCAACATATCCTCACAGCCATCTTATGGCAAGCGGAAGCTACATGGGAGGAGAAACCGTTCCGGGAACATCTAAAACGCTTCGCGCTCACATAGACCATCTTATCGCCCTCAGAAAATCCGTTGGAATCGAATACAATTCCGACAGGGAAACAAAACAGGCTACTGATTCCGGATATGCCGCAGAAATAACGGGAACGAACGGAAGCCTTATCGTGCTGATAGGAAACGGTTATACGCCCACAGAGTCCGGCTATATGCTTGACTACCAAGGAACAGGATTCAAAATCTGGAAAAAGAGCGGTTCGGGTACTCCTAAGTGCAAGACACCAAAAATCGAGATTGCAGGCGGTAAGGCTACGATTACTTGCGGAACGCCGGGTGCGACAATAAAGTACGGATTTTCTGAAAGCGGCATAACAAACACATATTCTGCGCCCGTAACGATCGCTTCAGGGCAGACGATATATGCAAAGGCGTCATGCTCAGGCTTTGAGGATTCTTCCGTTGCAAAAAAGGAATACGACACTTCGGTAAAGGTTACGCTAAGCTGCACTAAAGATGCAGGATACGGAAATGCCGTTTTCTTTTGCGGTTCATTCAAAGAGGGAAAAAATTGGACTAAGGCGGTAAGAGGCACATGGTCTACAGGAAACGTGTGGAAAGCGACCGTAACCGTTCCTGACTCTGGAGCATTTGAGTGGAAACCTCTTGTAGGCAAATACAATTCCAGTGAAATAATTGATAAGGATAACATTGAGAATCAGTCTTGGCTTGGCGGATATAACTTGAAGTATCCGGGTAGCACATCCGTAACTTGGTACTAAAAGGATTTCCGTTTGGGAATGGAAGTTTTGGTGTTGTATCTTCACACGTATGAGATTCATGTTGTGCGTGTGAAGTTTTTATAAAAGATATAAAATCGATTGACTTAATTTTAGTCATTCGTTAATATCGTTGAAGTTAACTATTTTTTTGGGGGTCCCCTTTGGCAACTAAGAAATCATCGGCAGAAAAGCGTCATGCACAGAGCGAAGTAAGGCGTCTTCACAACAAGGCGATAAAGAGTTCTTGCAAAACATATGCCAGGAAGTATCTAGAAGCTGTCCAGGCTAAAGATAAGACACTCGCAGAGACTAGGCTCAGGACACTGGTAAGTGAACTTGACAGTGCTAGAGGAAAGGGTGTTCTTACAAGAAACGCTGTTTCTAGAAAGAAGTCAAGAATGATGAAACTTTTCAACGTCAGTTTTGCTGCGGAAGCCGCGAAATAGGATGCTGTAAAGACCGACATCAAAGAATCCAGTCAGCGCTTTTTCTGGCTGGATTTTTTTTCCTGCTGGGGTATCGGTATGGACGGAAAAAAAGTAACCAAGTATGAGATTGTGGACTCAATCCACGGAAGGGTCAGCATAGACAAATCCGAAGTTCTTAAAGTGGTGGATTTGTTCCTGCAGGAATTGAAATCTGCGTTGACTAAAAAATCTTCCATCGAACTTAGAGGGTTCGGCACTTTGGAGCCGCGCCTACGAAAAGGAAGGGAAGTTTGCAGAAATCCTAAGACAGGCGAAAAGGTTTCGGTAAAAGCCAGGTATACGGCTATTTTCCGCCCCGGAAAAGAACTGAAAACCACCCTCAAAAATCTTTGCACAGACGATTCCGAATGAGACTTGAAAAAAGTCTGCTTGTCGAAATGCTGAAAAAACGCAGGAAAATCGTTCTTCTTTTTTCTGCGGCAATCCTTTTTGCATTGGACAGTTCTTTTTCCGCATGGTTCGTGCTGCTTCCTGTTCTTTTCCTTGTAAAAGAACTTACTTTCAAGGACGCTTGGCTTTACGGCGGAATCTACGGGTTTTTTTCAAGCGTTCTTTACGCTACATGGCTTTTTTCGTTCAGCGTTCCTCTCATGCTCTGCGTATGCCTTCTTTATTTTGCGCTTTACGCCGTCCTTTTTGAGGTTCTTGAATTCTCTAAAAGGACTTTCAAGGGTTTTGCTTGGTTTTTCTACGTAGTTGTCATTGTTCTGTTTGAATACGCAAAGACTTTGGGTTTTTCGGGTTTCGGCTACGGAATAAACGGCTACACGCAATACAGGAACATATATCTTATTCAGATTGCAGACATTTTCGGCGTGTTCGGCGTTTCCGCCATTCTTTATCTTTGTTCCGCCGTTGTGTTCGAGGTTATAAAATCCGTGCAGGAAAAGCGTTTTTCCCAAAGGGAACTTTTTCTTCTTATAATGTTTTTTGTGCTTGTGTCTTTTTCTGTTGTCTACGGATTTGTGAAAGTCCGCTTGACTGAAAGACGGGATTTTTCTTCTGAAAAAATAACTGTCGCCGCAATCCAGCACAATCCGAATCCGGACGGGAAAAACATCGCTTCTTATATAAACGACGTTCGGGTTTTGATGAGCCTTACCGACAAGGCTTTGGACGAAAATCCCGGAATAGAACTTGTCGTCTGGCCTGAGACAGCGGTTATCCCTTCGATACTTTTGAATTACGGAAATCCTGCCTTGAACGAGCGGCAAAAAATTGTGGAAGAGCTTCTGTTTTATATCGATTCGAAAAACTGTGCGTTTGTAATCGGAAATTTCCATTCCGAAAAAAAAGACGACTACAATTCGGCGTATCTTTTTCTTCCGGGGAAAAATGTCCTTCCACCGAATCCTTATGTCTACAGGAAAATGCATCTTGTTCCTTTTTCCGAATATCTTCCGTTTTCGGAAAAACTTCCGCATCTAAAAGAGCAAATAAACCGAAAGAACAATTTTCTTTGGACTCCGGGAAAGGAAAGAACCGTGTTCGCTTTGAAAACGAACGATGGAAAGGTTTTTAACTTTTCTTCGCCCATATGCTTTGAGGACACTTTTGGAAGCGATTTGAAAAAATTCTACAAAAAAGGGGCGAGGGCGTTCGTGAATCTGTCTAATGACGCTTGGTCAAACTCAAAAAGATGTCAGATTCAGCACCTGAAAATGGCGGTGTTCAGAAGCGTTGAAAACCATGTTCCGAGCGTCAGGAGTTCTGCAAGCGGAGAGACTTGCATAATATCTTCCACGGGAAAAATCGTTGCCAGAAGCGAATCTTTCAGTAAAAATTATGTTACAGGCGAGATTCCCGTTCTGCATTGAAAAATTAGATTTATTGGTGTAGTATTCGTTCCATGGCAGACGGAAAAAATAAGCGAAGTTACGAGGAAAGGCGGACCTTGACGGTGTTCGGCCCTGAGACAGAGTTTGACGGAGTTCTTGAGTCAAGCGACGACCTTATAATCACCGGAAAATTCAACGGAAGAATAAAGGCGACGGGAAACCTTGAGATAGCAAAGGATGCCGTATGCATGGTAGAAAAAATATCCGCAAAATCGATAGTTATTTCGGGGACGGTTACGGGAAATCTTGAATCTTCCGAAAGAGTAGAAATATGTAGCGGCGGCTCTGTTACAGGAGACATAACTACCGCAAGAATACGCATCGAAACCAACGTGAACTTTGAAGGAAAGGTTACTATGCTTGAAAAAGTTCCGGAGGAAAATCTTTTTTCCGTTGCCTCAAGCGAATACAAGTCTGCGATGGTGCTTCGTTCCGACGTGATAGAATAGTTCAACAACTTAATTCGACAACTTTATTGTAAGTGGTTGACAAAAAATGTGTTAAGAAGTAATAATTGTGAACCTCAATTAGAGCCAAGTCTTTTTGTTTTATCGTTTGGAAATCAATTTTTGTAAATCTTATGATATATCAATCAATTTTATGGAGTTTTTGAATGGCCTTAAAAAAACGGCACTCAGAAGACGGCATGGCGCAAGGTAATGCTAACGACCAGCCGCAGACGGACTTTGATGTCCAACCGGAATCTTTTGATTCCTCGAACCAAATTTCAGAGGATTCCGACTTTTATTCGGGTAGCGATTCCGAAAATCGCGAGACGGCTTCGGGAGTGGAAGAAGCCGCCGATTCAGGCGAGACTGATTCTCCTGCACCTGCAAAGGTCTCGCTGAAGCCTAGAAGGCGTGTTGTAAAAATAAAAACGGAAGAAAAGTCCGGCGAAGCTTCTTCAAGCGACGCTGAAAATCCCTCTTCACAAACGGCGGAAAACTCGCATTACAGGCAGGGTTCAACTTGGAACGGAAGCGGAGGCTCACGGTACATGAACTCCAGAAAACCTGTATCAAGGTCTTTTTCAAGGAACGAACATAAAAGTGATATGCCTGTTCCCACTGGCGCAATTGATCCTTCGGTTTTGCAGACTCCGCCAGACGCAAATCCCGCTGACGAGAATTCATCAAAACCTAGGCTTCTTATAAACGACCTTACCACAATGGGTATGCATGAACTTCGTTCCCTTGCTGTAAAATACGGCTTCAATCAGGACGACCTTGCCCCGATGAAAAAACAGGAACTCATCTTCGTGATTTTGAAGGCGCATACGGAACATGGCGGGATAATTTTTGCCTCCGGTTCGCTTGAGATTCTTCCTGACGGCTATGGTTTTCTTCGTTCTCCGCAGAACAGTTATCTTCCCGGGCCGGACGACATATATATTTCTCCAAGCCAGATAAGGCTTTTCAACTTGAAGACAGGCGACACGGTTTACGGGCAGACACGTTCTCCTAAGGAAGGCGAAAGATTTTTCGCTTTGCTCAGGATTGAGACAGTAAATTTTGACGAGCCAAGAATTGCGCAGACGCGTATTCCTTTTGAAAACCTTACGCCTCTCTATCCAAAGGAAAAACTTCGCCTTGAAACAGTTTCGACGGAGGTTTCTTCTCGAATAGTGGATCTTTTCAGTCCGATAGGAAAAGGGCAGAGGCTTTTGATAGTCGCTCCTCCAAAGGCGGGAAAGACCACGCTCATGCAGAAAATCGCGAATTCAATAACGGCGAACCATCCTGAAGTCTACCTGATTGTCCTTTTGATAGACGAGCGGCCGGAAGAGGTTACGGAGATGGAGCGTGCGATAAAGGGCGAGGTAATCTCATCGACATTTGACGAACAGGCGACACGCCACGTTCAGGTTGCGGAAATGGTTCTTGAAAAGGCAAAGCGTCTTGTAGAGCATAAAAAAGATGTTGTGATTCTGCTTGATTCAATCACACGTCTTGCCCGGGCGTACAACGTAACTGTTCCCACGTCGGGAAAAGTCCTTTCAGGCGGTGTGGATTCTAACGCCCTTCACAGACCTAAGCGTTTCTTCGGTGCGGCAAGGAACATCGAGGAAGGCGGTTCTCTTACGATAATTTCCACGGCTCTTGTGGAAACCGGAAGCCGCATGGATGAGGTAATTTTTGAGGAATTCAAGGGAACTGGAAACAGCGAAATCGACCTTGACAGAAAACTTTCGGAAAGAAGGCTTTTTCCTGCCATCAACATCAAAAAATCCGGCACAAGGCGCGAGGAACTTCTTCTTTCTCAGGACGAACTTTCAAAGCTTTGGATTTTGCGTAAAGTCTTCGGTCCTATGGAAGATACCGAGATACTTGAACTCATTCTTGACCGCATGAAGAAAAGCAGGACAAACGACGCTTTCCTTGCCAGCATGAATGTTGGAACTGCGGCGGTTGATTAATTTTTTATAATTGAATATAATCGCCACACTTATAATTCAATATTGTAGATTGTGGTAACGGAATGAGATTATGCTCTGCGCTATCGGGCAACTACAGTGGGAGTGAAAAATGAAAAAGGGAATACACCCGGAATACAAGATGACAAAGATTACTTGCGTATGCGGCAACGTGATTGAGACCCGCTCTACAGTGGAGAACATATCGGTCGAAATCTGTTCCGCCTGCCACCCGTTCTACACTGGCAAGCAGAAACTTGTCGATACTGCAGGACGAATTGACCGCTTCAACAAGCGATACGGAATCAAGGAGTCAAAGTAATTCCTGCCAAGAAAGGATCGTCCGGTTGGACGGTCTTTTTTGTTTTAAATCGAAATGTTTTGCGTGCGGATATTTTTTTAAGTTTCGTTTACATTTGCAAGATTTTTAGGCGTTTTTTTATCTGTCCATTCGTTTAAAATATTGCGAAGTGTAAAACGCCGTGGGTTTCCGAAAAAACGTTTTTAGCGGACTGTTATCTTCCAGCATCTATGGCATTTTTTTCTTTCAAAATCTTTTGGAATCGATTTTTGTGTTATGTCTAAAAAATCCACATTTTCGGGAAGGGCTTCCGGCGCAAATGAAAGCCGGTTGCTGTTCGTGCTGAAAAAAAGTGTTCCTTTTGGTTTTAAAAGTTTCACGCAGTTTTCGACAAGTTTTTTCCAGTCTCGGTTTATGTCGAGGTCGTCGTGCGCAGATTTTGAATTGCTGAAAGTAGGCGGGTCAAGTATTATGATGTCGAATTTTGAGTTTTCGTCGTTGCCTATGGCTTTGAGTTTTGTTGAAAGCCAAGTTACAGCGTCAGATTTTGTGAAAATATATTTTTTTTCGTCCGAAAAGCCGTTCAGCGTCATGTTTTCTTTTGCCCACGAAAGATACGTGTTCGATAGATCAATGGATTCTACGTATGAGGCGCCGCCTTCCGCAGCGTAGACGGAAAAACTTCCCGTGTAGCAAAAAAGATTCAACACACGTTTTTGGCTTGCCTCTTCCTTTACTAAAAGCCGCATCGGTCTGTGGTCCAAAAAAAGCCCGGTGTCTATGTACGAAGAAAGGTCAACCGAAAATATTTCCCCCTGTTCGTAGACAAGGCCTTTTACCTCGCGTTCGCCAACGTTTTTTTCGTACTGGGAAAGACCTTTTTGGCTTTTGCGCATTTTTTTTATGATTCGCTTTTCAGGCACGTTCAAAACTCGCGAGGCGGATTCCGCCATTAGAGAAAGCCAGTTTTCTTCTTCAACGGTGTCTTTTTCGTATGGCCGTTCGTAAAGGTAAATGACAGCCCAAAGCCGGTTTTCAAGTTCTTTTTGAACTTTCGGGTCGTTTTCGGAAATCTTTTTGTTCACGTTATCGAAAAAATCTTTTGCTTGGGATTTTTCTTTTATGCTCTCCGGAAGAAATTCGTATACATCAAGTGAAAGGGGGATTTCGGGAATGTCCCTGTCGTAGATTCTGTAGGAAGTGATTCCGTTTCGCCTCGCCCATTTTCGTATTTCCCTGTATTTTTTTTTCAGACGATTGGAAAAAAGTTCCGCCTGATAAGAGTTTTTGTTTTCCATTTTTCGTCCTTTCGCCCGATGATTTTTAAGATTCAGGTCAATAAAAAAGATTGAGGAGTTTTTCAAGTTTCCTGTAGTTTCTTTCGTCTTCTTTTTGCCGTTCAAAGCTCTTATGGCTTATCGTGAATTCCCCTTCGTAAAGGGCAAGACATTGGTACACAAAGTCGATGTCGTTTTCGTCGAGCAAAGAAAGGTCATCTATGCAATGCACGGTCTCACGTATTTTTTCAAGATGCTGGTGAGCTTTCAGGCAGTCGTCCCTGATTTTTTGATCCTCAATATCTTTTGGACGGGAAAAATATTCGTAATTTTCCTTTATGTTTTGGGATATTGTTTTTAATGTTTCTGAAAGATACGAATCAAGTTCTTTTTTTCGGATAAATGACATGGGTATGATGGTAATGAGTTTTCTTTTGATTTGCAATATTTGTTCTTCGCTTGCAAACCGGAATCAAGAAAAGAGATGTGTTCTTAGTCATGCATATTTTTGAAATCGTCAAAAACCAAATATTATGGAATTGAATTATTTATTCGGGATGACAGGATTTGAACCTGCGACATCCTGGTCCCAAACCAGACGCGCTACCAGCTGCGCTACATCCCGTAACGTGTTCGTAAATATATCAGAATAAATATTTTGCGTCAATGTGTTACGCACGATTTGCAAGAGGTTCGGCATTAGAATCTGCATCCACAAAAAATAACCATTACCGTAAAAATCGGCTGCACTCCCGGTAGTTGCTCTACCGGATTTGTACGGAAATCAATTTTTAAGGAACGGCGAAAGTGTTTTTAACTGCACAATTTTTTGAAGAACGACGAAAGTGTTTTTAGCTGCACAATTTTTCATGCGGAACGAGATTTTGCGGATTTTTTTTACAGATTTTTCTGCGGTAAAAATATGTTCGCAAAATAATAATGTTTTTGTGAAAAACGCACTCGTAAGACAGCGGTGTTTTCTTGCAAACTCGAAAGCGTTTTTTTTCTTGCCGAGCGTTTTTCTTTCGGAAAATAAAATTTCCGTCTTTATATGCATTTTTTGGACGTGGAAAATGTTTTAAATCTGCTAAAAATTGCAGAAATATAGAACGCATCTTCTTTTCATGCTTCTTCGTGCATGGATAATAAATTCTCTTGACTTTGTGCGTCGTTTCCAAAATAATCGAAAAAAGGAGAAACCGATGAGAAAAAATTCCGTTATCGAAAAAGAACATTTACCTGTGTTCGGGGTTGGACCTTTGTGCGTCGCGCCTCTAATCGTTCTTACGGCGGCGAGCATTATTCTTTTTAGGTTTGGAATCATTCCTTGTCCTGGATTAAGATTTTCCGTTCCGCTTCGAATCGCAGGGATTCTTGCGATTTTTCTGGGGCTTTGTATGTGGGTTCTTGCCGTGATTTTTTCACGTATCACATCCAAAATTAAGGAGGACACTCTCGTTACGGACGGGATTTATGCGTACGTGCGAAATCCTATTTATTCGGCATTTTTGTTTGTCTGCTCCGGTTCTATTTTTATGTGCGGAAATCTTTATCTGCTTTTTCTTCCGCCTTTGTTTTGGCTTTACCTTACATTTTTTATGAAATTCACGGAAGAAAAATGGCTTTCGGCGCGATTCGGGAAGGCGTTTGAGGATTATTGCAGGAATGTAAACCGCTTTATTCCGTGGTTTAAAAGGAAAAATTAGGAGTTTTACGCATTTTTAAAGGAACGGAAAAAGCATTTTTTAGTCGTGCGAGTTTTCTTGCGGCTTGAGATTCGGCGGATTTTTTTTACAGCTTTTTTATAAAATAAAAATGCTTTTATTCTGCAAAGACCGATAACGCAGATGTCCTGCGTTTTTGTTTTCCCTTTTTAACACGAAAAAATCATCATTATTTTTAATCGGCGTTTTCTTTATATTGTAAAAACCGCTTGAATTCACTATCATTTTTCCCTATGAATGCGATTGAATTGGAAAAGGCTTATAACCCAAAGGATTTTGAGGATAGGATTTATGGCGAGTGGGAAAAGAAAGGCTATTTCAAGCCCGGAAGCGACATTTCCTCTCCGGTGCATGACGAATACGTAAAAAAATGCGAGTGCGGTTCTTCCTGCGGAAAAAAAGGCACTTATTCCGTGGTAATTCCTCCTCCGAATGTAACCGGAGTTCTTCACATGGGGCACGGACTCAACAACACCCTTCAGGATATAGTAGTCCGCTATCACAGAATGAACGGCGACAACACACTTTGGCTTACAGGAACAGACCATGCGGGAATAGCAACGCAGAATGTGGTCGAACGCCAGTTGAAAAAAGAAGGAAAAAGCCGCAACGACATAGGACGAGAGTCATTCCTTGAGCGGACATGGGCTGTAAAGAATGACCATCACACTACAATCGTAAAGCAGCAGAAGAAACTTGGAAATTCCACGGATTGGGATAGAGAACGCTTCACCATGGATGAAGGGCTTTCCAGTGCGGTCCGGGACGTTTTTGTCACTCTCTATGAGCGAAATCTTATCTACAAAGGACGTTATCTTGTAAACTGGTGTCCACGATGCGGAACTGCGCTTGCCGATGACGAGGTAGAACATACCGATACCCAAGGAGCGATGTATCATATCTGGTATGAGTTTGCCGACGGTCCTTCTCCGGACGGTTCTACGAAAATTGAGATTGCGACAACACGGCCGGAAACCCTGCTAGGAGATACGGCGGTGGCTGTAAATCCGAACGACGAACGTTATAAAGACATTGTTGGAAAGTCTCTAAAACTTCCGTTGACAGATAGAACTATCCCGATAATTGCCGACACTTATGTTGACAAGGAATTCGGAACCGGAATGGTGAAAATCACGCCTGCCCACGATCCGAACGACTGGCAGGTCGCACAAAGAAACGGACTTGAAGCAATAAACATTTTGAATCCGGACGGAACGCTTAATGAAAACTGCCCTGAAAAATATCGAGGTTTAAGTTGCGCAAAAGCAAGGGCGTTGATAGTTCAGGACTTGATTGACTTGGGACTTTTCAAGAACGAAGAAAAAATAACCCATTCCGTTGGACATTGCTACAGATGCGACACCATAGTAGAGCCTTATCTTTCATATCAGTGGTTCGTGAAAATGCAGCCTTTGGCTGAAAAAGCGCTCAAAGCATGGAAGGACGGCGATGTCCGCTTTTTCCCCAAAAAATGGGAGAACACGTACGAGCATTGGCTTTCAAACATTCGAGACTGGTGCATATCTCGCCAGCTTTGGTGGGGACACAGGATTCCTGCATGGTATTGTGATTCCTGCGGAGAGACAATCGTAAGCCGGAACGAACCTGAAGTCTGTCCAAAGTGCGGCGCACAAAAAGAAAAACTTTCTCAAGATCCGGATGTTCTTGACACTTGGTTTTCTTCCTGGCTTTGGCCTTTTTCCACTTTCGGTTGGCCTGAAATTACTGACGATTACAAGAACTTTTTCCCGACATCGGCTCTAGTAACCGCCTACGATATTATATTTTTCTGGGTAAGCCGCATGATAATGGCATCTCTTGAGTTCACCGGAAAAGTTCCGTTCAGAGACATATACATACACGGTCTTGTGCGTGATAAGCAGGGACGCAAGATGTCAAAGTCCCTTGGAAACGGTATCGATCCTCTTGAGATAATCGATATTTACGGTTCCGACGCTCTGAAATTCACGCTTTCGTTCATGTGCGCCCAAGGACAGGACATTCTTATTGACAAGGACAGTTTCAAACTCGGCTCAAGGTTCTGCAACAAGGTGTGGAACGCAAGCCGATATATTTTGGGAAATCTTGAGGGAAGGACGCTTGTTCCGGTTTCCGACAATGACCTTACCGAACTTGACAGATGGATTTACGGACGGCTTAACGCTGCGGTAAAGGCGAACAGGGAGGCTTTGGAAAACTACAGGTACAACGATGCGGCTTCAAGTTTGATGGAATATTTTTGGAACGAATTCTGCGACTGGTATGTGGAAGCGACAAAGTTGAGTTTTTGGCACGGGGACGAATCCGAAAAAGACAGAGCCGTTTCCGTTCTTCTTAATGTGCTTGAAGAGTCGCTTAGGCTTCTGCATCCGTTCATTCCTTTTGTGACGGAAGAAATCTATGGAAAACTTCCGCTTTCGGAGATTGTTGCGAACAGAATAAAGGCGGGCGAATGTCATATTGTTTCCGGCTCAAAATATTCTTCCATGCTCATAAACGCTCCTTTCCCTGAAATAGTTTCCGTGCGTGACGATGAAAACGTTTCCTTGCGCTTCGATACTTTGAAGGACTTGATAGGAAAGGTTCGTGCCTTGAGAACCGAATGCGGCATAGATCCTGCGAACAAGATAAACATTGCAATCCTTGTTACCAAAGGAAGTCAGGCTGAGGTTTGCCGTGAAAAGGTTGACATGATAAAACTTCTTGCGGGCTGCGCCGATGTCGGATTTGTGGAATCCAAGCCCGAAAGTTCTGTAGGAACAGTCGGAAAGGGATTCGAGGCTTTTATCATCGTTGACGATTCTATAAATAAGGAGCAGCTTCTTTTGCGTTTCAGGAAAGAGATTGAGAGCGAAACCGGATGGATAAAGAAGTCGGAGGCAAAACTGAACGGAAATTTCTCAAAACATGCTCCGCCTGAACTTGTCGCCCTTGAAAGGGAAAAAATGGAAGAAAGCAGAAGGAAGATACAGAAACTTGAGTCCTATATAGAAAGCCTCTGATTCTGTGCTGAAAATTATATGATATGACAGGAGATGCATGATGGGAAAAAGAAAATACAATATGAAAATCGACAGATCCAAGAACATGAACACCCAGGAAATGCAGAAACTTGCGGACATAAGACTTGCGCCTTATATGCAGCTGGCCACTAATCTTATCGGAAAGGCGCGTCATGCAGGTGGAAATATGTTTCGCCATCAGATGGACACTCTTGCAATCCTTATAGACTACGACTACATAGATTCCGTGCTTTTAAAAGCTTCCGTGGTCCACGACACTGTTGAAGACATTCCGGGGTTCGACAGGGATCTTATAAAGAACGCCGATTCGGAAGGCGAGGACGTTCTGAAACTTGTCCTTGAGGTTACAAAACGGGAAGGCGAGGACAAACGTCAGTTCCTTAAAAGAATCCTTGACGAAGGAAGCCAAAAGGCAAAAATTCTTAAATGCGCCGACAGAATAAGCAACATGATTTCCCTTGGATATGTGACCGACCCCGGTTTTATCGAACGCTACTGCAACGAGACCGAGTTTTTTCTTTTTCCGATGGCGCTTGAAATCGATTTCAACATGTATCAGGAACTTATCGGTCTTGTGATGACAAGACGGCGTTACCTTGAGGAAGGCGGATATTTCTGCAGATTGAAGAAAGATTCCACGCCGACTAAAAAGGAGAACGAATGAGTTTCGGTTTTGTGAGGGCATGCTGCGTGTCGCTTTCTTTGAAAGTCGCCGACTGCGCTTTTAATGCGGAAAAAATAATCGAAAAAGTCCGCATTGCCTCAAAAAAAGGCGCTTCAATAATCGTGTTCCCCGAACTTTCCATAACCGGCTGCACCTGCGCCGATCTTTTTTTACAGAAAAAACTTCAGGACGAAGCAATCCAATCTCTTGAACTGATTGCGTCCAAGACACGGACTTTCGATTCTTTGGTTTTGGTTGGACTTCCAGTTTGTGTGGAAAATCTTCTTTACGATTGCGCAGCCGTAATACACAAGGGAAAAGTTTTGGCTCTGATTCCAAAGACTTTTTTCAGCACGCACGACGGATTGTTCCAGTCTCGATATTTTTCTTCCGCCGACGCATCCTCTTTAAAGACGGTGAAAGTTTCCGGAAAAATCGGTTCTGTCCCTTTCGGAAAAGATATTCTTATCCGTGTAAGTTCGACGGATTCTTTTGTGCTTTCCGTTGAACTCGGCGAAGACCTTGCCTCTCCTTTTTCGCCTTCGATAAAAGCCTCGCTTGCCGGGGCGAACGTAATCGCAAACCTTGCCGCGTCGGAAGAAACCGCAGGAAAAAGCGAACGCAGAAAAGAACTCGTTAAGGTTCACAGTTTGCGCACCGTTTCCGCATATCTTTATTCGAACGCCGGAAGCGGAGAGTCTTCCCAGGATTCGGTATTTTCGTCTCACAGCATGATTTTTGAAAGCGGGACGGAATTGGCGGAAATCGCTCCGTTCTCAAAAAACGATATGATATATGCTGACGTTGATGTCGAACGCATAATGCAGGAACGAAGAAGAAATCAGGCGTTTTTTAACGGGGATGCCTCCGTTGACCTTTCAGGATTTAGGACGATAGAGGTTTGCATGAAGGAAACTCGCATTTCTTTTAACGCTCTTCAAAGGAAAGTTCCTTCGCTTCCGTTCATTCCGGACGAAAAGAAAAAAAGAGACGCTCGCTGTGAGGAGGTTTTTGCGATACAGGCGGAAGCCCTTGCCCGTAGAATCCGCCAGTTGAATCCTTCGTCTTTTGTTATAGGGCTTTCAGGCGGTCTTGATTCCGCCCTTAGTCTGCTTGTAACATGCAGGGCGCTTGACCTTTGTTCTTTTCCACGCTCTCAGATAATTTGTATTTCAATGCCTTGTTTCGGCACGACCGAAAGAACTAAAAATAACGCACTCCGTCTTGCATCATCATGCGGAGTTACGTATAAAGAAATTCCCATCGCTGAAGCCGTCCTTCAGCATTTTAGGGATATCGGGCATGATGAGAACATTCAGGATGTAACATACGAGAACGCCCAAGCCCGTGAAAGAACCCAGGTGCTTATGGACATCGCAAACAAGAGCGGCGGAATTGTGATTGGTACGGGAGATTTGAGCGAACTTGCGCTTGGCTGGTGTACGTACAACGCAGACCACATGAGCATGTACGGAGTGAACGCATCCGTTCCCAAAACGCTCATTCGTGAAATCGTGCGCTGGCTTTCTGAAAATGCTGAAAATCCGGAACTTTCTTCCGTGCTTGAAGATATTCTTTCCACTCCGGTAAGCCCTGAACTGATTCCGCCAAAAGACGGAAAAATCTTTCAGCAGACCGAAAGCATCGTTGGCCCTTACGAACTCCACGATTTTTATCTTTACCATGTTGTCCGGTTTGGTTTTTCGCCCGAAAAGATACTTTTCCTTTCGGACGCTTCAGACCTTCCGTACAGCCATGCGGAAAAACTAAAATGGCTGAAAGTTTTTTACAAAAGATTTTTTTCGCAGCAGTTCAAGAGAAACTGTATGCCCGATGGAGCGAAAGTCGGCTCAATCTCTCTTTCTGCAAGGGGCGACTGGAAAATGCCAAGCGACGCATCCGCAGCCCTTTGGCTTTCTGAACTTGAAAGGCTTTCCTGATGCTTTCGTACCTACACGAATTTCATGCGGGAAACCATGCGGACATACTGAAACATTTTGTGCTTTTTCGCACAATAAAATACCTGAACAAAAAAGATAAGCCGTACTCGTTTTTTGACACACATTCGGGAAGCGCGCTTTACGACATAAAAAGCGAAAAAGCCTATAAGACAGGGGAAGCCGCTTCCGGAATAGAAAAACTTCTTTCCGCCGCGAATGAAAATCCTTCTTCCGTTTCTGAAATCCTTAAAGATTATCTTTCTTTTGTGGACGGTTTTGTCTCGGAAGGTCTTTATCCCGGAAGTCCGGTTTTTGAATCGCTGTGCGTTCTTCCTGAATCCAAGGTTTATCTTACGGAACTTCACAAGGCGGAACACGAAAAACTTTGTTCCAACATGAAAAAAATCAAGGGAGTTCGTCCGGTTATAAAAAATATTTCGGGCTGGACTTTCATAAAAGGGAACGTTCCGCCTCCTCTAAAGCGTGGCGGAATCCTTTGCGACCCCAGTTACGAGGATTCAATCGACTACGAGAATGCAGCTTTATATCTTTCCGGGGCGAATGAAAAATGGAGCGGTGCGACAATCCTTTTGTGGTATCCTTTTCTTGCGAACAGGAAGGATGAAATCCGGCTTATGAAAGAAAGAATCGTTTATGCGGTAAAGAAAAAGATTTCGTCCACGGAAGTGCTTGATATTCGTCTTTTTGTAGACACGGAGGATAGCCACACGGAAACTTCCTTGAAAGATTCCATCGGAAGCGCAAAACCAAGGCTTTACGGAAGCGGAATGTTCGTGGTGAATCCGAGCTGGACTTTAATGGAAGAGTGCAGGGAATGCCTTCCATATCTTTCCAAAATACTTGGGCGAGAAGGTAACGGCTCTTTCTGCGTGGAGATGCGTTGAATTTAAAAAATGACCATATGCAAAAGGTTTCCTTTTACGCCTATTGTGAATATATACCGAATTGTTTACAAAAAACTCTGCGTATTGAAAATAATTTTTCGTTTAACTATAATTTTTGGACAAATCTTATTTCATACAAGTTTGCTTGAGCGCAAACTTGTATATTATCTGCACATTCTCATTTCATTGCGAATGTGCGTAAAAAAGATTAATCGAAAGTTGAAACTTTCGATTAATCTTTTTATAAGGAGTAAAAATGACTTTGTTTGAGGATCTGAAATGGCGAGGTCTTGTAAAGGACATCGCGGGTGAAGAAAGCGAGTTAAAGAAAGTGCTTGACGGAAATCCCATAACTTTTTATTGGGGAACAGATCCTACCGCCGACAGCCTTCATCTTGGGCATTATTCGTCGCTCTGCATGGCAAAGCGTCTTTCCGACGCAGGCCACAAGCCAATCCTTTTGTGTGGCGGTGCTACAGGAAGAATCGGAGATCCGCGTCCCACGGCTGAGCGGGAAATAATTTCCGAAGAAGATGTGAATTACAACATAAAAAAAATCCGTTCGCAGGTCTCCGGCATTGTGCCTTCTGCTGAACTTGTGGATAACTACGACTGGCTTAAAAATTATACGTTCCTTGATTTTTTGCGGGACATCGGAAAATATGTGAATCTGAACTATATGCTCGACAAAGACATAATACGTCGCAGGCTTGATACGGGAATCACTTACGCAGAATTTTCGTATATGCTGATTCAGGGCTACGATTTTGTGCATCTTTACAGCGAGAAAAACTGCATAATGCAGGTTGCAGGAAGCGACCAGTGGGGGAACATCACGACTGGGGTAGACCTCATAAGAAAAATCCTTGACAAACCTGCGTATGCCTTCACCATGCCGTTGATTCTTGATCCGTCGGGGAAAAAATTCGGAAAATCGGAAGGAAACGCTCTCTGGCTTAACAAAGAAAAGACTTCCGCATACGAAATATACCAGTACCTTATAAACACGGATGACTCAAAGGTTCTTGAATACCTGAAGGTGTTCACTTTCCTTGGGCGAGAAGCGATAGAAGAGATATACGAGAAGCAGAAGGCTGCTCCTGAGACTAGAATTGCGCAGAAAACTTTGGCGTGGGAGGTCGTAAAGGACATCCACGGAAAGGACGAGGCGGACAACGCTGTTGATGTGAGCCAAAAACTTTTCGCAGGGGATTTTTCCGGGCTTTCGGTAAAAGACATAAAACTTGGATTCAAGGGAGTGCCTTCTTTCAGAATTTCAGGGGAACTTCCGTTGATCGATGTTTTGGTTCAGAACAAAATCGCATCGTCAAAACGAGAAGGAAGGGAGTTCATAAAGGGGAACGCCATTTCAGTGAACGGAAAAGCCGCAACGGACGAATCTATGATAGTCTCAAAGGACTTAGCGATTGACGGTCAAGTTATAGTTATTCGTCGTGGAAAGAAAAAATATTATCTTGCGGAAATATAACTTTATTTTTTGCAGAATATTGATTTTATCCGGCTGAAAAAACGCTTGATTTTTCTCCAGATTTTTGCAAAAAACGAAGGATTCCGCAGTTTGTCTAGCCGTCTGTAGCCTTCAAGGAGTTCTTCGCTTGTAAATTCTTTACGCTGGTTGTTTTCTTCAAGCTCGATTTCAAGTTCTTCTGTTTCGTTAAGATTATCCACTATGACGGCGTTTATGTTTGACCAGCCGAGCTGTTTTGCTGCTTGAAGACGGCGTTCACCTGCTATAAGCTCAAGGTGCGAATTCAAGGTGATGGGATTAAGAAGTCCGTACGCCCTTAGGCTGTTTTTCAAAGGTTCTAAATCGCCCAAATCCTTTCGGATTCTTTTTTTTATCTTGATGTCATCGATGTTCACCAGCATATGTTCGACCCTTTTCGATTCTGCTCTTTTAAAAAATGGCGTTGAAAATCCTGGATTTCAATGTCATTCCATAAAAATGTTGTAGTCAAAATTTTCGGTTTCAGGTTGCCCTTTGTCTTCCTTTCCGACATCTTCATCGATTAAATTTTCATACCCCGGTTCCAAAAAGTCAAGGTTTATCTTCAGCGGTGTGGTGTCAACTTTTTCGGTCAGGTGCTGGCCGGACTTGTACATCTCGCTTTTCAGCCTGGATATAGAAAGGACGGACGACGAATTGGACGAGTGTATGTGGCATATTTCCGTGGGTTGCGTTCCCTGAAGATACCACTGCGTTGTAAGATGCCCTTCGCACGCCGGTGTGGGAATTCCGCCGCTTTCCGAGCATACGGTCGCCTTGATTACGCCTTCGATTGGCTGCGGAAAATCCTTTGCGATAAGGTTCTGGTGGATTTCTCTCATGTAGTCGCCCCATGCAAATCCTGCGAGCGTCGCTCCTGTTATCTTTAGACCAAGCGAGCGTCCGGGTCTGTCAAATCCGAACCAAAACGTAGATGTGTAATACGGCGAAAATCCCGATGTCCATGCGTCAGCCCAGTTCTGCGTGGTTCCGGTTTTTCCTGCCATGGGCATTGTGTATTCTTTTCCGTCTTCCGTTTTGTAGTTGAACTTCCATTTTTGTCGCCACAGAGTTCCGGACTGCACAGTCTGCTCAAGGAGTTTTGTCATGACGAATGCCGTTTCCCTAGGAATTACCTGCACTGCGTCTCCCTTTGACTGCTGCGAAAGCCGGATTTCCCGTTCCGGATTTAGGATAAGGTTTCCGTTCCTATCCTCGACGGTCCGGATTGCCATTGGAGTTACCGCTTTTCCTCCGTTCGCTATCACGGCGTATGCGCGCGCAAGTTCTATAGGACGAACCGAACAGACTCCAAGACCGATGGGGTATCCCGGCACGAACCCTCTTGACGAAAGTTCGTCTTTTGGTATTCCCAAAAGGCTTGCGGCTCTGTCGATTGCCGCCTCGAATCCGATTCCGTCAAGAACCTTTAGCGATGGAACATTCATAGAAGCTTTTAGCGCATGGTACAAAGGAACGTTTCCAAGCCATTCGTCTTGGAAATTCTGCGGAATGTAAGGTTTTCCATCTGAAGTGTGGAAGACGACCGGCGTGTCGGATATTATTGTCGTCGGATTGAATTTTCTTGAGTTTATCGCCTCTGTGTAGTAAAGGGGCTTGAAGGTGGAACCCGGCTGGAGTTTTGCCTGCGTGGCTCGTATGAACTGGTTTTCTGAGTCGAACTTTGAGCCTCCGACAAGGGCTGTTATGTAGCCGGTCTCGTTTTCAATCGAAATCATCGTGCCTTCGACTGTGGTTTTCTCGTTCGCTTTTTTCGCTTGAATGTTCGCTTTGTTCACAACGTCGACTTTCAGGCTTTCGATTCCGCACATTAGCGAGAACACGTCTACAATCGGATTCACCTGTGAAAGGTAGGTGGATTTTGATATTGTATGCGACCTTCTTGAGCCGACTTTGAGTTCGGGAATGTTGAACAAGAGCGAAAGCAGTTCCGCCATCGGAATGTATGTCCTGTATGCGGTCGTGGAACGCCTTGAGCGTTCCTCTTGATAGCGTTCGTTCGCTATTTTTATCCATTTGTCCATGGAATCCTGCGCCGCCTTTTGATGGGAAAGGTCGAGCGTCGTGTTTACGGTAAAGCCGCTTGTGTATATGTTTTGGCTTCCGTAAATCATGTTTCCGAGTTCCCGCCGAACGTATTCGCTGAACCACGGAGCTTTGTCGTCCCGCATCATGTAGGCGGAAGAACTTGTCCTTGTGTAGTCGAATGATGCCCAGAATTCATCGAAGGATTCTGTGGCTTCCTCTTGAGTTACGTAGCCTTGCTTCACCATGGAATCCAAAACGTTCTTCTGACGTTCGCGGGCGCGGTTTGGGTGGTCAAACGGATTGTAAAACGCAGGGTTTGAAAGCTGAATCACAAGAATTGCCGATTCCGCCGGCGTGATTTCGGTCGCGTTGTGTCCGAAATAATATTTTGACGCGGCGTTCACACCGTATGTTCCGCCGCCAAAGTATATTTTGTTCAGGTAAAGTTCAAGAATCTCGTTTTTGGAATACCGCCTTTCCATTTGGATTGCCCACCAAAGTTCCCTGAGTTTTCTCATTACGCTCATGTCGGAACGGTCTGCGTAAATGGTTCCGGCTATCTGTTGGGTCAAGGTAGAACCGCCGCCGAGTTTTCTTCCTGTAAGTTTTCCGAAGACGGCACGGAAAAGAGCCTTGTAGCTGAATCCTCTGTGGGAATAAAAAATTCTGTCTTCCCTTGTAAGGAGTGCGTCTATCATATGCTGCGGCAGCTTGTTCAGGCTGATTATCTCTCGTTTTTCATCGGAAGCGAATTCGGTTATGAGTTCTCCGTTTATGTCAAGAAGTTTTGTGGGAAGAGCTGTGTCGAACGACGTAAGAAATTCAGTGTTTTTTATGTTCTGTGTCTCCGAAAGCATCCAGCCGAGCGCGCTTCCAATCAGAATAGCCGACAAAAATAGAACAAGAAGCCATGAAATGGTGGACTTTTTAATCTTTTCCATATTGTATAAAGATAGAAAAATACAATTCTTTTGTCAATTGAGCCTCGTAAGGTCACGGGAAACGATTTTTTAGGAAAGGAGAGGAGATTCCGAGAGGGAATGCGGATAGAAAAACAGACTTTGCAAGTTTTGCCGCAAGGAAAAACTTGGCTCAAACATACAACTGGCTACCAAATGAACGATGCCTTAATATTCACGCCCCTCTGCTTGCCCCCAAATATTTTTTCCGCTGTATTTGTATTTGATAAAAAAAAGGCTGTCCTTTGAGAAGTTATGGAAACTCCAGGACAGCCATGCCCATCAGGCAACCAAGGGCATGGGTGGGAGAGGAAAATGCCCTTGGCATTTAAACTATCGGCTTGCGACCGCCTTTCCTTTAGCGTTTTTTGGATTTTTAATTTCCCGGACCGCATAATTGTATTTTGTGCGGATTAATTGTATAGTTTTTGCTAGACAGTCTGTTCATGAAGTCGATTTTTTTATCCAAAGGAACTGCCGAAAAACTAACCGACTTTTTAGAGAACTCTTTGATTTTGTGAACCGTGTTTTTTGAAGCGGATGGGCTTCAGAGATTTTAAAGATTCCTTCTTTGCTTAAAGGAGTCTTTTGATTTTGTTCATGATTTTTTGACAGATTTTCATGGAGATTTTCCGATGAGAAATTTTTTTGTGTCTTTGCTGAAGATTTTTCTTCTTTTTGCGCTGTGCGTTTTTTCCGCATTTGCCGTATCTTTTCCGCTTTGGATTTTTTCCACAAAAGCACCTTTTGCGTATACGGCGGTCTTTCTTTTCTTCTTTTTTGCGGCTTTTGTCTATGGAATCATAAAGACTTTCAAAAAATATGGAATTCCAAGGACGATTCGTGTGATTGTTTTTGTTCTTGTTGCGTTTTTTGCGCTTTATGCGGCGGTAAAACTTGTTTTTCTTGATATGAGGATTCCCGCGATTTTACTGATTTTGGCGGCTTTCGTTTTTGAAGTATTTTTCATGCGCATTACAGGAAAAAAAATTGCATCAAAAAAATAGTTTTTTTTCCAAACTCGCGCGATTTTTTGTTCCGCTTCCGATTCTTGTTTTCCTTCCGGGACTTCTTTATTCGGTCGAAGTAGATGTCGTTCGTTCCCCAAAAATAGAAGAATTCAGGCGGACTGACATAAATTTTTTGCAGTTTCAGGCAGCCGTAAAGGAAAACGACAAACTTTTTTTCGCTCAGAAAAAGACAGTCCCTGAATTTTTTGTATATGAATGTGGAAAAAAAGACAATCTTCTTTCGCTTGCCTCTTCGACGGGAATTCCATACGACACCCTTTCGACCGTGAATTCCGTGCCTTCCGTCTCTTCGTCGCTGGAAGGAAAAAACGTGGTGATTCCGACCGTGAAAGGGCTTTTTGTCTCCGAAAAACCCGGAACTTCCGTTGAAATACTTCTTTATAAAGAACATAAGGATTCGCTTGAAAGTGCGCCTTTTTTCAAAATCGGAGAAAGGAAATTCTATTTTCTTGAGGGAAAGAGGTTTTCTCCTTATCAAAGGCTTTTTTTCCTGGATTCGGCGTTCACCCTTCCCTTGGATTCAAAGACCATAACGTCGGAGTTCGGGTTAAGGAAAAGTCCGGTGTACGGAACTTGGAAGCAGCACAATGGAATAGATTTTGCCGCCAAGGTTGGAGACAATGTTTACGCCTGCAAAGGTGGGACTGTCACGCTTGCAAAAAAAAACGACGTTACATTCGGAAACTACATAATCATGACGCACGACGGGGGACTTACAAGTGTTTATGCCCATCTTTCTGAAATTTATGTAAAGCACGGGGACGTTGTGAACGGCAGGGACATAATCGGAAAGTCGGGCGACACGGGGCAGGTTACAGGTCCGCATCTTCATTTTGAGATAAGGCGGAACGGCAATGCGCTTGACCCACGCTCATTGCTTCCCGTATGATTTTTGCCTTTTTGATTCCCTGGAATTATCTATTCATAATTTGAATATTGATGTAAAATGTCCAAGATGAGTTTTAAATCAGCAAAGTTTCTTGCGTTGGTGTCGTTTTTCCTTTTGGCAAAATCGGTTTTGCCTGCCGAGAATTTTCGTGTGCGGAAGATTCATTTTGCGCTTCTTGAGGATTCCCCATCGTCCGAATCTACGTTCGTTACAGGAATCAACGACAGCATATGCGTGAAATTTCCCGAAAATCATGAATTCATAGAGGGAATCGAAGTGAAGGTTCAGATTCCTTCCGCCGTGGCTTCATGGCAAGACAGCGTTGCGTTCTCGCTTTACGATAACGTTTCGCCCGTTCCAAGGGAAAACCTGATTGACTATTCGGGAACAAGGCTTTTTCTTCAGCCGCTTCCGTCTAAAGTCTACTGGATAGCGCAGATTCCGCTTAGTAAAAATGCGTCTTCCATAAAGGACAGCGCATACACGACAAAGATAAATGTTATCCCAAACATAAAGTCTGGGTTTTCGTTCATAAGGTTCATGCAGGTTATGAAGGGAGTCCCCGAGGAGACTTTGAATTCGCATCTTACGGTAACCGTTAAGCCTTGCCTTTCTAACATGGGACGCATGACGATTTTCCTTGAAGGAGAGAACTCGGATGCAATCCATCCGGTTGATGTGTTTATGGACGGAAAGACTATTTTGTCGCACTTTGAGGGAAAAACTCATTCTGCGCTGATGAAGCCGGGGCTTTACAACCTGAACGTCCAATCTTCGGATTACAGAAACGAGGTCAGGTCCGTGGTTGTGGAGCAGGCGAAAAACACTTTTGTGCGGATTTACCTCAAAAGTCTTCAGCCGCGTCTTTCCGTTACGGCGCCCGACAATGCGGATATTTTTCTTGACGGAAAGAAAATTACCGAGACCGGAAAGGATTTTGAGATTTCGGAGGGAGAACATAGAATCCGTTTTGTGCTTGGAAACTATGAGGTGATTAGGAATATTTCGGCGGAAAAAGGAAAGTCCTATGCGGCGAACCTTAACGTCGACTTAAAGATTTCAGAGGAGTAGAAAATGACAAAAGAACAGGTTGCGTCAATGATTGACCATACCTTGCTTAGTCCAACGGCAGGTACAAGGAAAATCACAAATCTTTGCACGGAAGCTAAAAAATACGGTTTTGCTTCCGTCTGCGTGAATCCCGTGAATGTTACCATCGCAGCTAGTGAGCTTGCGGGAAGCAAAGTGAAAGTCTGCACTGTGGTGGGTTTCCCTTTGGGCGCAAGTTCCACAAAGGTAAAGGCGTTTGAGGCTTCCACGGCGGTAATGGAAGGTGCGGACGAGATTGATATGGTAATCGATGTGGCTGCCGCTTTGGACGGAAGGCTTTCGAACGTCCAGTCCGACATACTTGAGGTGGTGGAATCTTCTAAAAAAGCGGGAAAGGAACTTGGAAAAAACATATTGGTAAAAGTAATTCTTGAGACCTGCTTTCTTGATGACAAGACAATTTCTGATTGCTGCAAGTGCGCCGTAAAAGCGGGAGCCGATTTTGTTAAGACGTCAACGGGTTTTGCGACCCCTAAAGCCCCGTCGGGAAATCTTCTTCCGAACGGAGCGTCAACCTACCATGTTGAACTTATGAGAAAGACGGTGGGTTCTGATTGCGGAGTGAAGGCTTCCGGAGGAATACGTAACTCAAGGGCGGCGGCTGATCTTATCATGGCAGGAGCCAGCAGAATCGGTGCGTCAAGCGGAATTCAGATTCTTGAAAACTGGGACGAAAGCACGGAACTTCCCGTCTGGGAGCGATAATCACCTTTTTGTCCAGTAGAAAAAGCCGTCTTTCACTTTTGTTCCGATTTTTTTCTGTTCATATAGTTCCGAAAGAAGGCTTTTTACTGTCGAATGTACGAGAGAAAAGTTCACGGATCTTGAGTGTATCTTGAACTTTATTATCGTCTTTGCGACCAGGGCTTCCGTTGTAAGATTTTTTTTGTCCAATGCGTAGTTTATGTAGGCGATGAGTTTTTCAAGCGTCCTGATGTTTCCGGTGATTGTTTCTTTTACTTCGTCCTTTGTTCCGGGAACAAGACCGTGCGATTGGACAAAAAAGTCTGCATCCATGTCCAAAAGTTTTTTCATGGTGAAAAGAGAAGTAAGCGGCTCTTCCTGAAATGAAATTTTCGCTTTGAAAAGTTCGTCCAGCCCAAGATACGAGTCTCCTGTGAAAAAAACGCTTTTTTTGTCTCTGCTTTTGTAAAGAATTCCAAGTTGTTCTGCGGAATGACCCGAAAGGTCTACGAAAGAGATTTCCGAATCGTCCTCCAGCGTTATTTTATCGTCTTTGTTTATTATTCTTGTAGGCTTGAAATTCTCTTTTAGGGAATACCACATTTTGAGTTCCGGGATTGCCTTTCCTCCCCATATGTGGTTTACGTTCGAGAAAGTGTCATCTGTTATTTTTGTCTCTTTTTTGAAATCCACACCTCGGCTGAATGCGTCGCCTGTAAAAATGCGTTTCCGCCTACGTGGTCGGAATGTCCATGAGTGTTTATGACGGCTCTTATCGAAAATCCATCAGGAAATATCACGAAAAGTTCTTTAAGGATTTCTTCCGCATAATGTCGGTCCGTGCCTGTGTCAATCAGGTAGATGTAGTTTTTCTTTCCCGACGGCGCGTTTATCACGCCCACGTTCGTAAATCCCGGAATGAAATACACGTTTTCAAACAGTTTTCGATGTGCCATGTTCGCCTCCAAAATAAAAAAGGCGGTCCTGAAAATCAAGACCTGCCTTTCCGTATTTTTGAAATTTCAAGGAAACTAGATTTTAGCCGCCTTGATTTCTTTTACCGTGTAGTCGTAGTTGTATTCGTTTATCTGGAACTTTATGCTGTCGCCGACCTTGTGGTCCATGATTGCATTTCCGAACGGAGCCATGTACGAGATGATCTTGTTTCCCGGATCAGATTCCCATGGTCCAAGGAGTGTGTATTCCTCGTCTTTTTTGCTGTAGTTGTTGTGCAATGTAACGACGGTCGCAAACGACACAATGGCGGTGGTTATCGTAGTAGGATCGAAGACAATCGCCCTGTTCAGTTCCGATTGTATCTTTGTGGCTTTTTGGTTCAGTTCCTGCTGGTATTCCTTTGCCGCCTTGTAGTCCTGGTTTTCCTTGAGGTCGCCCTTGTCCCTTGCGTCCGCGATTGCCTTTGCGTTCTCCGGAATTTCCACTTTCTGAATCCGTTCCAGTTCGTCCTGCTTTTCCTTGAGTTTTTTTGCCGTTACATACATTCCCTTCGGAGTGCTGGATTTTTCTTCGGAAACATGGAATTTGAACTCCGGATATTTTTCAAGGATTTTGTTTCTAAGCTGTTGCTTGTAAGAAGGGTCAAGGTCGGTAAGGTCGTCCACGAGCGTGTACATCCTTTTTATCGACTCTTCGTTGTTGGAAAGCATATAGGATAGAAGAGCCTCGTCCTTTCCGAACAGGAGCTGCGTCGCGTTCTTGTTGACTTTCTTGTTTTCCGTCGTGTTAACGTGGTTCGATATTTCCCTGAACGTAAGTTCGACAAGCTGGATAAGCGTGATGAGCTGCTTTTCGTAGGTTACTGCAACCGCCTTATACCAGTCTTTCTGTTGACATTCCTTGAAGAAGTACAGGACTGCGTTCCTGTAGTCCTTGGAGTTTTCATAACAGGTCGTGACAAGTTTTTGGATTTTTTCGACTTGCCCTGCGTTTATGAGGGTTTCAAGCATCTCTCCGCTAAGAACTGTCGGGAAAAGCTTTATGTATTCGTCTGTCCAGTTTGGAAGCATCTTCACGCTTGTAAGGAAATCCTTTCTAAGCGAGGTGTTCTTTGTGTCCTTGAGCATAAGATACATTTCGCGAGGATCCTGGATTTTTTCGTAAATCTGCTGGAAAGTCCATTTTACCGGGAACGAAAGCTGCTTGTTCGTCGATGTTATTCTAAGAACCACAAGGTAACTTGCGACAAACTGCTCTGTGATTTTTACAGGCTGTTCCGAGTTTTCAAGCGCCTTCACGAATCCTGCAAAATAGTTGAACATATCGGCGAACATCTCGCTTGACTTGTCGGTCTCGTCGGAATCCACGAATCTCATGAGCGTGTCTATTCTTGCGAAGAACTGCTTTTGCGCCTTGAATTCGTTTGCAAGTTTTTCTTCCTTGCTGATTTCGTGGTCGCGCACCGTATAAAGGCTTATGTCGTTCGGGTTCACGCCGAATTTTGCGTTCGTCTCAAGGATATGCTTTGCAGCGGTGTTCCATGCCGTCCATTCGCTTGCGCTAAGAACTGAAGGAACGAGTTCCGCCTTTATTTTCTTGAAGTCGCAGTTGTTATTGAAACTCTTTATTATCGTCTCAAGCGTCCATTCTTTGTCGTTCTTTACTTTCTCTTTAAGCGGAATCCGTTTGGGTTTTCCTGTGGATTCGTCGATTATAGCTTTTCCTTCGTCGTCGGTGAGTTCCACAAAGTTTTTTGCCTTTATGACCCAAATGTGCTTGTCCGAAAGTGGGGTCAGCGCGGAAATTGCCATCTTTAGCGACATCGAGTTCAGCACCTTCACCTTCTTTCCGGGCTCTTTTTTTGAGTCCGCTGTCTTTCCGAACCATATGGAAAGCTGGTCGGAATCGACTTTCTTTATGATTCCGACGCCCCACGCCTTGTGGAAGACGTAGTGTCCGACATCGAACGCTATGTGTTTTTCAAAATCTCCTATCGCCTCGAAGACATTCCTGTAGGACTGCTCAAGATTCGAAGAGCGTATGTATTCTTCAAGATGGCTGTGATTTTTGTAAAGCCCACGGTAACATTCGGTTATGTCTTTTCTTGCCCATGTGTCCTTCTGGTCGAGCGTAAGAAGTTCTTTCAGAAGGTCGATGGCTATTCGCCAGTCTTTTTTGTCCTTGTAGTAGTTGTAGAGTTCCTGAAGTAGAATGGCTGTTTTGTCGTCGCCGAGAGTTTTTGCCACCTTACGCTTTACAAGCTGGAAAAAGTCGATTTCTTCGGGAATCAGTTTCACAAGCTTTGACCACAGTTCCTTTGTCGCGGTCATATTCCCGTTGTTCACGTACCTAAGGATTGCCTTTTTGTAGTATTCCTTTTTTTTCTCGTCGTCCCCGATCACTTCAAAGTGCACCGCAAGGTCTTTTGCGATGTCCGCCTCGTCGAAGTCGAGTTTCACAAGCTGAACGCATAGAGCCCAAGCCCTGTCGTCGTTCTGTGCTCTGTAATAGTCTATCAGAGTCCTTAGAGCGAACCTGTTGTTCGCGTCCTGCTCGATTATGCTTGTACAGAGATATTCGACCACGGATTCCTTGTGGTTTTTCTGAAAGATATCCACAAGGGAAACGATGTTCGAGTTGTCAAGGGCATCCTGATGCAGTGAAAGCATGCCCGAAATGTATAGAGCGATTATACTGTCCTTCTGGTGGGAAAGATGTTCGTCGCAGATTTCCTGTAGTTCTTTGACGCAGTTTTCGTTCCGTGCTTTTTCGACGATGGCCGCAAGCTCGATCAACTTGTCCTTTGAATAATTGCTTATGGATGCCCGGGTCCAAGTCTCTTCCCTAAGCATGTCCTGAACGGATTTGATTAATTCTTCAGCCATAAAAAAACTCCTAGTCTAAAATTCTTACTAACTCTTGAAATACTCTGCCAAAATCAGTTTTACGTAAAATCTACTATTTCACGTAAAGATTATAGATAGATGTATCTAACACTTTAATTTTAAGTAATATCTCATTGATAAGCTTCTCATCAGAAACAGCCTGACAGTAGTCAACAAGCCAAAAATATAGATTCAAAAGACGCGGCGTATGAAAAGGTGTTACCCTCGATGGATCTTTGTGTTCGTTTTCCAACGAAAAGATTTCCTGCTTCAGCCGGCTAACCTCTCTGGATTTCATGGAACGCTTTACGTTGAACACCCCCCAAATGACTCCGTACACAGGAATCCAAACTTTAAGCATATCGCCCGACAGCCCTTTTTCCGCCGTTTTTTCCACAAGCCTTTTTATAAGTTGGGAATCAAGAAAATCTATGTCTATCTTCTTGAAATCTATGTAGAACGCCTCCCTGAACAGAACCTTCGATGCCTTGTCGTCTCCGCAAAGCGCATAGCAGTCCGCAAGATCCGCTATGACATCCGCCTGTCCCGTCCGCAACTGGTTCGCCTCTGACAGAGCCGTTTTTGCGTTGTCGAATTCTCCCAGTTTTTTGTAGCATAGACCGACTTTCCTGAGGACTTCCGCTCTTTGCATGGGATCCGATTCGTCCAAAAGCCTTGAAAAATTTCGCAGAGCCAAAGAGAACACGCCCCTGCATACCGCATACATTGCAGGCTCATAGCGGTCCTCCTGTCCACTGAATGCCGTAAGAAAATTTTTCCATTCCGCAAGGATGGTCTCACCTCGCTCGAACGGACCTGAATCATCAGGAAGGCTTAGGATTATGTCCTGCCAAAAAATGCAGCACTTTCCGGTAAAGAAAATCTCCCTGCTGTCAAGTCCGTAAACAAAACTGTTGTCCAGAACTTTTTTAGCCTGAATGGGGTTTCCTGACTCAAGATAGGAAAGAGCTTCTTTTAGTCCGGTTTCTGCCAGTTTTTCCATACAGTGGTCTCAATATATACCAAAACGGACATTTTAGTCAATGGATTTTCAAAATTTGGTAAAATACGGGGCAAAGTTTATACTCGCTTTATATCAATCTGTCAACACTTTTTGAAGCCATTGTCAATATAAAAAAATGTAATAGGTTTACGCAAAAAAAATATATTA